>NZ_LR590469.1:3646727-3950621 GCF_901472495.1 Yersinia enterocolitica subsp. enterocolitica
GATGATCCTCTATCAGGTTTGGGCATTTATAGCCCCTGCGCTGTATAAACATGAGCGCCGCTTGATGGTCCCGCTGCTGATATCTAGTAGCTTCTTATTTTATCTGGGAATGGCATTTGCCTACTTTGTTGTTTTCCCGTTAGCTTTTGGTTTTTTTGCCAAAACAGCGCCTGAAAGTGTGCTTATCGCAACGGATATCACTAAATACCTTGATTTTGTTATGGCACTTTTTATGGCTTTTGGTATTTCTTTCGAAGTACCGATTGCGATAATTCTTCTGTGCTGGGCTGGGGTGACAACGCCTGAAGCATTGAAGAAAAAACGCCCTTATGTGTTTGTTGGTGCTTTTGTTGTGGGGATGCTTCTCACCCCACCAGATGTGTTATCACAAACATTATTAGCGATTCCGATGTATCTGTTATTTGAAGTGGGTGTATTCTTTGCTCGCTTCTACACAGGCAAACAACGGCGTTCAGATGTTGAGGAAGAGGATGAAGAAGTCGATAATCATCCTAAAGAGTCTTAAATTTCTACTTTGATATTTTAGCCGCCCTCTGGGCGGCTTCTGTTTTGGGACACTTATGTTTGATATCGGTGTGAACTTAACCAGCTCACAATTTACAAAAGACTGTCCTCAAGTCGTGGCTCGGGCAAAAGAGGCTGGTGTTGCCGGTATGCTGATTACCGGTACAAATGCTGAAGAGAGTCAGGCAGCCCTTGAGCTTGCAATAGCTTATCCGGACTATTGCTGGTCAACCGCAGGTGTTCATCCCCATCATGCGAGCAGTTGGCAAATAGATGTGGAACAGCAAATCAGGGCATTGGCAGCCCATGTCAGTGTGGTTGCCATTGGTGAATGTGGCCTGGATTTTAATCGCAATTTCTCTACTCCAGTTGAGCAAGAAGTTGCCTTTACAGCACAGTTAGCCTTGGCTGCTGAACTTTCTTTGCCGGTATTCCTGCATTGCCGAGAGGCACATGATCGTTTCATCACTCTACTTTCACCCTGGCTAGATAAAATCCCCGCAGCTGTTGTGCATTGTTTTACCGGTACTGCTGATGAATTGGATTCCTGTCTGGCATTGGGCTTATCTATCGGTATCACCGGTTGGGTTTGCGATGAACGCCGTGGCCTTGCGCTGAGGGCGTTATTGCCGCGTATTCCTGCCCAACAATTGCTGTTAGAAACTGATGCCCCATATTTATTGCCGCGGGATATACATCCTAAACCTGCATCTCGCCGCAATGAACCCTGCTTTCTGCCTCATATCGTCCAGCAGGTTGCTGTCTGGCGACAAGAAGACCCTCAATGGCTGGGACAGAAAACTGATGAAAACGCCCGCCGGATTTTCCGGTTGGTTTGAGTTAGGAGAACAATATGAGCTATGCATTTCCGGGCACCTTCCCTGGTCGCCGTATGCGCCGTGTGCGCCGTCATGATTTCAGTCGTCGACTGGTCGCTGAAAATCAGCTGACAGTTAATGATTTGATCTATCCGGTGTTTGTTATGGAAGGAAACAACCATCAGCAAGCCGTTTCGTCTATGCCGGGTGTCTCGCGTATGACGATTGATTTGTTGGTGAAAGAAGCTGAGGCTATTGCCAAGCTTGGCGTCCCGGTCATATCGTTATTCCCGGTCATTGAACCAGGTATGAAGTCACTACACGCGGAAGAAGCTTATAACCCGAATGGCCTGGTACAACGTACTGTACGTGCATTAAAAGACGCTGTACCAGAGTTAGGTATTCTTACGGATGTTGCCCTCGACCCATACACAACCCATGGGCAAGACGGTGTGATTGATGCTGATGGTTATGTCATTAACGATATCACCAAAGAAATTTTAGTGCGTCAGGCCTTATCACATGCAGACGCTGGCGCAGAGATTGTTGCCCCGAGCGATATGATGGATGGCCGCATTGGTGCTATTCGCGATAAGTTAGAACTTCAAGGGCTGGTACATACACAAATCATGGCTTATTCAGCCAAGTATGCCTCTTGTTATTATGGCCCATTCCGCGATGCAATTGGCTCCAGTAGCAATTTGAAAGGTGGCAATAAAAAAACCTATCAAATGGACCCGGCCAATAGCGATGAAGCGTTGCAAGAAATCGCTCAGGACTTGCAGGAAGGGGCGGATATGGTGATGGTTAAACCGGGTATGCCATATTTGGATGTGGTGCGCCGGGTGAAAGATACCTTTGGGGTTCCGACCTTTGCCTATCAGGTTTCTGGTGAATATGCGATGCATATGGCTGCAATACAAAATGGCTGGCTGCAAGAGAAACCGACGGTAATGGAGTCACTATTGTGCTTTAAACGCGCGGGTGCGGATGGGGTATTAACCTATTTTGCTAAGCAAGTCGCACAATGGCTGCATGACGATCAGATGCAGCGTTAACCGTTTGGTTATCAAGAAGATTGGTTATCAATAATAAGTACTAAGGTAGGCACTGAAATACCTACCTTGGCACTGTGAGTTAAGTATCTTATTGTTTTTCGAATTGACGATTATCCAGGCTTTGTAATACTGGGCTATTGAGCATATTCAGTAATAGCATTGAGCGTGCCTCGCCATCTGGTTCGGTATAAATTGCCTGTAACCCAGCAAAAACCCCCTCTTTAATAATCACGGTATCACCAGGCGTAGGTATCTCTGGCGCAATGATTTTATCCGTTGTATGAGATTGCATTTCGCTAATAACCGTTGCCGGAATGACCGCAGGTTGTACACCAAACCTGACAAAGTGGCTTACACCTCGGGTGGCACTTATCGTTGTGGTATGAATATGTTCCGGATCAAACTCCACAAATAGATAATTCGGGAATAATGCTTCCGTGGTTTCAATTCGTTTTCCGCGCATTATCTTTTCGATAGTGACGATCGGTGTCCAGCAATTCACTTCTTGCCGCTCTAAGTGTTCTTTAGCGCGCAAAAGCTGACCACGTTTACAATATAATAAATGCCAATGTTTCATAATTTCATATGCCTTTAGGTACTACTTGGCAGCATAGCAAAAGTGGGGATACATATACAGTGAGCAAAAAAAAACGTCATTTGATATATATATTTGTTATGTAAAGAGTTAGCTATATTTTATATCGACAACATTCTATCGGTGCTGGTAAATGTTAATGCCAAATAGCAGCATGCTATTTTTTCGAGTTGGCCTGCATTCATTTTTAACAAAAAGACAGCAACTGCTATAAAGACAGCCTATAATGGCGCATTACCTAGCCGCCGAAATGATCAGCATGAAATACCGTGACTTACGTGACTTCCTCTCGTTGCTGGAACAGAGGGGCGAACTTAAACGAATTAGCCAGCCTATTGATCCCTATCTGGAAATGACAGAAATAGCCGATCGTACTTTGCGAGCTGGCGGGCCTGCATTGCTTTTTGAGAATCCGAAGGGCTATAACATGCCCGTACTGTGTAACCTGTTTGGTACGGCTAAGCGGGTTGCGATGGGGATGGGGCAAGAAGATGTCAGTGCATTGCGAGATGTCGGCAAGCTATTGGCTTTCCTGAAAGAACCTGATCCGCCGAAAGGTTTTCGTGACCTGTTCGATAAGCTGCCTAAATTTAAGCAGGTATTGAATATGCCGACGAAATGCTTGAGCTCCGCCCCGTGCCAAGAGCAAGTGTGGGAAGGGGAGGATGTCGATCTGAGCCGAATCCCTGTTATGCACTGTTGGCCTGAAGATGCTGCCCCATTAGTCTCTTGGGGGCTAACGGTGACTCGCGGGCCGCATAAAGAGCGGCAGAATCTGGGCATTTATCGCCAGCAAGTGTTGGGTAAAAACAAGTTAATTATGCGCTGGCTTTCCCACCGAGGTGGCGCTTTAGACTATCAAGAATGGTGCGAAGCGCATCCTGGTGAACGTTTCCCGGTTGCCGTCGCGTTGGGTGCTGATCCTGCGACTATTTTGGCTGCGGTAACGCCCGTGCCAGATACTTTATCTGAATATGCTTTTGCCGGCTTATTGCGTGGGCATAAAACCGAAGTCGTAAAGTGTCTTTCCAACTCACTTGAAGTTCCTGCAAGTGCAGAAATTGTATTGGAAGGATATATTGAGCAGGGTGAGATGGCACCGGAAGGCCCTTATGGTGACCATACCGGTTATTATAACGAGATTGATAGCTTCCCTGTCTTTACCGTCACACATATTACCCAACGCAAAGACGCGATTTATCATTCAACCTATACTGGTCGTCCACCCGATGAACCGGCGGTAATGGGCGTTGCGCTGAACGAAGTATTTGTTCCTATTTTGCAAAAGCAATTCCCAGAGATTGTTGATTTTTATCTGCCGCCAGAAGGCTGTTCATACCGTTTGGCTGTGGTGACCATCAAGAAACAGTATGCTGGTCATGCTAAACGCGTGATGATGGGTGTTTGGTCGTTTTTACGCCAGTTTATGTATACGAAATTTGTTATTGTTTGTGACGATGATATTAACGCCCGTGATTGGAATGATGTTATTTGGGCGATTACGACCCGAATGGACCCGTCGCGCGATACGGTGTTAATTGAAAATACACCAATAGATTATTTGGATTTCGCCTCACCGGTTTCCGGTTTGGGATCGAAAATGGGGCTGGATGCCACCAACAAATGGCCAGCTGAGACTCCGCGTGAATGGGGGCGTCCAATTAAAATGGATGAAGAAGTCCGCGCCCGCGTTGATGCTATTTGGGACGAGCTCGCCATTTTCAGTGACAAAGAGACGAAACGCTAACCGGCGTCCATTTTGTCCTTAGTTTTGCATTTGATGACCCGACAGAGGGAAGGCATGACAACTTTAAGCTGTAAAGTAACCTCCGTAGAGGCCATTACCGATACGGTGTACCGGGTGCAATTGGTACCTGCATCTGCATTTTCTTTCCGTGCTGGGCAGTATTTGATGGTTGTGATGGATGAGCGCGATAAGCGTCCATTCTCTATGGCATCCACGCCACTGCAAAAAGACTCCATTGAGCTGCATATCGGGGCTTCGGAGCTGAATTTATACGCCATGGCGGTAATGGACCGAATTCTGCAAGAGAAAACGTTGGATGTGGACATTCCTCACGGTGAGGCATGGTTCCGCGAGGGCAGTCATCGTCCACTGATACTGATTGCAGGCGGTACCGGTTTTTCCTATGCGCGTTCAATTTTGTTGGCGGCGTTAGCAGAACAACCTGATCGTGAAGTTTCTATCTATTGGGGTGGGCGCGAAGCTGTGCATTTATATGACCTCAGCGAATTAGAAGCGCTGTCGATTCAGTATCCGCAGTTGAAAGTTATCCCTGTAGTTGAGCAACCAGAAGAAGGCTGGCGTGGTCGAACCGGAACTGTGCTAAGTGCCGTATTGCAAGATTATGGTTCTCTTGCTGAGCAGGATATTTATATTGCAGGTCGTTTTGAAATGGCAAAGATTGCTCGTGAGCGTTTTTGTGCCGAGCGTGGTGCACTGGAAGCGCATATCTATGGTGATGCTTTCGCTTTTATCTAAGTAAAACGGCAGATAAAAAAGCCCGCCCCTGACAGGCGGGAAAACGGCAACTAAACTCTGGTTATCAGGGCCTGTATTCAGGCCCTAAATGTTTTTGGGTTATACGCGCTCAAAGATGGTAGCAATGCCTTGGCCTAAGCCGATACACATGGTTGCCAGACCGAATTGCACGTCACGTCGCTCCATCAGATTGAGTAACGTGGTAGAAATACGCGCTCCTGAGCAGCCCAATGGATGACCGAGTGCAATGGCTCCCCCATTCAGGTTTACCTTATCATCTATGCTCTCCAACAAACCCAAGCCTTTCAGGCAAGCCAGTGACTGAGCAGCAAACGCCTCATTTAATTCAAATAACCCAATATCTTCGAGCTTAAGCCCTGCACGTTTTAGTGCCAGTTGGCTGGCGGGTACTGGGCCATATCCCATAATTGATGGGTCGCAGCCGACGACAGCCATTGAGCGAATACGGGCGCGTGGTGTTAAACCTAATGATTTTGCTCGGGATTCGCTCATGATAAGCATGGCAGAGGCACCATCGGAAAGTGCTGATGATGTCCCTGCGGTTACTGTGCCATTCACCGGGTCAAAGGCTGGACGCAAAGCTGCTAGCCCAGCCAGATTGGTCTCTGGGCGAATAACTTCATCGAAATCAAAGCGTTTTAATATGCCATCAGCATCATGCCCATTGGTGGCGACAATCTCTTTAGCAAAATGGCCCGCCTGAGTAGCAGCATAAGCGCGCTGATGGGAGCGTACCGCAAACTCATCTTGTGACTGGCGACTGATATTGTGGATTTTTGCCAGCATTTCAGCTGTTAACCCCATCATACCGGCTGCTTTAGCTACCGTGCGGCCCATGCCTGGATGGAAGTCCACGCCATGATTCATCGGCACGTGGCCCATATGTTCTACGCCACCAATCAAACTGACTTGTGCATCACCCACCATGATAGCCCGAGCTCCATCATGCAAAGCTTGCATCGAGGACCCACACAAGCGGTTAACTGTTACCGCCGGGACACTATGGGGAATTTCTGCCAGCAAAGACGCATTGCGGGCGATGTTAAAACCCTGCTCTAGCGTTTGTTGCACACAGCCCCAATAGATGTCGTCGATTTCGGCGGAATTCAGCTCAGGGTTGCGGCTCAGCACTTCACGCATTAAGTGCGCGGAGAGGTCTTCTGCCCGAACCTGTCGGAATGCACCGCCTTTGGAGCGGCCCATCGGTGTACGGACGGCATCAATAATGACTACATTTTCCATGTTTTCAGACCTCATGCCGGTTGACTGATAGAAACATCAAGCAGCGCTGCTGCCACAGGATAATAGCTTTCGTTATGTTCGGCTTTGGCTCTCAATCCCGGCGGGACTTGATACAACGGCCCAAGATGGGTGTAGCGTTGAGCCATTTCGACATAATTTGCACTGCCGATGGTATCAAGGTAACGGAAGACGCCGCCGTGGAATGGAGGGAATCCAAGGCCATATACCAACGCCATATCACCTTCAGCCGGGCTGGCAATAATGCCTTCTTCCAGACATCGCACCACCTCATTGATCATCGGGATCATGGTACGGGCGATAATATCGTCATCGCTAAATTTCTGAAGCGGCTGGCTGACTTGCGCCAGTAACGCGTCTACTTGTTCATCATTCTCTTTACGCGGTTTGCCTTTGGTATCTTGGGTATAGCGGTAGAAGCCTTGGCCATTCTTTTGACCAAACCGTTGGTTATCAAACATCACGTCAACCGCATCGCGATAATCTTTATTCATGCGCTCAGGGAAACCAACGGCCATCACGGCCTGTGCATGGTGCGCGGTATCAATGCCCACCACATCTAATAGATAAGCAGGGCCCATTGGCCAGCCAAATTGCTTTTCCATCACTTTATCAATTTGGCGGAAGTCCGCACCGTCTCGGACTAACATGCCGAATCCAGCCAGATACGGGAATAAAACACGGTTAACAAAGAAGCCTGGGCAATCATTGACTACAATCGGGGTTTTACCCATTTGCGTGGCGTATGCCACAACTGCAGCGATAGTCTTATCTGAAGTTTTGGTGCCACGAATAATTTCAACCAACGGCATCCGGTGTACTGGATTGAAGAAATGCATGCCACAGAAGTTTTCTGGGCGTTTCAGGGATTTGGCGAGCTGATCAATCGGAATTGTAGAAGTGTTAGAAGCCAGAACAGTTTCTTCGCCGATAAGCGTTTCAACCTCTGCCAGAACCGCCGCTTTGACTTTTGGATTTTCTACCACCGCTTCCACGATGACTTGGGCGCGTTCAATGCCGACATAATCTAATGTTGGTTGGATGGTTGCTAAGATATTTGCCATTTTCAGGCCATCTATCTTGCCGCGCTCCAACTGCTTATTCAGCAACTTGGCCGCTTCATTCATCCCTAATGTGAGGGATTTGTCATTAATATCTTTCATAATGACCGGCACACCTTTCAGTGCCGACTGATAGGCAATCCCACCGCCCATAATCCCTGCACCCAGCACTGCGGCCTGTTTGGGGGCGCTGACACCTTTGGACAGCTTTTTAGCCTGACCTTTAACATATTGGTCATTCAAGAAAATACCGACTAATGCACGCGCTTCATTGGAACCAGCTAAGGGAACAAAACTATTGGTTTCCAGTATCAATGCTTCAGCGCGGCCAAATTTTGCAGCGGCCTCAATAGTTTTGACGGCAGTCAAGGGCGCCGGATAGTGTTTACCGGCGACTTGCATGACCATGCCTTTGGCAATGGTAAAGCACATCGCGGCTTCGGTCGGATTGAGCTTCAGTGGCCCTAATTTCGGACGACGTGCAGCTTGCCAGTCGAGTTTTCCGTCAATCGCTTGTTTCAACATACTTAACGCGGCATCGACCAACTTTTCGGGGGCGACAACGGCGTCAACCAGCCCAACTTTTAAGGCATCTTTGGCAATAATGTCTTTGCCAGCCGCAATAATTTCCAGCGCACTGTCTGCGCCTAATAACCGTGGCAAACGAACTGAACCGCCGAAGCCCGGCATGATACCGAGTTTGGTTTCCGGTAGACCGATACGTGCTTCTGGCGAGGCCACGCGAAAATCAGTGGCTAAGATACATTCACACCCGCCACCCAGCGCATACCCATTGATTGCTGCAATGGTTGGCACCGGTAAGTCTTCCAAACGATTGAAAATATCGTTGGCGAAAACCAACCATTGATGCAACTTTTCTGGCGGCTCGTTAAACAGGGATAGAAACTCGGTGATATCGGCACCGACAATAAAGGCTGCTTTGGCTGAGCGTAATAGCAACCCTTTGAGCTCACTTTGTTTTTCTAACACAACCAAGGCTTCGCCCAGATTGGCTACAGTTTGGGTATCCAGCTTATTAACTGAACCTGGTGCATCAAACACCAACTCGGCAATGCCGTTTTCCAGCCAGTGAAGCTGTAGTGTTTCGCTTTGGTAGAGCATATCTATCTCCTGAATAAGCGCATGTGATCTGGTATGACCAGATATTCAGGAAGTGTGGATATTTTGTTAATGAATTGCAAATAAGAGATTGATTTTTTGCAGTGAAGATCACAGTCAATCAGGTGGGATAATTGATTTTTATCATATTTATTCACGACGGTTTTGCGCTTAAGGTAGCGTAATTAACTCGCAAATAAGAGGTCGTCGAAACATGACTTTGGCGACTATGATAAGATGAAAAAATTAAGTTCTAATAGCGAAGGGTACTGTGATGGAAACGCTGGCTTCTTTATATAACGAACATTTGTCCACCTTGCAACAACGCACCCGCGATGTGTTAGAGCGCCATCAGTTGGATGCTTTATTGATTCATTCCGGTGAGTTACAACGTATTTTCCTTGATGACCGCGACTATCCTTTTAAGGTTAATGCTCAATTCAAAGCTTGGGTACCGGTGACGCAAGTTCCAAACTGCTGGTTATGGGTTGATGGCGTTAATACGCCGAAGTTATGGTTTTACTCCCCGGTAGATTATTGGCACTGTGTTGAGCCGCTACCGGATAGCTTCTGGACCAAGGCCATTGATATCCAACCATTGGTAAACGCTAATGATATTGCACAACTGTTACCGGTACAGCGCGAGCGAGTTGCGTACATTGGCTATGCTCAGCAACGCGCCCAGGCGCTGGGTTTCAGTGCAGAAAACATTAACCCTAAACCGGTGTTGGATTACCTTCATTTCTACCGCTCTTATAAAACAGATTATGAGCTGGCCTGCATGCGTGAAGCGCAAAAAACGGCAGTTGCTGGGCATAACGCAGCTCATGAAGCATTCCTGTCCGGTATGAGCGAGTTTGATATCAATCTGGCCTATCTGATGGCTACAGGTCAGCGTGATACTGATGTTCCATACGATAATATTGTTGCGCTGAATGAACATTCGGCGGTATTGCATTACACCACCTTGCAGCATCAGCCTCCGGCAGAGATTCGTAGTTTCCTGATTGATGCGGGCGCGGAATACAACGGCTATGCTGCTGATTTGACCCGCACTTATGTAGCAGGCAGTAAAAATACAGCAGACAGTAAAAACGATTTTGCCGCATTGATCAAAGACCTTAATAATGAACAGCTTGAGTTGATTAAAACCCTTAAGTGTGGCGTGAACTATACCGAATACAATGTTCAGATGCATCAGCGTATTGCGAAGTTACTGCGCACTCATAACTTGGTGACGGGTATCAGTGAAGAGGCGATGGTTGAACAAGGCATTACTTGTCCATTCCTACCGCACGGGTTGGGTCACCCACTAGGCTTGCAAGTGCATGATACTGCTGGGTTTATGCAGGATGATAAAGGGGCGCATCTCAGCGCACCATCCAAATATCCTTACTTACGTTGTACCCGTATTCTGCAACCGCGCATGGTGCTGACTATCGAACCGGGCCTCTACTTTATTGAATCACTCTTGGCACCTTGGCGCTCAGGAGAGTTCAGTCAGCATTTCAATTGGGATCTTATTGAAACACTGAAGCCTTATGGTGGCATTCGTATAGAAGACAATATCGTTATTCATGAAAATCGGGTTGAGAACATGACTCGTGACCTGAAGCTGGCCTGATGCAGCCTTATTTAATCCCTGCGGCTCCGGTGACTATCAGCGAAGAGATTAAAAAAAGTCGATTCATCACCTTACTGGCTCCTACCTGTGGGGTGAATGAAGCGAAAGATTTTATTCAGCAGGTAAAGCAACAACACCCAACAGCCCGGCATCATTGCTGGGCTTTTGTTGCCGGGACACCCACAGATTCACAGCAATTAGGTTTTTCCGATGATGGCGAGCCTTCAGGCACAGCGGGTAAACCGATTCTGGCTCAATTGATGGGCTGTGGGATAGGTGAAATTACGGCGGTGGTTGTGCGTTATTATGGCGGTATCAAGCTGGGTACTGGCGGGTTAGTCAGAGCTTATGGCAGTGGTGTTCAGCAAGCGTTAAAACAGATTGAAGTAAAATATAAAGTCCCGCAGGTAGAATATACTTTGCAGTGTGACTATGCGCAGCTCGCGATGGTCGAAACACTATTACAGCAGGTTGAAGGCCAGATTTTACAGAGTGAATATGCACAACTCGTGACTCTTCATCTCTCTTTGCCAGCAACTCAAGCCAGTCAGGTCGGGGATAAATTGCGGGATCTCAGTCGTGGTACGTTGCAATTGACGCCCATTTCGCAATAATCCCCATCCAAGTGAATTGCTAAGGAACGTGCCGGAATGCATTTTCGTGCCATAACCCGTATTGTTGGCCTGCTAGTCATCTTATTCTCCGGGACAATGTTTATTCCCGGTCTAGTGGCCTTGATCTATCGTGATGGTGCCGGCCGTGCCTTCAGCGAAACCTTCTTTGTTGCTTTGTCGATAGGCCTGTTGCTGTGGCTACCGAACCGCAAGCAGAAGCATGAGTTGAAACCGCGCGAGGGGTTTCTGATTGTAGTGCTGTTCTGGACGGTGCTGGGCAGTGTCGGAGCATTACCTTTCTTATTCTCTGAGCGCCCGAACCTTTCGCTAACTGATGCATTTTTTGAATCCTTCTCTGGGCTGACCACCACCGGAGCCACCACGCTGGTGGGGTTAGATTCACTGCCTAAGGCCATTTTATTCTATCGGCAAATGCTGCAATGGCTGGGCGGCATGGGGATCATCGTCTTGGCAGTGGCCATTTTGCCTATTTTGGGTGTCGGGGGAATGCAGCTCTACCGGGCTGAAATGCCAGGGCCATTGAAAGACAATAAAATGCGCCCCCGAATCGCCGAAACTGCAAAAACACTGTGGCTTATCTATGTCTTGCTGACCATTGCCTGTGCGCTTTCTTTATGGGCCGCGGGGATGTCGGTGTTTGATGCTATCTCTCACAGCTTCTCGACTATCGCGATAGGCGGCTTTTCTACCCATGACGCCAGTATCGGTTATTTCAACAGCCCAACGATTAACACCATCATTGGTATTTTCTTGCTGATTTCGGGCTGTAACTTTGGCCTGCATTTCGCTGTACTCAGTGGCCGCAGTTTGAAAGTTTATTGGCGTGATCCCGAATTCCGTATGTTTATCTTTGTACAATTGACGCTAGTTATCGTTTGTACCTTGGTGCTCTGGCAGCACAGCGTATATAAGTCGGGGCTGGAAACCTTAAATCAGGCATTTTTCCAAGTGGTCTCAATGGCGACCACGGCGGGCTTCACAACGGATAGTATTTCTAAGTGGCCGTTGTTCCTGCCGATACTTTTATTATGCTCCGCGTTTATCGGGGGGTGTGCTGGGTCAACCGGTGGTGGTTTGAAAGTTATCCGTATCCTGTTGCTCTATCTACAAGGCTCGCGTGAATTAAAACGTTTGGTTCATCCGAATGCGGTTTACACCATCAAGCTGGGGCGGCGAGCATTACCGGAACGAATACTGGAAGC
Source organism: Yersinia enterocolitica subsp. enterocolitica (assembly GCF_901472495.1). Lineage (NCBI taxonomy): Bacteria > Pseudomonadati > Pseudomonadota > Gammaproteobacteria > Enterobacterales > Yersiniaceae > Yersinia > Yersinia enterocolitica. The sequence continues at coordinate 3,659,149 of NZ_LR590469.1, forward strand.
GGTCTGGGGGTTCTTCTCCGCATATGCTTTGGTTTTCATTATCAGCATGTTGGCCATCATCGCGACAGGAGTCGATGAGTTTTCTGCTTTTGCGGCAGTGACTGCAACTTTGAATAACCTTGGGCCAGGCTTAGGTGTTGTCGCTGATAACTTCACTTCTATGAATCCTGCTGCTAAATGGATATTAGTGATAACAATGTTATTTGGCCGGTTGGAAGTTTTCACTTTGCTGGTTCTCTTCACCCCAACATTCTGGCGTGAGTAATTCTGCATAAGGAACATTGCTATGAAAGTATTGATACTTTACTCCAGCCGAGACGGCCAAACGCAAACCATCGCCTCTTATATAGCTAAGGAGTTATCAACCGCAGCTACGTGCGAAATACGGGACTTGGCCGAGGTGGGGCAAATAGATCTGAGCCAGTATCAACAAGTGATGATTGGTGCTTCTGTTCGTTATGGGCATTTCAGTCCGGTGTTGAGTAAATTCGTCAATAAACACGTCGAGCAACTTAATCAGATGCCGAGTGCGTTCTTTGCCGTCAATTTGACTGCGCGCAAACCAGAGAAGCGTTCACCACAAACTAATGCCTATGTGCGCAAGTTCTTACTTAGCACACCTTGGCAGCCAACATTGTGCGCCGTATTTGCTGGAGCGCTACGTTATCCACGCTATCGATGGATAGATAGGGTCATGATTCAACTTATTATGCGCATGACGGGGGGAGAAACGGATACCAGTAAAGAAGTTGAGTATACCGATTGGCAACAGGTTAGCGGTTTTGCTCAGGATTTCTCGGTGCTACAGTACGAAAAGTAACAATAATGGTGGTTATGACCGCAAATTGTTGAAATAAAACACGGTTGAAAAGTTTTTTGAAATTAGGGGTTGCAGGCTGTCAGGAACTCCCTATAATGCGCCTCCACTGACCGGGAACAACGAAACAGACTTCGCCGGGTCAGGAAGAGAAATGATTGAGTTTGACTTCGAAAGAAACCAAATAAACTCTTGACTCTTCAGCGGGAAAGCGTATTATCTGCCTCCCGCGTTACCGTAAGATTCGCCGCAAGGCAAACGGGTAACGAACGCTCTTTAACAATTTATCAGACAATCTGTGTGGGCACTCGCAAGACGATATCGAAGCCTGTTTCGGCAGGCAGAAGCAATATCAAAGTCTTGAAGAGTGACCAAAGCAGTACACATTTGAACTTCGGTTCGAATGCATATTTGCAGAAAGTAATCTTTGAGCATCGCTATGTTAACTCATAGCAAATCAAACAAATCTTAAATTGAAGAGTTTGATCATGGCTCAGATTGAACGCTGGCGGCAGGCCTAACACATGCAAGTCGAGCGGCAGCGGGAAGTAGTTTACTACTTTGCCGGCGAGCGGCGGACGGGTGAGTAATGTCTGGGAAACTGCCTGATGGAGGGGGATAACTACTGGAAACGGTAGCTAATACCGCATAACGTCTTCGGACCAAAGTGGGGGACCTTAGGGCCTCACGCCATCGGATGTGCCCAGATGGGATTAGCTAGTAGGTGGGGTAATGGCTCACCTAGGCGACGATCCCTAGCTGGTCTGAGAGGATGACCAGCCACACTGGAACTGAGACACGGTCCAGACTCCTACGGGAGGCAGCAGTGGGGAATATTGCACAATGGGCGCAAGCCTGATGCAGCCATGCCGCGTGTGTGAAGAAGGCCTTCGGGTTGTAAAGCACTTTCAGCGAGGAGGAAGGCCAATAACTTAATACGTTGTTGGATTGACGTTACTCGCAGAAGAAGCACCGGCTAACTCCGTGCCAGCAGCCGCGGTAATACGGAGGGTGCAAGCGTTAATCGGAATTACTGGGCGTAAAGCGCACGCAGGCGGTTTGTTAAGTCAGATGTGAAATCCCCGCGCTTAACGTGGGAACTGCATTTGAAACTGGCAAGCTAGAGTCTTGTAGAGGGGGGTAGAATTCCAGGTGTAGCGGTGAAATGCGTAGAGATCTGGAGGAATACCGGTGGCGAAGGCGGCCCCCTGGACAAAGACTGACGCTCAGGTGCGAAAGCGTGGGGAGCAAACAGGATTAGATACCCTGGTAGTCCACGCTGTAAACGATGTCGACTTGGAGGTTGTGCCCTTGAGGCGTGGCTTCCGGAGCTAACGCGTTAAGTCGACCGCCTGGGGAGTACGGCCGCAAGGTTAAAACTCAAATGAATTGACGGGGGCCCGCACAAGCGGTGGAGCATGTGGTTTAATTCGATGCAACGCGAAGAACCTTACCTACTCTTGACATCCACGGAATTTAGCAGAGATGCTTTAGTGCCTTCGGGAACCGTGAGACAGGTGCTGCATGGCTGTCGTCAGCTCGTGTTGTGAAATGTTGGGTTAAGTCCCGCAACGAGCGCAACCCTTATCCTTTGTTGCCAGCACGTAATGGTGGGAACTCAAAGGAGACTGCCGGTGATAAACCGGAGGAAGGTGGGGATGACGTCAAGTCATCATGGCCCTTACGAGTAGGGCTACACACGTGCTACAATGGCAGATACAAAGTGAAGCGAACTCGCGAGAGCAAGCGGACCACATAAAGTCTGTCGTAGTCCGGATTGGAGTCTGCAACTCGACTCCATGAAGTCGGAATCGCTAGTAATCGTAGATCAGAATGCTACGGTGAATACGTTCCCGGGCCTTGTACACACCGCCCGTCACACCATGGGAGTGGGTTGCAAAAGAAGTAGGTAGCTTAACCTTCGGGAGGGCGCTTACCACTTTGTGATTCATGACTGGGGTGAAGTCGTAACAAGGTAACCGTAGGGGAACCTGCGGTTGGATCACCTCCTTACCTCAGATACGCATTGCGTAGTGTCCACACAGATTGTCTGATGAATGTAAACGAGCAAGAGCACCTGTTGATGAGGGTGATGATTGTGTTGTAAGGCCTCGGTATCGAGTTTTTACTGCATCAGTCGTTCGAATGTGTCACCACATTCTCACCTTTACACAAAAATACTGAATCCATGATTCAGTAGAAATTTTTGTGTCCCCATCGTCTAGAGGCCTAGGACACTGCCCTTTCACGGCTGTAACAGGGGTTCGAATCCCCTTGGGGACGCCACTCCGATAATGAGTGAAAGACATTATCAACCGGTTCTTTATGAACTCAAAAGTATCTTAAAGATGACTTTAACAAGTCGTGTTTAAGATATTGCTCTTTAACAATCTGGAACAAGCTGAAAATTGAAACAATACAGCTGAAACTTATCTCTCCGTAGAAGTACTGAGATAAGGATTAACCTGTATTAGAGTCTCTCAAATAATTGCAATGCCAATGTGTTTATCATTGTTGCAGTGTGAGCGAGAAGATACTCAGCAAGGCGTACAGCGCACAGCAACCGGAGTGAACGCTACGTTCATGAGGATTGCGCGCACTGCACAACGACGCAGAGTGTGTTCGCAGCCACACCAATAAAGAAGAAACATCTTTGGGTTGTGAGGTTAAGCGACTAAGCGTACACGGTGGATGCCTAGGCAGTCAGAGGCGATGAAGGGCGTGCTAATCTGCGAAAAGCGTCGGTAAGGTGATATGAACCGTTATAACCGACGATACCCGAATGGGGAAACCCAGTGCAATTCGTTGCACTATTGCATGGTGAATACATAGCCATGCAAGGCGAACCGGGGGAACTGAAACATCTAAGTACCCCGAGGAAAAGAAATCAACCGAGATTCCCCCAGTAGCGGCGAGCGAACGGGGAGGAGCCCAGAACCTGAATCAGCATATGTGTTAGTGGAAGCGTCTGGAAAGTCGCACGGTACAGGGTGATAGTCCCGTACACAAAAATGCATACGTTGTGAGTTCGATGAGTAGGGCGGGACACGTGACATCCTGTCTGAATATGGGGGGACCATCCTCCAAGGCTAAATACTCCTGACTGACCGATAGTGAACCAGTACCGTGAGGGAAAGGCGAAAAGAACCCCGGCGAGGGGAGTGAAATAGAACCTGAAACCGTGTACGTACAAGCAGTGGGAGCACCTTCGTGGTGTGACTGCGTACCTTTTGTATAATGGGTCAGCGACTTATATTTTGTAGCAAGGTTAACCGAATAGGGGAGCCGTAGGGAAACCGAGTCTTAACTGGGCGAATAGTTGCAAGGTATAGACCCGAAACCCGGTGATCTAGCCATGGGCAGGTTGAAGGTTGGGTAACACTAACTGGAGGACCGAACCGACTAATGTTGAAAAATTAGCGGATGACTTGTGGCTGGGGGTGAAAGGCCAATCAAACCGGGAGATAGCTGGTTCTCCCCGAAAGCTATTTAGGTAGCGCCTCGTGAACTCATCTTCGGGGGTAGAGCACTGTTTCGGCTAGGGGGTCATCCCGACTTACCAAACCGATGCAAACTCCGAATACCGAAGAATGTTATCACGGGAGACACACGGCGGGTGCTAACGTCCGTCGTGAAGAGGGAAACAACCCAGACCGCCAGCTAAGGTCCCAAAGTCATGGTTAAGTGGGAAACGATGTGGGAAGGCACAGACAGCCAGGATGTTGGCTTAGAAGCAGCCATCATTTAAAGAAAGCGTAATAGCTCACTGGTCGAGTCGGCCTGCGCGGAAGATGTAACGGGGCTAAACCATGCACCGAAGCTGCGGCAGCGAACGTATCACCCAAGACAATTCACGGCAGTGGATAATGATTGACGGAGCGCAGCGACGTCAATGCGTCCAATAAAGTCGAGTTGGCTTAGGGATACGTTCGTTGGGTAGGGGAGCGTTCTGTAAGCCGTTGAAGGTGACCTGTGAGGGTTGCTGGAGGTATCAGAAGTGCGAATGCTGACATAAGTAACGATAATGCGGGTGAAAAACCCGCACGCCGGAAGACCAAGGGTTCCTGTCCAACGTTAATCGGGGCAGGGTGAGTCGACCCCTAAGGCGAGGCTGAAAAGCGTAGTCGATGGGAAACAGGTTAATATTCCTGTACTTGGTGTTACTGCGAAGGGGGGACGGAGAAGGCTAGGCTAGCCGGGCGACGGTTGTCCCGGTTTAAGCATGTAGGCGGAGTGACTTGGTAAATCCGGTTGCTTATCAACGCTGAGGTGTGATGACGAGTCACTACGGTGATGAAGTAGTTGATGCCAAGCTTCCAGGAAAAGCCTCTAAGCATCAGGTAACATTAAATCGTACCCCAAACCGACACAGGTGGTCAGGTAGAGAATACTCAGGCGCTTGAGAGAACTCGGGTGAAGGAACTAGGCAAAATGGTGCCGTAACTTCGGGAGAAGGCACGCTGGCATTAGGTAAAGGGACTTGCTCCCGGCGCCGAAGCCAGTCGCAGATACCAGCTGGCTGCAACTGTTTAATAAAAACACAGCACTGTGCAAACACGAAAGTGGACGTATACGGTGTGACGCCTGCCCGGTGCTGGAAGGTTAATTGATGGGGTCAGCCGCAAGGCGAAGCTCTTGATCGAAGCCCCAGTAAACGGCGGCCGTAACTATAACGGTCCTAAGGTAGCGAAATTCCTTGTCGGGTAAGTTCCGACCTGCACGAATGGCGTAATGATGGCCAGGCTGTCTCCACCCGAGACTCAGTGAAATTGAACTCGCTGTGAAGATGCAGTGTACCCGCGGCAAGACGGAAAGACCCCGTGAACCTTTACTATAGCTTGACACTGAACATTGAGCCTTGATGTGTAGGATAGGTGGGAGGCATTGAAGTGTGGACGCCAGTCTGCATGGAGCCAACCTTGAAATACCACCCTTTAATGTTTGATGTTCTAACTCGGCCCCATAATCTGGGGTGAGGACAGTGTCTGGTGGGTAGTTTGACTGGGGCGGTCTCCTCCCAAAGAGTAACGGAGGAGCACGAAGGTTAGCTAATCACGGTCGGACATCGTGAGGTTAGTGCAAAGGCATAAGCTAGCTTGACTGCGAGAGTGACGGCTCGAGCAGGTACGAAAGTAGGTCTTAGTGATCCGGTGGTTCTGAATGGAAGGGCCATCGCTCAACGGATAAAAGGTACTCCGGGGATAACAGGCTGATACCGCCCAAGAGTTCATATCGACGGCGGTGTTTGGCACCTCGATGTCGGCTCATCACATCCTGGGGCTGAAGTAGGTCCCAAGGGTATGGCTGTTCGCCATTTAAAGTGGTACGCGAGCTGGGTTTAGAACGTCGTGAGACAGTTCGGTCCCTATCTGCCGTGGGCGTTGGAAGATTGAGAGGGGCTGCTCCTAGTACGAGAGGACCGGAGTGGACGAATCACTGGTGTTCGGGTTGTCATGCCAATGGCATTGCCCGGTAGCTAAATTCGGAAGAGATAACCGCTGAAAGCATCTAAGCGGGAAACTTGCCTCGAGATGAGTCTTCCCTGGGGCTTTAAGCCCCCTGAAGGAACGTTAAAGACTATGACGTTGATAGGCTGGGTGTGTAAGTGCAGCGATGCATTGAGCTAACCAGTACTAATGATCCGTGAGGCTTAACCTTACAACACCAAAGGTGTTTTGTATTTGAGAGATAGATATTGATTTTCAGCGAATGTTCCGAGATTGGGCTGGCTGGCTGTGTGAAAGATTGCATAGCGGGTTAGTTTAGACAGAATTTGCCTGGCGGCCATAGCGCGGTGGACCCACCTGAACCCATGCCGAACTCAGAAGTGAAACGCCGTAGCGCCGATGGTAGTGTGGGGTCTCCCCATGCGAGAGTAGGACACTGCCAGGCATCAAATCAAGCCGAGACCCCATGCCAAAAGCGTGGGGTTTTTGCTATGTGGGAAATAAAAAAACCAAAGAAAGAGCCCTCTGCTGAGCAGAGGGCTTTTTTTGTTCGTTGTGCACAGAAAACCTCCAGCTAGGCTGGAGGTTCCGTAAAGCTTTCAGCTTTGAGCCAGTTATAAAAACCCCTTTTGATTTGTTAAAACACCTTGCGGTCTGGCAACTGCAATGGTCAAACAAGAAATCAAAAGGGGGTCCCAATGGGGGACGAAAAGAGCTTAGCGCACACCCGATGGAACTGTAAATATCACATAGTTTTCGCGCCTAAATACCGAAGACAGGTTTTCTACGGCGAGAAACGCCGGGCAGTGGGGAGTATCCTAAGAAAGCTGTGTGAATGGAAAAATGTGCACATTCTGGAAGCGGAGTGCTGTGCAGATCACATCCATATGCTTGTGGAAATCCCGCCGAAGATGAGCGTATCAAGCTTCATGGGGTATCTGAAGGGCAAAAGTAGCCTGATGTTGTATGAGCAATTTGGAGATTTGAAATTCAAATACAGGAACAGAGAGTTTTGGTGCAGAGGGTATTATGTGGATACGGTGGGTAAAAATACCTCGAAGATCCGGGACTACATAAAGCACCAACTGGAGCAGGATAAACTGGGGGAATAACTATCAATTCCGTACCCCGGTAGCCCGTTTACGGGCAGTAAGTAACGAATTTGGATGCAAATGTCAGATTGCTGTGCGCCTGTTAGGGCGCGGCTGGTAACAAAGCCTTACAGGCGCATATGAAAAACCTCCGGCTATGCCGGAGGATATTTATTATGTACTCACTTAAAACAAAATACAATATGAGTATTATGATCGGTTAGACTAGCGCCAGAACCAGTTAGAATGAGCACCTAATGTAATGTCGAATCAACGTACCCCGCTAAAGCATCTCAACACATTTGCACTATCAGCCTACGCGAGCAATGTAATCAGTGCCAACTCTACACAAGAATTGATTGATGCATGGCATGAGTCTGTCTCGAAGCATCAACCTGTACTCTTGCTTGGGGAAGGCAGCAACGTGCTGTTTATTGAGAATTACTCAGGGACAGTATTACTTAATCGTATTAAAGGTATTACTTTTACTGAAGATGATACAGCCTGGCATCTGCATGTAGGCGCAGGAGAGAATTGGCACCAGTTGGTATGCTACTCGTTGCAAAACAATATGCCGGGTTTAGAGAACTTAGCCTTAATTCCAGGCTGCGTTGGCTCTGCGCCAATTCAAAATATTGGTGCATATGGTGTTGAGCTGCAAAAAGTATGTGAATACGTTGATTTACTTGATCTGGAGAAAGGCACGGTTCGACGCCTTTCTGCTGAAGACTGTCAATTTGGTTATCGCGACAGCATATTTAAACATCACTACGGTCATGGGTTTGCCATCATAGCTGTAGGTATTCGATTAATAAAATCTTGGGTACCAACACTAGGTTACGGCGATTTAACGCGTATGGACCCATTGACCGTGACTGCAATAGATATTTTCAACTCAGTCTGTGCGATGCGTCGAAGTAAGTTGCCGGATCCGACAGTGACTGGCAACGCAGGTAGCTTCTTTAAAAATCCGGTTGTGGATGCCGCTGTGGCTGAAGATATCGTGAAGCTTTATCCCAATGCGCCTCACTACCCACAGCCCGATGGAACAGTAAAGTTGGCTGCAGGCTGGCTTATTGATCAATGTGCGCTCAAAGGATACCAGATTGGCGGAGCAGCAGTACATCAGCAGCAAGCTTTGGTACTGATTAATCTTGCAGAGGCTACTGGGCAGGATGTGTTGGGGCTAGCCAGCCATATCCGTCAGCAGGTCGCAAAGAAGTTTGCCATTTGGTTGGAGCCAGAGGTGCGCTTTATCGCAAGTAATGGCGAAGTTAATGCTGTGGAGCGTTTGTCGTGAAAGATATAAAAGTCCCCTTGCGATTAATCGGCATACTTGCCGACGGTGCTTTTCACTCAGGTGAGCAATTAGGTGAAATGTTAGGTATGAGCCGTGCTGCAATTAATAAGCATATGCACACTATCAGAGAATGGGGACTAGATGTTTTCACTGTGCCTGGCAAAGGTTATAGCTTACCGGCACCTATCCAATTACTTGACGAACAAACTATACTAAGTTATTTGCCCGCAGGCCAGGTAGCTGTATTGCCAGTAGTTGATTCGACGAATCAATATCTGTTAGATCGCATCACCGAACTTAAATCCGGTGATGCTTGTGTTGCCGAATATCAGCAAGCTGGTCGGGGCAGACGTGGCCGCCAATGGGTATCTCCTTTTGGTGCTAATCTTTATTTATCAATGTTCTGGCGATTGGAACAAGGTCCTGCGGCTGCAATGGGACTAAGTTTAGTGGTGGGTATTGTCATGGCAGAGGTACTGCACAAATTGGGTGCAGAGCACGTCCGCGTCAAGTGGCCGAATGATTTATATCTAAACGATAAGAAACTGGCTGGAATATTAGTGGAACTCACTGGTAAAACGGGTGATGCAGCACAGTTGGTTATTGGTGCCGGTATTAATCTGACCATGCGTGAATCAACGACTAATGTTATTAGCCAGGATTGGATTAATTTACAAGAAGCTGGCGTTAATATTGATCGTAATAAACTGACAGCTGAATTGTTATCCGAGTTACGATTGGCAGTAGTTAAATTTGAAAATGAGGGACTACCTGCCTTTATTTCACGCTGGCGAGAAATGGATAATTACCTTGATCGTCCAGTGAAGCTGATTATCGGAAACCAAGAGATATTTGGTATTGCTCGCGGGATTGATCAGCAAGGTGCATTATTATTAGAGCAGGACGGGAATATAAAACCGTATATTGGTGGTGAAATATCCCTTCGCGGAGTTTAATTGAGATATTAAGCGGGTAGTTATTCTACCCGCAATTTATTATTTTCTTAAACGCACGCTTTCAACCGCATGATTGGCACTTTTAGTCATTATCAGGCTGGCTCGTTCACGCGTAGGTAAAATATTTTGCTTTAAATTCAGCCCATTAATCTCTTTCCATAACTGGGTCGCAATCTTTACTGCTTCTGTTTCTGGCAGCTTTGCATAGTTATGGAAATAAGAATCAGGATTAGAAAACGCGCCCTGGCGAAACTTAAGGAACCGGTTGATATACCAACTTTGGAGTAAATCTTCTGGCGCATCAACATATATAGAGAAGTCTACAAAGTCAGAGACAAATACATGGTGCGGGTCATGAGGGTAATCCATGCCACTTTGCAGAACATTTAAGCCCTCTAATATAAGAATATCCGGTTGTTTGATAATCTTATTACCATCAGGGACAATATCATATATTAAATGGGAGTACACTGGTGCGGTGACATGGTCAGCACCTGATTTAACCTCAGAGACAAATTTCACTAAACTGTGCATATCATAGGATTGTGGGAATCCTTTTTTCTTCATCAACCCGCGCTCGTTCAGCACTTTATTCGGATAAAGAAAACCATCTGTAGTAATCAGCTCGACACTACGATGCTCTGGCCAGCGGCTTAGCAGCGCCTGTAGTAAACGAGCGGTTGTACTTTTTCCTACCGCGACACTGCCCGCAATACCAATAACATAGGGAATACGTTGGCCATCAGTTCCAAGAAATTGCTCCAGAACCGCCTGGCGACGCAAATTAGAACTGATATAAAAATTAAGTAGTCGTGAGAGCGGTAGATATATCTGTGCCACTTCATCTAATGAAAGATCTTCGTTAATCCCTTTGAGTTTAACGATTTCTTCTTCTGTTAGCGTCAATGGTACTGAGTCGCGCAAAGCAGCCCACTGAGTACGATCGAACTGTAGATAAGGCGTCGCTAAAGACTGATCTCTTTTTGTCATAAGCCAAATTCTGCCTGTTAACGCAGGTTGGGAAAGGCGCTGGACGCCAACTCCAGATAAGAAACAAGCTGCATATTATAGGCAGCTTGCTTTTTGGCGTAGACATTTTTGTATTTAGTGAGTGATTTCTTTGATATGTGTTGCTATTCCGATCAATTAAGAAGGACTATGCCAGGCTTCTGCTCTGTGATTGATGGGATTTATTATTAGCTAGCTATCGATGTATGTATCTGATTCACAGAGAATAAGCGCTTAAAGTAAATCGCGGTTGGATGATAGTAACCATCTGGAGTGCAGGCATAATCAGGGATCTCGCCCATACATCGATATCCTTGCGTGCGATAAAAAGACTCAGCGGGGGAGCCCCAGCTTCAGTATCCAAGTATAACAATCCTCGACGAAGTTGAACCGCAGTATTTTCCATCTCAATAACCAATTTATGCCCAACCCCAGCACGGCGGCTACGGCTGTGAACTAATAATTTTTGTACTTCAGCTCGGTTTAAACCATTGGGTTTTTGGCATAAATCTAATTGAATGGTACCCACGACCCCGGTTTCATCACGTGCTATCCATAATAGTAATGTCCCTTTCGTGATGGCGGGGTGAAGACTATGGTAGTAGTTCTCAGCCTCATCTTGTGAGAGATCTCGGGTGCCATAGCCGATTGACGCACCATGAGAGACAGCATCAATCAGTAAATGTGCCAATTCACTTCGATATATCGGTAATGTCGCCGCATTCAGTAAAACTATCTTCATAATAAAGCCCCTGCCTGATAGCTGGTTTGCGCATATATTGGTATTTAAGCAATAAGTAGGCCAAATAGGAAACAGTGATATTATGGGCGTTGGGCCATATTTTCTTGCTATCTCTGCCCCAAAATTGACGTATTTCCTCATTTTTGGGGCAAAGGACTAAACTTATTTTAGCTTCGAACGAGGGAAGTTTGTTTGGCTATGGAATATGGATAGGTTTTTGGGGGATGATTTTCATTCATAGATTTGGGTAATATAACCAAATTACTGAGCGCGATTTAAGCTAACCTTGGTCAATAATACACCTTGCGTTTAAAAAGTGGCTGTTTTGTGAGCGAAAGGGCATGTTATGCAATTTTTTTGTTGCATCATAGGCTCACTCTACCTAGAATGCGCTGCACTTGATGCCGGCATAGCTCAGTTGGTAGAGCAACTGACTTGTAATCAGTAGGTCCCGAGTTCGACTCTTGGTGCCGGCACCATTCAAGTATTAAAAATTAGGTGGGGTTCCCGAGCGGCCAAAGGGAGCAGACTGTAAATCTGCCGTCATCGACTTCGAAGGTTCGAATCCTTCCCCCACCACCATATTTACCCTTGAGTCTCAAGCCGATTCAGATATTAGGAATCTAAATGAGCCACTTGAGGGGAAGGTGAAAACCTTCGACGAAGGTTCGAGCCGAGCGTAGTGAGTCAACGACGCGCAGCGGCGGCCCGAAGGGTGAGGAATGAAGTGACGAATAATCCTTCCCCCACCACCATATTTACCCTTGAGTCTCAGGCGATTCAGAAGACCGAACCCCTATACACACTCAAGGCGAGAGTTACTCTCGATGAAGAGTGAAGTGGCCAAGCCCTTCCTTTCAAGTTTCTGCAGATTAAGTCAGGTAGCCGAGTTCTAAGATGCGGGCATCGTATAATGGCTATTACCTCAGCCTTCCAAGCTGATGATGTGGGTTCGATTCCCACTGCCCGCTCCAAGATGCGCTGATATGGCTCAGTTGGTAGAGCGCACCCTTGGTAAGGGTGAGGTCGGCAGTTCGAATCTGCCTATCAGCACCACTCCTCATTCTCTCGTCCCCTGATTTTCTTTCTGCGTAATGGATTCAACAAGCATGCGCTTGGTTGATGTGGTGAAACCACCGATTCCGTGTCTTAGAGGGACAATCGATGTCTAAAGAAAAGTTTGAACGTACAAAACCGCACGTTAATGTGGGTACTATCGGCCACGTTGACCATGGTAAAACTACCCTAACTGCTGCAATCACCACCGTTCTGGCTAAAACCTACGGCGGAAATGCTCGTGCATTCGACCAAATTGACAACGCTCCTGAAGAGAAGGCGCGTGGTATCACCATCAACACGTCTCATGTTGAATATGACACCCCGTCACGTCACTATGCGCACGTTGACTGCCCAGGGCACGCCGACTACGTTAAAAACATGATCACCGGTGCTGCTCAGATGGACGGCGCTATCCTGGTTGTTGCTGCAACTGATGGCCCAATGCCACAGACTCGTGAGCACATCCTGTTGGGTCGTCAGGTTGGTGTTCCTTACATCATCGTATTCATGAACAAATGTGACATGGTTGACGATGAAGAGCTGCTAGAACTGGTAGAAATGGAAGTGCGCGATCTTCTGTCTACCTACGATTTCCCAGGCGATGATACGCCAGTTGTTCGTGGTTCCGCGCTGAAAGCATTGGAAGGCGAACCTGAGTGGGAAGCAAAAATTATCGAACTGGCTGGCTACCTGGATTCTTACATCCCAGAACCAGAGCGTGCTATCGATAAGCCGTTCCTGCTGCCAATCGAAGACGTATTCTCTATCTCTGGTCGTGGTACTGTTGTAACGGGTCGTGTAGAGCGCGGTATCGTTAAAGTTGGTGAAGAAGTCGAAATTGTTGGCCTGAAAGATACCGTTAAATCTACTTGTACTGGCGTTGAAATGTTCCGCAAACTGCTGGATGAAGGCCGTGCAGGTGAGAACGTTGGTGTTCTGCTGCGTGGTATCAAGCGTGAAGATATCGAACGTGGTCAAGTTCTTGCTAAACCAGGTTCGATTAAACCACACACCAAATTTGAATCAGAAGTTTATATTCTGAGCAAAGATGAAGGTGGTCGCCATACTCCGTTCTTCAAAGGCTACCGTCCTCAGTTCTACTTCCGTACAACTGATGTAACCGGTACTATTGAACTGCCAGAAGGCGTTGAGATGGTGATGCCAGGTGATAACATTCAAATGATTGTTAACCTGATTGCTCCTATCGCAATGGATGACGGCTTGCGCTTTGCAATTCGTGAAGGCGGTCGTACTGTAGGTGCTGGCGTTGTTGCTAAAGTCATTGAATAAGATTTGACGCGACATGCGATAAAAGGGCATCATTTGATGCCCTTTTTCTACGTTGTCATACTAGAACCTATCTCATCAGTGGTTTTTTCATCATAATTACTGGTGAGATGGGCTCTGGAAGTACGGCGGATAGTGCTGAGTGGTGCTGATTAGAGAGAGTCTAGAGCATCCTTCGGCTTGGTTTGCTTTGCGGTGCGAAGCAAAGTTGTTTGTTCTGAATCATAGTGACAGGTTGGTTTATGAGTGCGAATACCGAGGCTCCAGGGAGCGGACGCGGCCTGGAAACGGCTAAATGGCTAATCGTTGCTGTACTGTTAGTTGCAGCTATAGTTGGTAATTATTATTACCGTGATTTCAGCCTGCCGCTGCGCGCGTTGGCAGTTGTAGTAATTATCGCTGTTGCCGGTGCTGTTGCATTGATGACGGCAAAAGGCAAAGCCACTGTAGCGTTTGCTCGTGAAGCACGCACGGAAGTGCGTAAAGTGATTTGGCCTACCCGTCAGGAAACTCTGCACACAACGTTAATCGTTGCTGCGGTAACTGCTGTAATGTCACTGATTCTATGGGGGCTGGATGGTATTCTGGTCCGCCTGGTATCATTTATTACTGGCCTGAGGTTCTAAGATGTCTGAAGCACCAAAAAAGCGTTGGTACGTCGTTCAGGCGTTTTCCGGTTTTGAAGGCCGCGTAGCACAATCGCTGCGTGAGCATATCAAGTTACATGACATGGAAGAGCTGTTTGGCGAAGTCATGGTTCCAACGGAAGAAGTCGTCGAGATTCGTGGCGGTCAACGTCGTAAGAGTGAGCGTAAATTCTTCCCAGGCTATGTACTGGTTCAGATGGTGATGAATGACGCCAGCTGGCACTTAGTGCGTAGCGTGCCTCGTGTAATGGGCTTTATCGGTGGTACATCCGATCGTCCGGCACCAATCAGTGATAAAGAAGTTGATGCGATTATGAATCGTCTTCAACAAGTGGGTGATAAACCACGTCCTAAAACACTGTTTGAGCCAGGTGAGTTGGTTCGTGTTAGCGATGGTCCGTTTGCAGACTTCAACGGTGTTGTTGAAGAAGTGGACTACGAAAAGAGCCGCTTGAAAGTGTCTGTTTCCATTTTTGGCCGTGCAACTCCGGTTGAACTGGATTTCAGTCAGGTAGAAAAAGGCTGATTCATTTTTCGCCATTGGTTGAAATTTGAGTCTTGTCTTAGGCGTGAGATTACAATATAATTTCGCGCCTTTTGTTTTTAGATGTCTTGCTTTTTGTCATCCGTGACAACTTATTTCATAGTAAATAATAGCGAGACAAAACACGGGGAGCCTCGAACGCGAGGCGATATTACCCAAATCGAGGAAATCGTAAATGGCTAAGAAAGTACAAGCCTATGTCAAGCTGCAAGTTGCAGCTGGTATGGCGAACCCAAGTCCACCAGTTGGCCCAGCATTGGGTCAGCAGGGTGTTAACATCATGGAATTCTGTAAAGCGTTCAATGCTAAGACTGAAAGCATTGAAAAAGGCCTGCCAATCCCTGTTGTTATTACAGTTTATTCTGACCGCTCTTTCACTTTCGTTACTAAAACCCCGCCAGCAGCAGTTCTGCTGAAAAAAGCGGCAGGTATTAAGTCTGGTTCCGGCAAGCCGAACAAAGACAAAGTAGGGACTGTGACCAGTGCTCAGGTCCGTGAAATCGCAGAAACCAAAGCTGCGGATATGACTGGTGCTTCAATTGACGACATGATGCGTTCAATTGAAGGTACTGCTCGTTCCATGGGCCTGGTAGTGGAGGGTTAATAAATGGCTAAGCTGACCAAGCGCATGCGCGTGATCCGTGACAAAGTTGATGTTACTAAGCAATATGATATCAACGAAGCTGTTGCCCTGCTGAAAGAGCTGGCTACTGCTAAATTCGTAGAAAGCGTGGACGTTGCCGTTAACCTCGGTATCGACGCACGTAAATCTGACCAGAACGTTCGTGGTGCAACTGTGTTGCCACACGGTACTGGCCGTTCAGTCCGCGTTGCTGTTTTCGCTCAGGGTGCAAACGCTGAAGCTGCGAAAGAAGCAGGCGCTGAATTGGTAGGTATGGAAGATCTGGCTGATCAAATCAAGAAAGGCGAAATGAACTTCGACGTTGTTATTGCTTCCCCTGATGCAATGCGCGTTGTCGGTCAATTGGGCCAAATCTTGGGTCCACGCGGCCTGATGCCAAACCCTAAAGTGGGTACTGTTACTCCTAACGTTGCTGAAGCAGTTAAGAATGCTAAAGCAGGTCAGGTTCGTTATCGCAACGATAAAAACGGTATTATCCACACTACCATTGGTAAAGTTGATTTCGACTCAGAGAAGTTGAAAGAAAACTTAGAATCTCTGGTTGTTGCGCTGAAGCGTGCTAAACCTGCTACAGCGAAAGGCGTTTATATCAAGAAAATCAGCCTGTCCACCACCATGGGCGCCGGCGTTGCTATTGATCAAAGCGGCCTGTCAGCAGTAGTGAACTAATCACTAATTGCTTTTATCGCTTTACGTGGGCGTAAGGTTTGTCTAGAATCTTACGCCCATGCTTCTGTTGATGGCTTATTTGTTAATCACAAATGTCCGATCTGCAGAGAAACAGAATTTTTCGGTTGGAGCTTGGCCTTATCCAAGCCTCCGTCCAAGACCGCAGGTGTGTTGTAAAACACTTAATTTCCTGCGTAGACGGTGACAGAACCTGAAGCATTTTTTTATTTTTTTGTTTATCAAGAATAAAAAAGAATGGTCTTTGCTGGATTCTGCTCACCGTGTTTCAACGCCCGTTCATTACAATTTAGTAATGTTTTGGGTGACGTGAGTTCCGGGGAATTAATCCCCGGTTAATCCAGGAGCAAGAACTAATGGCACTAAATCTTCAAGGCAAACAAGCGATTGTTGCTGAAGTTAAAGAAGTAGCCAAAGGTGCGCTGTCTGCGGTTGTTGCGGATTCCCGTGGCGTTACCGTTGATAAAATGACTGAACTGCGTAAAGCAGGTCGTGAAGCTGGCGTTCACATGCAAGTTGTTCGTAACACCTTGCTGTCACGCGCAGTTGAAGGGACTCCGTTTGAGTGCCTGAAAGACACGTTTGTTGGTCCAACCTTGATTGCATTCTCTTCAGAACACCCGGGCGCAGCTGCTCGTTTGTTCAAAGCTTTTGCTAAAGATAATGCGAAATTTGAGGTTAAAGCAGCAGCCTTTGAAGGCGAGTTAATCCCTGCGGCTCAGATCGACCGCCTGGCAACTCTGCCAACCTACGAAGAAGCAATCGCACGTCTGATGGGAACCATGAAAGAAGCCGCTGCTGGCAAATTGGTTCGTACTCTGGCTGCGCTGCGTGACCAGAAAGAAGCTGAAGCGGCTTAATTGCCCTCACTTTTTTAGTCATTGCTTTTTAACGTATAAACTATTTCTGTATTTTAGGAACAATTGTTATGTCAACTATCACTAAAGACCAAATTCTGGAAGGCGTTGCAGCTCTGTCTGTAATGGAAATCGTTGAACTGATCTCTGCTATGGAAGAGAAATTCGGCGTTTCAGCTGCTGCTGTTGCTGCAGGTCCTGCTGCTGCTGCTGAAGCTGTAGAAGAACAAACTGAATTCAACGTTGTTCTGGCTTCATTCGGCGACAACAAAGTTGCAGTTATCAAAGCTGTTCGCGGCGCAACTGGCTTGGGCTTGAAAGAAGCTAAAGACCTGGTTGAATCTGCACCTGCAGTTCTGAAAGAAGGCGTGAACAAAGACGAAGCTGAGTCTCTGAAAAAATCTCTGGAAGAAGCTGGTGCTTCTGTTGAGATCAAGTAAGTTAAGCTTTGAGTTCGCAGCCTGACTTATAGGCTGATGGCTGGTGACTTTTTAGTCATCAGCCTTTTTGCGCTGTAGGGCGTTAGTCGCATTTCACACTGTTTAGCGGCTAACTAACCCCTAATATTCCTTTCTATTGACGACTTAATATACTGCGTTCTCAGCTACGACCCACTCGGGTAGCTCGGTAGTTAAAGTAACGCGATGAAATGGTTTAAGAGTGATAGAAAAGAGTATTCCGAGGAGTGTTTCGACTTCTCGTTCTAAATAATAGTGTTGCACGACCTGTCCTGGTTTCAGGGCAGACAGAGTGGGTCGACTTTTCAGCGAGCTGAGGAACCCTATGGTTTACTCCTATACCGAGAAAAAACGTATTCGTAAGGATTTTGGTAAACGTCCACAAGTTTTGGACATACCTTATCTCCTTTCTATCCAACTTGACTCGTTCCAGAAATTTATCGAGCAAGATCCTGAAGGGCAGTACGGTCTGGAAGCAGCATTCCGTTCTGTTTTTCCAATCCAGAGCTACAGCGGCAATTCGGAGCTGCAATACGTTAGCTACCGTCTTGGTGAGCCAGTATTTGACGTCAAAGAGTGCCAGATCCGTGGTGTGACTTATTCCGCACCGCTGCGCGTAAAACTGCGCCTGGTCATCTATGAGCGCGAAGCCCCGGAAGGTACGGTCAAAGACATCAAAGAACAAGAAGTCTACATGGGTGAAATTCCACTCATGACCGAAAACGGTACCTTTGTCATTAATGGTACTGAGAGGGTTATCGTATCTCAGCTGCATCGTAGTCCTGGCGTATTCTTTGACAGCGATAAGGGTAAAACCCATTCATCGGGTAAAGTGTTGTATAACGCACGTATCATCCCTTACCGCGGTTCATGGTTAGATTTCGAGTTTGACCCGAAAGACAACCTGTTTGTCCGTATTGACCGTCGTCGTAAGTTGCCGGCAACCATCATTCTGCGTGCATTGAATTTCACCACTGCACAGATCCTTGATCTGTTCTTTGAAAAAGTGGTCTTTGAGATTCGTGACAACAAGCTGCAGATGGAATTGGTTCCTGAGCGCCTGCGCGGTGAAACGGCATCCTTTGATATTGAAGCGAATGGCAAAGTTTACGTCGAGAAAGCGCGCCGTATTACTGCTCGTCATATTCGCCAGCTTGAAAAAGACGGCATTGATCGCATCGAAGTTCCGGTTGAATACATTGCCGGTAAAGTGGTCGCTAAAGACTACATCGATGAGAACACTGGTGAGCTTATCTGTGCAGCCAACATGGAGCTGTCACTGGATTTGCTGGCTAAACTGAGCCAGGCAGGTCACAAGCAAATCGAAACATTGTTCACCAACGACCTGGATCACGGTGCTTATATCTCCGAGACCCTGCGTGTTGACCCAACCAGCGATCGTCTGAGCGCTTTGGTTGAGATTTACCGCATGATGCGTCCTGGTGAGCCACCAACACGTGAAGCAGCTGAAAACCTGTTTGAGAACCTGTTCTTCTCTGAAGACCGCTATGATTTGTCAGCGGTTGGCCGGATGAAGTTCAACCGTTCACTGCTACGCGACGAGATCGAAGGTTCCGGTATCCTGAGCAAAGAAGACATCACTGAAGTGATGAAGAAACTCATCGATATCCGTAACGGTAAAGGCGAAGTGGATGATATCGACCACTTAGGCAACCGTCGTATTCGTTCCGTTGGTGAAATGGCTGAAAACCAGTTCCGTGTTGGTCTGGTTCGTGTTGAGCGTGCAGTTAAAGAGCGTTTGTCTCTGGGCGACCTCGACACACTGATGCCTCAGGATATGATCAACGCCAAACCGATTTCGGCTGCGGTGAAAGAGTTCTTTGGTTCCAGCCAGTTGTCACAATTTATGGACCAGAACAACCCGTTGTCTGAGATTACGCATAAACGCCGTATCTCTGCATTGGGCCCGGGCGGTTTGACCCGTGAACGTGCTGGCTTTGAAGTTCGAGACGTACACCCGACTCACTACGGTCGCGTATGTCCAATCGAAACGCCAGAAGGTCCAAACATCGGTCTGATCAACTCCTTGTCCGTGTACGCACAGACCAACGAGTATGGTTTCCTGGAAACCCCTTATCGTCGCGTGCGCGATGGTGTGGTGACCGATGAAATTAACTATCTGTCTGCTATTGAAGAAGGCAACTTCGTTATCGCTCAGGCGAACTCCAACCTGGACGAAGACGGTCGCTTCATTGAAGACTTAGTCACTTGTCGTAGCAAAGGCGAATCAAGCCTGTTTAGCCGCGATCAAGTTGACTACATGGACGTTTCCACTCAACAGGTGGTGTCCGTTGGTGCTTCTCTGATTCCATTCCTGGAACACGATGACGCCAACCGCGCCTTGATGGGTGCGAACATGCAACGTCAGGCAGTTCCTACTCTGCGTGCTGATAAGCCGTTGGTGGGTACTGGTATGGAACGTGCGGTAGCGGTTGACTCAGGGGTAACCTCTGTAGCCAAACGTGGCGGTACCGTTCAGTACGTAGATGCATCCCGTATCGTGATTAAAGTTAACGAAGACGAGATGTATCCGGGCGAAGCAGGTATTGATATTTATAACCTGACCAAATACACCCGTTCTAACCAGAACACCTGTATCAACCAGATGCCGTGTGTGAATCTGGGTGAGCCAATCGAGCGCGGTGACGTGCTGGCAGATGGCCCATCTACAGACTTGGGCGAACTGGCATTGGGTCAGAACATGCGTGTAGCGTTCATGCCTTGGAACGGTTACAACTTCGAAGACTCCATCTTGGTCTCCGAGCGCGTGGTGCAAGAAGATCGCTTCACAACTATCCACATTCAGGAACTGGCATGTGTGTCTCGTGACACCAAGCTGGGGCCAGAAGAGATCACTGCTGACATCCCGAACGTGGGTGAAGCTGCACTCTCCAAACTGGATGAATCCGGTATCGTGTATATCGGTGCTGAAGTGACTGGCGGCGACATTCTGGTTGGTAAGGTAACACCTAAAGGTGAAACCCAACTGACCCCAGAAGAGAAGCTGTTACGTGCGATCTTCGGTGAGAAAGCGTCTGATGTTAAAGACTCTTCTCTGCGTGTTCCAAACGGTGTTTCCGGTACGGTTATCGATGTACAAGTCTTTACTCGCGACGGCGTAGAAAAAGACAAACGTGCATTGGAAATCGAAGAGATGCAACTGAAGCAGGCTAAGAAAGACCTGACTGAAGAGTTGCAGATCCTGGAAGCGGGCCTGTTTGCACGTATCCATGCAGTACTGGTTTCTGGTGGCATCGAAGCTGACAAGCTGAGTAAATTACCACGTGACCGCTGGCTGGAACTTGGCCTGACTGACGAAGACAAGCAAAACCAGCTGGAACAGTTGGCAGAGCAGTACGACGAAATGAAATCCGAATTCGAGAAGAAGATGGATGCCAAGCGTCGTAAGATCACCCAAGGTGATGATTTAGCACCAGGTGTGCTGAAGATAGTCAAAGTGTATCTGGCTGTTAAACGTCAGATTCAACCGGGTGACAAGATGGCCGGTCGTCACGGTAACAAAGGTGTTATCTCTAAGATTAACCCGATCGAAGATATGCCTTACGATGAAAACGGTACGCCGGTAGACATCGTTCTGAACCCGCTGGGCGTACCATCGCGTATGAACATCGGTCAGATTTTGGAAACCCACTTAGGGATGGCAGCGAAAGGCATCGGCGAGAAAATCAACGCCATGCTGAAAAAGCAGGAAGAAGTTGCCAAACTACGTGAGTTCATCCAGAAAGCCTACGATCTGGGCGATAGTGTTTGTCAGAAAGTTGATCTGAGCACCTTCACCGATGACGAAGTACTGCGTCTGGCTGAGAACCTGAAAAAAGGTATGCCAATCGCAACACCAGTCTTCGATGGTGCGACAGAGAAAGAAATCAAGGAACTGTTACAGCTGGGTGGCTTGCCAACTTCTGGTCAGATTACTCTGTTTGACGGCCGTACCGGCGAGCAATTCGAACGTCAGGTTACTGTCGGCTACATGTACATGCTGAAACTGAACCACTTGGTTGATGACAAGATGCATGCGCGTTCTACCGGTTCTTACAGCCTGGTTACTCAGCAGCCGCTGGGTGGTAAGGCTCAGTTCGGTGGTCAGCGCTTCGGTGAGATGGAAGTGTGGGCGTTGGAAGCTTATGGCGCCGCGTACACATTGCAGGAAATGCTTACCGTCAAGTCCGACGATGTAAACGGCCGTACCAAGATGTACAAAAACATCGTGGATGGCGATCACCGTATGGAACCAGGCATGCCGGAGTCCTTCAACGTATTGTTGAAAGAAATCCGCTCGCTGGGCATCAATATCGAGCTGGAAGAAGAGTAATTCTTCGCCAGACGGCAAGCTCTCATAGCCGGGAGCTTGCTGGTGGTTCGCACTGGTCACAGGGGCGCTCAAACTTAGGTTTTTACATGCTTAGGTTTGAGCGCCTATCAGGTCTAACTCCGACAGGAGCCAATCCGTGAAAGACTTATTAAAGTTTCTGAAAGCGCAAACTAAGACCGAAGAGTTTGATGCGATCAAAATTGCTCTGGCCTCGCCAGACATGATCCGTTCCTGGTCATTCGGTGAAGTTAAAAAGCCGGAAACCATTAACTACCGTACGTTCAAACCAGAACGTGACGGCCTTTTCTGCGCCCGTATCTTTGGCCCAGTAAAAGATTACGAATGCCTGTGCGGTAAGTACAAGCGTTTGAAACACCGCGGTGTTATTTGTGAGAAATGCGGCGTTGAAGTGACTCAAACCAAAGTACGCCGTGAGCGTATGGGTCACATCGAACTGGCTTCTCCGACTGCGCACATCTGGTTCCTGAAATCGTTGCCATCCCGCATCGGTTTGCTGCTGGATATGCCATTACGTGACATCGAACGTGTACTGTACTTCGAATCCTATGTGGTTATTGAAGGCGGTATGACCAACCTGGAACGTCGTCAGATCCTGACTGAAGAGCAGTATCTGGACGCGTTGGAAGAGTTTGGTGATGAGTTCGACGCGAAGATGGGCGCCGAAGCTATTCAGGCCTTGTTGAAAAACATGGATCTGGAAGCAGAGTGCGAGATCCTGCGCGAAGAATTGAACGAAACAAATTCTGAAACCAAGCGTAAGAAGCTGACCAAGCGTATCAAGCTGCTGGAAGCGTTCGTACAGTCTGGCAACAAGCCAGAGTGGATGATCCTGACTGTGCTGCCTGTGCTGCCGCCAGATCTGCGTCCATTGGTTCCGTTGGATGGCGGTCGTTTTGCGACTTCTGATCTGAACGATTTGTATCGTCGCGTGATCAACCGTAACAACCGTCTGAAACGCCTGCTGGACTTGGCTGCTCCGGACATCATCGTGCGCAATGAAAAGCGTATGCTGCAAGAAGCAGTAGATGCATTGCTGGATAACGGCCGTCGTGGTCGTGCGATTACCGGCTCTAACAAGCGTCCGTTGAAGTCACTGGCTGACATGATCAAAGGTAAGCAAGGTCGTTTCCGTCAGAACTTGCTGGGTAAACGTGTTGACTACTCAGGCCGTTCGGTTATTACCGTTGGCCCATACCTGCGTCTGCATCAGTGCGGTCTGCCGAAGAAAATGGCTCTTGAGCTGTTCAAACCGTTCATCTACGGCAAGCTGGAATTGCGTGGTCTTGCTACCACCATTAAAGCCGCCAAGAAGATGGTTGAGCGTGAAGAAGCGGTTGTTTGGGATATCCTGGATGAAGTTATCCGCGAACACCCAGTGCTGCTGAACCGTGCACCAACCCTTCACCGTTTGGGTATCCAGGCGTTTGAACCGGTTCTGATCGAAGGTAAAGCAATCCAGTTGCACCCACTGGTTTGTGCGGCATATAACGCCGACTTCGACGGTGACCAAATGGCTGTTCACGTACCGCTGACACTGGAAGCTCAGTTAGAAGCACGTGCGTTGATGATGTCTACTAACAACATCCTGTCACCAGCGAACGGCGAGCCAATCATCGTTCCTTCTCAGGACGTTGTATTGGGTCTGTATTACATGACCCGTGACTGTGTTAACGCCAAAGGCGAAGGCATGGTACTGACTGGCCCGAAAGAAGCTGAGCGTATTTATCGCGCCGGCCTGGCATCTCTGCATGCGCGGGTAAAAGTCCGTATTACCGAAGAAATTCGTAATACCGAAGGCGAAAGCACTTCGCGTACCAGCATTATCGATACGACTGTAGGCCGTGCTATTTTGTGGATGATCGTCCCGAAAGGCCTGCCTTACTCTATCGTTAACCAGCCGCTGGGCAAAAAAGCTATCTCCAAGATGCTGAACACTTGTTACCGCATCCTGGGCTTGAAGCCAACGGTTATCTTTGCTGACCAGATCATGTACACCGGTTTTGCTTACGCAGCACGCTCAGGCGCCTCTGTAGGTATCGATGACATGGTTATCCCAGAAGCGAAAGCAGGGATCATCGAAGAAGCTGAAACTGAAGTTGCCGAGATCCAGGAACAGTTCCAATCCGGTCTGGTAACAGCAGGCGAACGTTATAACAAAGTGATCGATATCTGGGCCGCGGCTAACGAACGTGTTGCTAAGGCGATGATGGATAACTTGTCTGTAGAAGATGTTGTCAACCGTGACGGCGTTGTTGAACAGCAAGTGTCATTCAACAGCATCTTTATGATGGCCGACTCCGGTGCGCGTGGTTCTGCGGCACAGATTCGTCAGCTGGCAGGGATGCGTGGTCTGATGGCTAAGCCAGATGGCTCGATCATTGAAACGCCAATCACCGCGAACTTCCGTGAAGGTTTGAACGTACTTCAGTACTTCATCTCAACCCACGGTGCGCGTAAAGGTTTGGCGGATACCGCATTGAAAACTGCGAACTCTGGTTATCTGACCCGTCGTTTAGTTGACGTGGCACAGGATCTGGTCGTAACCGAAGACGATTGTGGTACCCATAACGGTATCGTGATGACCCCGGTTATCGAAGGTGGTGATGTTAAAGAACCACTGCGCGATCGCGTTCTGGGTCGTGTGACCGCTGAAGAAGTTATCAAGCCGGGTACGGCTGATATTCTGGTTCCACGTAACACCCTGTTGGACGAAAAATGGTGTGATCTGTTAGAAGAAAACTCCGTCGACAGCGTTAAAGTTCGTTCAGTAGTAAGCTGTGAAACTGACTTTGGTGTGTGTGCAAACTGCTATGGTCGCGACCTGGCACGTGGTCACATCATCAACAAAGGTGAAGCGGTTGGTGTTATTGCAGCACAGTCCATCGGTGAGCCGGGTACCCAGCTTACGATGCGTACGTTCCACATCGGTGGTGCGGCATCTCGTGCGGCAGCAGAGTCCAGCATTCAGGTTAAGAACAAAGGCAGCTTGAAACTGAGCAACGTCAAGTTCGTTACCAATGCAGCGGGCAAGCTGGTTATTACTTCTCGTAATACCGAGCTGAAACTGATCGACGAATTCGGCCGTACTAAAGAAAGCTACAAAGTGCCTTACGGTGCTGTAATGGCTAAAGGCGATGGCGCAGAAGTCCAAGGCGGCGAAACCGTTGCTAACTGGGATCCGCACATCATGCCAGTTGTGACCGAAGTGAGCGGTTTCATCCGCTTCGCGGACATGATTGACGGCCAGACCATTACACGCCAGACCGACGAACTGACTGGTTTGTCTTCTCTGGTGGTATTGGACAGCGCAGAGCGTACCGGTAGCGGTAAAGACCTGCGTCCGGCACTGAAAATCGTTGATGCCAAAGGCGACGACGTATTGATCCCAGGTACTGATATGCCTGCTCAATACTTCCTGCCAGGTAAAGCGATTGTACAGCTGGAAGACGGTATTCAGATCGGTGCGGGTGATACCCTGGCGCGTATTCCTCAGGAATCAAGCGGTACCAAGGATATTACCGGTGGTCTGCCACGTGTTGCTGACTTGTTCGAAGCACGTCGTCCGAAAGAGCCTGCAATCCTGGCTGAAATCAGCGGGATCATCTCGTTCGGTAAAGAGACCAAAGGCAAGCGCCGTCTGGTTATCTCACCGTTGGATGGTAGCGATGCATACGAAGAGATGATTCCGAAATGGCGTCAGCTCAACGTGTTCGAAGGTGAAATTGTAGAACGCGGTGACGTGGTTTCCGATGGCCCAGAATCTCCACACGACATTCTGCGTCTGCGTGGCGTTCACGCGGTAACTCGTTACATCACCAACGAAGTGCAGGAAGTTTACCGTCTGCAAGGCGTTAAGATTAACGATAAACACATCGAAGTTATCGTTCGTCAGATGCTGCGTAAAGGCACCATCGTTGATGCAGGTAGCACCGACTTCCTGGAAGGCGAGCAGGCAGAAATGTCTCGCGTTAAAATCGCTAACCGTAAGCTGGCAGCTGAAGGCAAAATTGAGGCTACGTTCACACGTGACCTGCTGGGTATCACCAAGGCATCCCTGGCGACCGAGTCCTTCATCTCTGCGGCTTCGTTCCAGGAAACCACGCGCGTTCTTACTGAAGCGGCAGTTGCCGGTAAACGTGATGAACTGCGTGGCCTGAAAGAAAACGTCATCGTGGGCCGTCTGATCCCAGCCGGTACCGGTTACGCTTATCATCAGGATCGTATGCGCCGTAAAGCACAGGGTGAAGCACCAGTAGTTCCGCAAGTGAGCGCGGACGAAGCGACTGCTAACCTGGCTGAATTGCTCAACGCTGGTTTTGGTAACAGCAAAGACTAATCTCTTTGTTCGTCACCAACGTAAAAACCGCTCCTTTCGGGGTAATGCCAGTCAGTTAAGCAACTGACTGGCATTTTTGTTCCTGGCTTTTCCATATTTATACGGCCTTTCCTTCACCACCCTCGGGAAGGCTCTTTCTCTTCTTATCGGTAACTTCACCATCTGCGCCATGCTCTCCATATCCCGCATCAGTTCCGGGATGCGACCTGGTGAAGCTCCCTGTAGCGTCATCCGCATCACCATCCCGCACGATTCTGAGAAGCTCAGCTGATTCGGCCAGTATCCTTTCAGCGCTCCCGCCATCTTAATCATCTGATAACGCACCAGATTATAGGCCAGCAGCACTCCCCATAGCTCCTGCTCAACAAGCTCCGGCTTTTTACTCCGCAGCGTCAGTCTGCTCAGTTGCATTGTCTGCTTGATTTCCCGGTGTCCGGCATAAGTCTGGCGCGGGAAGGCGGTATCGTTCTCTGGCGTATCTGGTGTTCGCCAGACCACGCCATCCACGGCCAGCAACGTCAGACCGCACCAGTGAGGATGGGTGACGGAGCCATGCCACAGCTGCGCCGTTTGTGAGAATACCCGGCGAACAGCCTCGCTTCCCAGCCTTTGCCGTGCCTGGATAACGGCGCTGGGGGCCACGAAGGGGCGATCGCCCGGCAGCATGATATCCAGCCGGTTAACGATTTGATGAAGAGGTTCTTTACGCTCGAGTGCCATCCCGACAATGCACCAGACCATCATTTCCAGCGGCAGGCGGCGCTTGCGCAGAGTCACCGTGCCGGATTCGGCAAGACAACGGGAGATGAGCTGGGGGTCGAGGTAATCTCCCAGTGTGGTCAGTGGGTTACGCAGTGAGTCGTAGCGGGAAACGAGATCAAGAGCCTGTCCGATGTGCATAAAAAAATCCGGAAACGAAGAACATTTCCGGATTCTTACACAACCACTGGATCGGTCAACCGATCCTTAACTGATCGGCATTACTCCTTTCGGGGCGGTTTTTTTTGCTTATTTTTCAGAAAGAAAGCACGAAGTTTATTGGGATATGCGCCCAAAATGACGATCCCAATCCTTCCATACGGGTTGTAGCCCTGCCAGCGTTAGTGCCTGAGCCACCTGCTCAGGCGTTCGATTATCATGGGGGGCAAATTGCTCTAGCTCTGGATGGTTATCGGCATATCCGCCCGGCTGCGTTTTCGACCCCGCACTGACATTATTTATCGCCAGCGGAATCACGTTATCGCGGAAGAACGGTGATTCACGAGTCGAGAGTGATAGTTCCACATCCGGTGCAAACAGGCGGAAAGCACAAATCAGTTGCAGCAATTGTGGTTCGCTCATCAGAGAAGCGGGCGCAATTCCCCCGGCACACGGGCGTAAACGTGGGAATGAAATTGAGTAGCGACTCTGCCAATAAGTTTGTTGCAGGTAAAACAGATGCTCCGCCAGCATGTAGCAGTCGGTGCGCCAACTGCTCGACAAGCCAATCAACGCACCTAATCCGATCTTATCGATCCCCGCTCGTCCCAGGCGATCAGGCGTTGCCAGCCGCCAGTGAAAATCTTGCTTATGCCCGCGCAAATGATGTTGCTGATAAGTCGCCGGATGATAGGTTTCCTGATAAACCATCACACCGTCTAATCCCAACGTTTTTAACTCCGCATACTCCTCTTGTGCCAATGGTTGAACTTCCATCATTAGCGAGCTGAATTGATTGCTGATAGTTGGAAAATGACGCCGGAAATAATCCATTCCCACTTTTGCCTGATGCTCACCGGTGACCAGCAGTAAGTGTTCGAAGCCCAGTGCTTTGATGGCTTCACACTCACGGATGATTTCAGTTTCATCCAATGTTTTGCGCTTGATGCGATTGCTCATCGAAAAACCGCAGTAAGTACAATCATTGGCGCACAGATTGGAAAGATAAAGCGGCACATAAAAACTGACGGTATTGCCAAAACGCTGGCGCGTCAGCTGTTGGGCTTTCTGCGCCATTGGCTCCAGATAAGCCAGTGCCGCGGGCGAAATCAACGCCATTAAATCGTCGCGATTCGGTTTGACGGCATTAATGGCCCGCTCAACATCAGCGGCGGTTTTACTGTTGATGCGCAGAGAAATATCATCCCAATTCAATTGCTGCCAGCGCTGGCTGAACCCTTCAGACATGATTTTCTTCCTCAAGCTGGCTAAGAAAACCGGTCAGTGGGCTGGTGGCTATTGCCCTATCAAATTGTCGGTTGCCCAGCCCTGCCTGACACGCCAATTCGCCAGACTCTACCGCTAAGCGAAATGCATGAGCCATTTTTACCGGTGAGCGAGCAACAGCAATCGCGGTATTGACCAGCACGGCATCAGCGCCTAGTTCTATAGCTTCAAGTGCATGGCTTGGCGCACCAATACCGGCATCAACCACCACGGGCACTTTGGCCTGCGCGATAATAATTTGCAGAAAGTCGCGGGTACGTAAGCCCAAATTTGAGCCAATCGGTGCACCCAATGGCATAACGGCAGCGCAACCTGCTTCTTCCAGCCGCTTGCACAATACTGGGTCTGCGCCGCAGTAAGGAAGAACCACAAATCCCTCTTTCACCAGAATTTCGGCGGCTTTCAGAGTTTCTATTGGATCGGGCAGCAAATACTTCACATCCGGATGAATTTCCAGTTTTACCCAATGGGTACCCAGTGCTTCGCGCGCCAGACGGGCAGCAAACACAGCTTCTTGAGCCGTTTTAGCGCCAGAGGTATTCGGCAGTAAGCGCACGCCTAGCTGGCGCAACGGCGCAAGAATGGCATCGTTCCCTGCCCGCAAATCAACCCGTTTCATCGCCATAGTAATCAGTTGTGACCCTGAGGCGCGTAGTGCTTCCAGCATCAATTCAGCCGTGGCAAATTTGCCCGTACCGGTAAATAAACGTGAGGTAAAAGTGGTATCGGCGATCTTCAGCATGTCAGCCCCCGGCAATCGCTTGGAATAGCAAAATGTTATCACCCGCGTGTAACTGGCATTTTTCCCAGTCAGGGCGAGGGACGATGACCTGATTGACCGCCAGCGCTGTTCCCGGCTGATGGCGGTTCAGTTGTTGGAGCAATTTTTCAACGGTTATGGTGCATTCCACCTCAAGTGGCTGATCATTAAGCACAATGTTTATATGATTACTCTTCACTGTGAGCCTCCACAGGCAGGGCAATGCTCCGCTCGCGTCAGTTGCAAGGTGCTCCAGCTTTGCTGCTTGCCATCGAATAAGCGCAATTTCCCACTCAGTGCCGACGGCAGCCCAGCCAATATCTTGATGGCTTCCAGTGCTTGCAAGGTACCAATGACGCCGACCACCGGCCCCAATACGCCAGCAGTACGACAATTACGCTGCGGCAATTCCTTATCGGGATAGAGGCAGGCGTAGCAGCCTTGAGAATAAGGCGGTTCAATCACCAGCAGTTGCCCGCTGAATCCCACGGCACTGCCGCTGATTAAGGGCTTTTGTGCGGTGATACAGGCTGCATTTACCTGATGGCGGGTTGTCATGTTGTCACTGCAATCGAGCACCAAATCAGCGTTTGCCACCGCATCAGCCAGTGCCGCATCTGTCAGCCGTATATCGAAGCTGACAATCTCAACCAGCGGATTAAGATTTTGCAAATGACGCTGGGCTAACCGCACTTTAGTTTGGTTACTGGCAGAGGTCTGGTTGATATCGGTGGTACGATACAGGATTTGGCGCTGTAAATTGCTCAGATCCAATTGGTCATCGTCAGCCAGTAATAATTTGCCGATACCAGCGGCCGCCAAATAGAGCGCAGCAGGTGAACCAAGGCCGCCCAGACCGATAATCAGCACACAGGCACTTTTCAGTTTCAACTGGCCCTCTGGGCCAATATCTTCCAGCAACAACTGGCGGCTGTAGCGCAAGAATTCACTGTCACTCAGCTCATGCTTGTTTATCATCGCTCAGCTCCTTGCCCTCAATCAGACGTAGTAATTGTGCCGTGGCTTGCTGCCAATCCTCAGCTTGAGTAATGGCGCTAACGACAGCCACACTGCCCACGCCGGCAGCCAATACGGCGGGGACTCGCTCAATACTGATGCCACCGATAGCGACGGTGGGGTAGTCCGGTGTGTTTTCCACCATCTGTTTGAGCACCGCCAGCCCTTGAGGGGATGACGGCATTTGCTTGGTTTGTGTGGGGAAGATATGACCCATTGCGATGTAAGAAGGCCGCACCGCTTTAGCTATCGCCAGTTCGCGCTCATCGTGAGTAGATACCCCGAGCCGCAATCCGGCTTGTTGTATGGCGGCCAAATCAGTGGTCTCCAAATCTTCCTGCCCCAGATGCACCCCGTAAGCGCCATGCTTAATCGCCAGTCGCCAGTAATCATTAATAAATAAGCGTGCTTGATAGCGTTTGCCCAATGCAATTGTGGCAGCAATATCCTGTTCTACCTGAGCATCATCTAAATCCTTGATACGTAATTGGATAGTGGTTACCCCTGCCGCCAGCAGGCGTTCTATCCACAGCACAGAATCGACGACCGGATACAAGCCAAGGCGCTGTTCAGTCGTCGGAAAACCCTTCTGGGCCGAGAAGATAGGTGTATCAGATGGTTTCATTATCAGCCTCCGCTTTCAGATTCACCGGGCTGAGATACAACTCACTGCCACGAGAGCGGAACTCGGCTGACATCTGATCCATACCCGATTGCAGTACTTCAATGGGTTGAGCTGCGGCCTGTTCTTGCTTGGCTGCATAATCTCTCACTTCTTGCGAAATCTTCATCGAACAGAACTTCGGCCCACACATAGAACAAAAGTGAGCGACTTTGCCAGATTCTTGCGGCAGGGTTTCGTCGTGATAGGCCCGTGCTGTTTCAGGATCAAGCGCCAGATTGAACTGATCTTCCCAGCGGAATTCAAAGCGAGCTTTTGACATGGCGTTATCGCGGATCTGCGCGCCGGGGTGGCCTTTGGCCAAATCAGCGGCATGAGCGGCGATTTTATAAGTAATAAGCCCTTGTTTTACATCTTCTTTATTAGGTAAGCCAAGGTGCTCTTTCGGTGTGACATAGCACAACATGGCGCAGCCAAACCAGCCAATCATCGCCGCCCCGATACCGGAGGTGAAATGGTCATAGCCGGGGGCAATATCCGTGGTCAACGGGCCTAAGGTATAAAATGGCGCTTCGTGGCAATGCTCCAACTCTTCGGTCATATTGCGGCGAATCATCTGCATTGGCACATGCCCAGGGCCTTCTATCATCACCTGCACATCATATTCCCAGGTAATTTTGGTCAATTCTCCCAAGGTATGCAGTTCGGCAAATTGGGCTTCATCATTGGCATCCTGTATAGAACCAGGGCGCAAACCATCACCAAGTGATAATGAAACATCATAGGCGGCACAAATTTGGCAAATTTCGCGGAAATGCTGGTACAGGAAGTTTTCCTGATGATGAGAAAGGCACCATTTCGCCATAATCGACCCGCCACGAGAGACAATACCGGTCAGCCGTTTGGCGGTCATCGGTACATAGCGTAGCAGTACGCCAGCATGAATGGTGAAGTAATCGACACCTTGTTCAGCCTGCTCTAGCAAGGTGTCGCGGAACATTTCCCAGGTGAGGTTTTCTGCCACCCCATTCACTTTTTCCAGCGCTTGATAGATGGGGACCGTGCCAATAGGAATCGGGCTATTACGCAGTATCCATTCACGGGTTTCATGAATATAGCGGCCAGTGGACAAGTCCATCACGGTGTCAGCACCCCAGCGGGTAGACCACACCAATTTTTCCACTTCTTCCTCAATGGAAGAGGACACAGCAGAGTTACCGATATTGGCGTTCACTTTCACTAAAAAGTTACGACCAATAATCATTGGTTCAGATTCGGGGTGGTTAATATTTGCTGGAATGATGGCTCGCCCCGCAGCGACTTCCTGTCGGACAAATTCTGCGGTGATATTATCGGGCAGATGTGCACCAAATGATTGGCCCGGATGCTGCTGGCGCAAAACTTCGCCGCGAATACGTTCACGCCCCATATTTTCTCGCAGTGCAATGAACTCCATTTCTGGGGTGATGATCCCTTGGCGAGCGTAATGTAATTGAGTAACACATTTGCCTTTGACGGCTTTCTTCGGGCGAGGAAGGTGCTCAAAACGCAAATGATCCAAACCTTCATCAGCCAAACGTTGTTGGGTAAAACCAGAGCTAACGGAAGTCAGTGCCGCGGTATCCTGACGATCGGCTATCCAGCTATCGCGCAATTTGGGCAAACCAGCATGGACATCCAGTTTCGCGCTGGGATCGCCATAAGGGCCGGAGGTGTCATACACCGGAATGGCTTCGTTATCTTCATAGTGAGGTGAGTCTTTGCCGCCGCCGATCAATGTTGGGCTGAGTTGGATCTCGCGCAGTGGCACTTGAATATCGGGTCGTGAGCCTTGCAGGTAAATACGTTGTGAGTTGGGGAAAGTGACACCTTGCAAGGTATCAATAAACTGTTGAGCTTCCTCACGTTGCGCTTTACGTGGGCGGGATGGATTCTTAGTGGTGATATTATTAGACATAGCAATTCCTACCAATGTGGTTATAGATCCAATGTGGTTTATCGGGAAAATTGCTTGTCTGGAGCTTGGCGGGAGTAACGATGTTGGCCAGTGACCGGCTGCCACCTGTAAGGGGAATGCCGGGCCTGTAGCGATAAATTACTCTTGTTCCCTTCGCGGGTATTAACCCGATCAGGTTCCGCGGATCCCGAATTAACGGTCTCAGCCTGCGTTTGCTTTCGTAAGAAAACAGGTGCTAGGCACTCCGACAAGAATCTTCAGTATATACCCTTCTTACTTGAAATTGCAGCGGTGTTAGCTACGTTCATTCACCCGAATCACTTACCTGTGTAAGCTCATCGGAATTCATTCACTTGCTGCCTACCTGCAATCTCAATTACTTTGGGTATTGAGGTTGAATTAAAACTACAAGCCCGTGCTGATCAGTGGGCTATTTTACCTGCCCTGCTTGAATAACTGGCTTGGCGGCTTGCCATGACTCGGCAGCCCATTGAATAAGTTGATCTTCCAGCCGAAAACGAGCATCAAGCGCTTCACCGATATCGGATAAAGCTTGTTGAAACTCGGTACAGCTATCGTCATCGATCTCAATGTTTGTATAACGATCATGGAATGCCATGATAGTTTGAGTGTTATTTTTTAAAGCGGGATAAACTTTGGTCGTCAGAGCCATTTTCGGGCTGGACGCACCTTCTACCTGTTTGATAATTCGATCGTAGATATGGAAGTGCCCGGAGGAGAGATAATCCACCAGATTGTGGCAAAAGTTCTCCAGCGCTTTTTCATTAAGCGGGGTATGCTTTCCTTTTTGTGGCTTAATACCGATCACTGTGCAATACGAGACTAAAAGTTCTTTACGTGCATGAAGCCATTGATCAATTAATTCATTACTGCCGCCAACGCGTTGAGTCAGGCTTTCTAGTCGGTTAAGCATGAGATCGACTCCGTGAAGTAATAATGGGTTACAAAAATGTAACAAGCCGGATTCTAGATTGCCAGTGAAGTCGAGGTTGTGCAACAACGATATGGAACTACAACTTACAGGTAAAGAAAGTGGCTGGTGGATTGTCAGCCATGAAAACAAATTATGGTTACCAAAAGGGGAGTTACCACAAGGTAACGCGGCCAATTGGTCATTACAGGGCGCGACCGCCAGGCAGATTGGTGAATGGCAAGGGCAGGCGGTTTGGCTGATTCGCCAGATGATGTCTACGGATATGGGGTCAGTGCGGCAATTACTGGATGTCGATCGCGGTTTGTTCCAATTGGCGGGCCGTGGCGTGCAATTAGCTGAGTTTTACCGCTCTCACCGCTATTGTGGCTATTGTGGGCATCAAATGCATGCCAGCCGTACTGAGTGGGCTTGTCTGTGCAATCACTGCCGTGAACGTTATTACCCACAAATTGCCCCGTGCGTGATTGTTGCCATCCGTCGCGGTGATGAGATTTTATTGGCACAACATGTTCGCCATCGTGGTGGTATTAACACGGTGTTAGCCGGGTTTGTCGAAGTGGGGGAGACGTTGGAACAGGCGGTGTCCCGCGAAGTACTGGAAGAAAGTAATATCCACATTAAAAACCTGCGCTACGTGACATCGCAGCCGTGGCCATTCCCGCATTCATTGATGATGGCCTTTATGGCGGAGTATGACAGCGGTGAGCTGCGACATGACCCTAAAGAGCTGCTGAATGCCGGTTGGTATCGCTATGATCAATTACCATTGTTGCCACCACCAGGCACCGTGGCACGTCGCTTGATTGAAGATAC
Source organism: Yersinia enterocolitica subsp. enterocolitica (assembly GCF_901472495.1). Classification (NCBI taxonomy): domain Bacteria; kingdom Pseudomonadati; phylum Pseudomonadota; class Gammaproteobacteria; order Enterobacterales; family Yersiniaceae; genus Yersinia; species Yersinia enterocolitica. The sequence continues at coordinate 3,693,732 of NZ_LR590469.1, forward strand.
CGTCGTATTATGCCGCGAAGAGCAGTTCGACGACGGAGAATAGCTAAAAACCGCTTTTAGCTGCCGCAGGAAAGTATTATCTGGCATGCTACAATGCGTGCGGATAATCAAGGGAGCTTTATCATGAATGAGTTGAAAAACGATCGCTATCTGCGTGCTTTGCTACGCCAGCCGGTAGATGTCACTCCGGTGTGGATGATGCGCCAGGCTGGTCGCTATTTGCCAGAGTATAAAGCCACCCGCGCTATTGCCGGAGATTTTATGTCGCTGTGCAAAAATGCTGAATTGGCCTGTGAAGTGACGATGCAACCATTGCGTCGTTATCCGCTGGATGCGGCGATTCTGTTTTCCGACATTCTGACCATTCCTGATGCTATGGGGTTGGGGTTGTACTTTGAAACCGGCGAAGGCCCGCGTTTTCAATCTCCGATTACCTGCCGGGCTGATGTTGAAAAACTGCCCATTCCCGATCCAGAACAGGAATTGGGCTATGTTATGAACGCGGTGAGAACCATTCGCCGTGAGCTGGCCGGTGCGGTGCCATTAATTGGCTTTTCCGGCAGCCCGTGGACATTGGCGACTTATATGGTTGAAGGTGGCAGTAGTAAGGCCTTCACCAAACTGAAGAAAATGATGTATGCCGAGCCGCAGACTTTGCATTTGTTGCTGGATAAATTGGCTGACAGTGTCATTTTGTATCTCAATGCTCAAATCAAAGCTGGCGCGCAATCTGTGATGGTCTTTGATACCTGGGGTGGGGTACTGACCGGGCGTGATTATGCAGAATTCTCCTTGAATTATATGCATAAAATCGTCGATGGCCTGATTCGCGAAAATGACGGGCGTCGAGTGCCAGTAACCTTATTTACTAAAGGTGGTGGGCAATGGCTGGAAGCGATGGCCGCGACCGGTTGTGATGCTTTGGGGCTGGATTGGACTACCGACATTGCCGATGCGCGCCGCCGGGTAGGTGACAAAGTTGCTCTACAAGGCAATATGGACCCTTCAATTCTTTATGCGCCTGCTGCGCGTATCGAGGAAGAAGTCAGTACAATTCTGGCCGGTTTTGGTCAGGGTGAAGGGCATGTATTTAATCTGGGCCACGGTATCCATCAGGATGTCCCACCAGAACATGCGGGTGCTTTTGTGAAGGCAGTCCATGCATTATCAAAACCTTATCACCAAAAGTAATCAATCTATAGACAGGGTGGCAGATGGTAGACACCAAAGCGTTACGGGCAGAACAGCTGCAACGCGCATCTGAAATTAGCCTTCAAGATGATATCGCAAGTGAGTCAGTGCGCTTTATCGCGGGAGCAGATGTTGGTTTTGAGCAGCAGGGGGAAGTGACCCGTGCTGCTATTGCCGTTTTACGTTACCCCTCGCTCGAATTGGTGGAATATCAGGTTGCCCGCGTGGCAACTTCACTGCCGTATATCCCCGGTTTACTCTCTTTCCGTGAATATCCTGCATTATTAGCCGCTTGGGCGCAGATACAACAACGGCCTCAACTGGTTTTTGTTGATGGGCAGGGGATAGCGCACCCTCGTCGTTTAGGGGTTGCCAGCCATTTTGGCTTACTGGTAGATGTCCCGACCATTGGTGTTGCCAAAAGTCGTTTATGCGGGAATTTTGAGCCATTGGGCGACGATAACGGCGCATTGCAGCCTTTGGTTGATGCCGATGAGCAGTTAGGTTGGGTATGGCGCAGCAAAAGCCGTTGTAATCCCTTGTTTATTTCACCGGGCCACCGGGTGAGTGTTGGCAGTGCGTTAGAATGGGTTCGCCATTGTATGGCGGGGTATCGGTTGCCGGAGCCGACCCGTTGGGCAGATGCGATTGCTTCAAACCGTCCGCAATTTCAGCGGTGGGTGCGGAAAAATCCTGATTTGCTTGGCAACCATAGGGATATGATTTAATTTCGGGTACACTGCCGCGCAGATAATGAATAACGAGAACTCATCATGATACGTAATCCGATTCATCTACGTCTCGAAAAGCTGGAAAGTTGGCAACATCTGACTTTCATGGCTTGCTTGTGCGAGCGGATGTATCCCAACTATCAGCAATTTTGCCTGGAAACCGAGTTTGGTGATCCGGCCGTTTACCGACGTATTCTGGATCTTATCTGGGAAACTTTGGTGGTAAAAGACGCTAAGGTTAATTTTGATAGCCAATTAGAGAAGCTGGAAGAGGCAATTCCTTCTGCTGATGACTATGCTATTTACGGTGTTTACCCTGCCATCGATGCCTGTATTGCTTTAAGTGAAGCTATTCATTCACGTTTGAGTGGCGAAACTTTAGAGCATGCTATCGCCATCAGCGAAACGTCAATCCGTACCGTTGCGATGTTGGAAATGACATTGGCTGGCAAAGAAATGACCGATGAAGAGCTGAAAATCTTGCCCGCGATTGAAGAAGAATGGGATATCCAATGGGAGATTTTCCGCCTGTTAGCCGACTGCGAAGAGCGCGACTTGGATCTGATTAAAGGGTTACGTTCTGACCTACGGGAAGCGGCTGTTAGCAACATTGGCATAAATTTAACGCAATAAGGCAAGAAAACGTGATTTAACGCCTGATTTGTCACGTCTTAAGGCTTCACATCTGCCCCCTGTCTGTTCTACATTTGGGGGGCGAAAAAAAGTGGCTATCGGTGCGTGTATGCAGGAGAGTGCTGTCAATCGGCATATCCGTCGCACTCGATGCTTTGCAAACGATAAACACACTGTAAGGATAACTTATGAATAAGACTCAACTGATTGACGTAATCGCGGACAAAGCGGACCTTTCTAAAGCTCAAGCAAAAGCGGCTTTGGAATCCACACTGGCTGCAATTACCGAATCTCTGAAAGAGGGTGATGCAGTACAATTGGTTGGTTTTGGTACCTTCAAAGTAAACCATCGTAATGAGCGCACTGGCCGCAACCCACAAACCGGTAAAGAAATCAAAATTGCTGCAGCTAATGTGCCAGCGTTTGTTTCTGGTAAGGCATTGAAAGACGCTGTTAAATCTTAATAGTGTGTCAGTGAAAATAATAAACGGGGGGGTGGCAAAGCCCCTTTTGTTTATGCAGCGGGTGCTGATGACCCTCGGTCTAGCCTTTGGTCTCAGCGCCTGTAGCAGTCAGTCCGGCTCCCCTCAATTCAGTGCCAGCGGTTATATCGCCGACAGCGGTGTAGTGCGTTTATGGCGTCAGGATAATGCACAACAGCAACCACAAGTGCTGATGAGCGTTTACAGCCCCTACTCCGGGGGGAACACTCGCGTGACTTTTTACGAATATCAACATGGCGTATTGCGGGAAATCCGGCGTAATGACTTGGGTGATGATCCACAAAGTGTCGAGTTACGTTTTGATGAGCAAGGGCAGGTCAGTTTTATGCAACGCCAACTAGCAACACGGCGTGAGCAACTCTCGGTTGATAATATTGCCGTTTATCAATTGGAGGCTAAGCGGATTCTGGAACTGAGCAGCGCACTGCGCGCCGGTAACGTTCAGTTAATTCAGGGGCGCTGGCAAGATGGCATCGTGACAACCTGTGCTGGGAAAACGTTGCGCCTGAGTCTTGATGATAATTCGCAAGCATGGTTGAGTAAACGGGGCGCAAATAGCGCAGAACCATTGGGTGTCGCGTGGCTTGATTCATCGGAAGGACAGCAATTGCTATTGGTTGCTAATCAGGACTTCTGCCGCTGGGAGCCGAAGGCCGGTAGTCTATAAGGCCGAAAGAAGTAGGGCACAGCAAACTGTGCCCACAGAATACAGTGGTAGCGTTATTTACCGCGAGCCTCTATTCTTCACAAACCACAATTCTTCACGAACCACTATTTTCACGGGTAATCGCTCGATAGCCAATGTCTTTGCGGCAGAATGCACCTTCCCACTGAATCTTCTCAGCGAGCTTATAAGCATGTTGCTGTGCCTGTGCAACTGTTGCCCCGAGTGCCGTCACACACAACACGCGCCCACCGCTGGTCACCACATTATTATTGCTGTCTAGCTTGGTTCCAGCATGGAACACTTTGCCATCAGCCACTTCCTGTTGTGGTAGCCCATGAATGATATCACCCTGACGGTAATCAGCTGGATAGCCGCCTGCGGCCAGAACCACACCCAGTGACGGGCGTTCATCCCAGTCAGACGTTTTCTCGTTCAACTTGCCTTGTGCGCCAGCTAAACACAACTCAACCAAATCTGAACGCATACGCAACATGATTGGTTGAGTTTCCGGGTCGCCAAAGCGGCAGTTGAATTCGATAACCTTTGGTTGCCCATCGGCGGAGATCATCAAACCTGCATAAAGAAAACCGCTGTAAACATTACCTTCAGCTGCCATACCGCGCACGGTGGGCCAGATAACTTGATCCATGACTCGCTGATGGACTTCGTCCGTGACGACAGGTGCCGGAGAATAAGCGCCCATGCCGCCGGTATTCGGGCCAGTATCACCATCACCAACGCGCTTATGATCCTGGCTGGTGGCCATCGGTAACACGTTTTCACCATCAACCATCACAATAAAGCTGGCTTCTTCACCATCGAGGAATTCTTCCACCACGATGCGATGGCCGGCATCACCAAACGCATTGCCAGCGAGCATGTCATGTACTGCGGTTTCTGCCTCTTCCAGCGTCATTGCCACAATCACGCCTTTACCGGCAGCCAGTCCATCAGCTTTAATCACGATTGGCGCACCAATTTTGCGCACATAAGCTAAAGCAGGCTCGACCTCGGTGAAATTCTGGTAAAACGCGGTTGGAATATTATGGCGGGCCAGGAAATCTTTGGTGAAAGCTTTAGAACCTTCCAATTGGGCTGCGGCTTGCGTTGGGCCAAAGATAGTCAGGCCCGCCGCGCGGAAGGCGTCAACCACACCGATGACGAGTGGTGCTTCTGGGCCGACGATAGTCAGGCCAATATCGTGGCTTTGCGCAAATGCCAGTAAACCGGCAATGTCGGTGGCGGCGATATCGACATTTTCTAGCGTGGGTTCCAGGGCCGTGCCAGCATTACCCGGCGCAACATAAATTTTATCGGCTAAAGGTGACTGTGCTGCTTTCCAGCCTAGCGCATGCTCGCGCCCGCCATTGCCAATAATCAAAATATTCATCTGATGACTCCGTTAAGCGGGTTAATTAATGGCGGAAATGGCGCATGTCGGTAAAGATCATGGCGATACCATGTTCATCAGCCGCAGCAATGACTTCATCGTCACGAATAGAACCACCCGGTTGGATGACACAGGTGATCCCGACGGCTGCAGCTGCATCAATACCGTCGCGGAATGGGAAGAAAGCATCAGAAGCCATGGCAGACCCTGCCACTTCTAAACCTTCATCTGCCGCTTTGATACCGGCTATCTTGGCCGAGTACACACGACTCATCTGGCCTGCACCTATGCCGATAGTCATATTGTCGCGCGCATAAACAATGGCATTAGATTTAACGAACTTGGCGACTTTCCAGCAGAACAGCGCATCACGCAGCTCTTGTTCGGTCGGCTGGCGTTGAGACACCACACGCAAATCCGCCTCAGTCACCATACCCAAATCGCGGTCTTGTACTAACAAACCACCATTAACACGTTTGAAATCCAGGCCAGCAGAACGTTCTTGCCACTGACCGCAAGTCAGAACACGCACATTCTGTTTGGCGGCTAACAGCGCCAAAGCTTCAGTACTGACTGATGGGGCAATAATCACTTCAACAAATTGACGGCTGATAATGGCGCTGGCGGTTTCGGCATCCAACTCGCGGTTAAAGGCGATAATGCCGCCGAAAGCTGATGTTGGGTCAGTTTTATAGGCTTTGTCATAGGCGGCCAGCAGAGAGTCAGCAATCGCCACGCCACATGGGTTGGCATGTTTAACTATGACACAAGCTGGTTCGCTAAACTCTTTCACACATTCAAGTGCAGCATCGGTATCAGCAATATTGTTATAAGAGAGGGCTTTGCCTTGTAATTGCAGTGCGGTAGCCACTGATGCTTCTTTCACATCTTCTTCTATATAGAAGGCGGCTTGCTGGTGGCTGTTCTCACCGTAACGCATATCCTGTTTCTTTATATAGTTAAGATTCAGGGTGCGAGGGAAGCGGCCAGATGGTTGCTCTGTGTCACCATGATAAGCTGGCACCAATGCGCCGAAGTAGTTGGCAATCATGCTGTCGTAAGCGGCGGTGTGTTCGAAAGCTTTGATCGCTAGGTTGAAACGGGTTGGGTACGTCAATGAACCGTCATTCTCGTCCAGCTCGGCAATAATTGCTGGGTAGTCGCTGCTCTTAACGACAATGGCGACATCTTTATGATTCTTGGCCGCAGAGCGCACCATGGTTGGGCCACCGATGTCGATATTCTCAACGGCGTCTTCCAATGAACAATCCGGGCGGGCCACGGTTTGGGCAAAGGGATATAAATTCACGACTACAATATCAATTGGCTGAATATCATGTTGAGCCATGATTCCATCATCCTGGCCGCGACGGCCTAAAATGCCGCCATGTACTTTGGGATGCAAAGTCTTAACGCGTCCGTCCATCATTTCTGGGAAGCCGGTGTAGTCAGACACTTCGGTGACAGGCAGGCCTGCATCAGCCAGCAGACGGGCAGTCCCGCCAGTGGAAAGTAACTCGATACCACGTTGTGAAAGTGCAGTGGCGAATTCGATGATGCCGGCTTTGTCAGACACACTGAGCAGAGCACGGCGGATTGGGCGGCGTTGTTGCATGGTTTTATCCCTTGGCTTTGGAGTCGCAGTTGTTCTTCGCAATCAATCAATAGAGCGTTACGTGAATCTCTTCTATCTATATAAAGAGAAAAACAGATTCAGATAACATCCCAATAGCGAGAAATGCCAGCCAGTGGCAACTTTCATGTGAGACCGACCTCTCTACAGCATCAAAATACGTTTTATCGCGGGCGGTATTGACCCATTTTATAAAAACCACTTCATGTCATCGATATTTTGCCCGCGAGGTCACTCTTTTTCGACGCGGGGAATTGTAGCGAAAACGATTGCGTGATGCTCGTCAATTTTGAGAAGAGTTTCAATCTGTGGATAAGTTTGTGCACAACAGGGTATAAGGCGGGGTTTTGCTGTGGAATGCAGCAAACAGTCATTTTTATTGAAATTAGCGGTTGCGGGCGGCTGAGAACTCCCTATAATGCGCATCCATCGAGACGGCACACAACGAATCAAGTAGTTAAGTGACCGGCAAAGAGAACAGAGAAATTCAACGAAATTAAATGTTGACTCTGAATGAGGAAAGCGTAATATGCGCACCTCGCGTTACCAACCAAGTGTTGCTAACGCACTGCTCTTTAACAATTTATCAGACAATCTGTGTGGGCACTCGCAAGACGATATCGAAGCCTGTTTCGACAGGCAGAAGCAATATCAAAGTCTTGAAGAGTGACCAAAGCAGTACACATTTGAACTTCGGTTCGAATGCATATTTGCAGAAAGTAATCTTTGAGCATCGCTATGTTAATTCATAGCAAATCAAACAAATCTTAAATTGAAGAGTTTGATCATGGCTCAGATTGAACGCTGGCGGCAGGCCTAACACATGCAAGTCGAGCGGCAGCGGGAAGTAGTTTACTACTTTGCCGGCGAGCGGCGGACGGGTGAGTAATGTCTGGGAAACTGCCTGATGGAGGGGGATAACTACTGGAAACGGTAGCTAATACCGCATAACGTCTTCGGACCAAAGTGGGGGACCTTAGGGCCTCACGCCATCGGATGTGCCCAGATGGGATTAGCTAGTAGGTGGGGTAATGGCTCACCTAGGCGACGATCCCTAGCTGGTCTGAGAGGATGACCAGCCACACTGGAACTGAGACACGGTCCAGACTCCTACGGGAGGCAGCAGTGGGGAATATTGCACAATGGGCGCAAGCCTGATGCAGCCATGCCGCGTGTGTGAAGAAGGCCTTCGGGTTGTAAAGCACTTTCAGCGAGGAGGAAGGCCAATAACTTAATACGTTGTTGGATTGACGTTACTCGCAGAAGAAGCACCGGCTAACTCCGTGCCAGCAGCCGCGGTAATACGGAGGGTGCAAGCGTTAATCGGAATTACTGGGCGTAAAGCGCACGCAGGCGGTTTGTTAAGTCAGATGTGAAATCCCCGCGCTTAACGTGGGAACTGCATTTGAAACTGGCAAGCTAGAGTCTTGTAGAGGGGGGTAGAATTCCAGGTGTAGCGGTGAAATGCGTAGAGATCTGGAGGAATACCGGTGGCGAAGGCGGCCCCCTGGACAAAGACTGACGCTCAGGTGCGAAAGCGTGGGGAGCAAACAGGATTAGATACCCTGGTAGTCCACGCTGTAAACGATGTCGACTTGGAGGTTGTGCCCTTGAGGCGTGGCTTCCGGAGCTAACGCGTTAAGTCGACCGCCTGGGGAGTACGGCCGCAAGGTTAAAACTCAAATGAATTGACGGGGGCCCGCACAAGCGGTGGAGCATGTGGTTTAATTCGATGCAACGCGAAGAACCTTACCTACTCTTGACATCCACGGAATTTAGCAGAGATGCTTTAGTGCCTTCGGGAACCGTGAGACAGGTGCTGCATGGCTGTCGTCAGCTCGTGTTGTGAAATGTTGGGTTAAGTCCCGCAACGAGCGCAACCCTTATCCTTTGTTGCCAGCACGTAATGGTGGGAACTCAAAGGAGACTGCCGGTGATAAACCGGAGGAAGGTGGGGATGACGTCAAGTCATCATGGCCCTTACGAGTAGGGCTACACACGTGCTACAATGGCAGATACAAAGTGAAGCGAACTCGCGAGAGCAAGCGGACCACATAAAGTCTGTCGTAGTCCGGATTGGAGTCTGCAACTCGACTCCATGAAGTCGGAATCGCTAGTAATCGTAGATCAGAATGCTACGGTGAATACGTTCCCGGGCCTTGTACACACCGCCCGTCACACCATGGGAGTGGGTTGCAAAAGAAGTAGGTAGCTTAACCTTCGGGAGGGCGCTTACCACTTTGTGATTCATGACTGGGGTGAAGTCGTAACAAGGTAACCGTAGGGGAACCTGCGGTTGGATCACCTCCTTACCTCAGATACGCATTGCGCAGTGTCCACACAGATTGTCTGATGAATGTAAACGAGCAAGAGCACCTGTTGATGAGGGTGATGATTGTGTTGTAAGGCCTCGGCATTGAGTTTTTACTGCATCAGTCGTTCGAATGTGTCACCACATTCTCACCTTTACACAAAAATACTGAATCCATGATTCAGTAGAAATTTTTGTGTCCCCATCGTCTAGAGGCCTAGGACACTGCCCTTTCACGGCTGTAACAGGGGTTCGAATCCCCTTGGGGACGCCACTCCGATAATGTGTGAAAGACATTATCAACCGGTTCTTTATGAACTCAAAAGTATCTTAAAGATGACTTTAACAAGTCGTGTTTAAGATATTGCTCTTTAACAATCTGGAACAAGCTGAAAATTGAAACAATACAGCTGAAACTTATCTCTCCGTAGAAGTACTGAGATAAGGATTAACCTGTATTAGAGTCTCTCAAATAATCGCAATGCCAATGTGTTTATCATTGTTGCAGTGTGAGCGAGAAGATACTCAGCAAGGCGTACAGCGCACAGCAACCGGAGTGAACGCTACGTTCATGAGGATTGCGCGCACTGCACAACGACGCAGAGTGTGTTCGTAGCCACACCAATAAAGAAGAAACATCTTTGGGTTGTGAGGTTAAGCGACTAAGCGTACACGGTGGATGCCTAGGCAGTCAGAGGCGATGAAGGGCGTGCTAATCTGCGAAAAGCGTCGGTAAGGTGATATGAACCGTTATAACCGACGATACCCGAATGGGGAAACCCAGTGCAATTCGTTGCACTATTGCATGGTGAATACATAGCCATGCAAGGCGAACCGGGGGAACTGAAACATCTAAGTACCCCGAGGAAAAGAAATCAACCGAGATTCCCCCAGTAGCGGCGAGCGAACGGGGAGGAGCCCAGAACCTGAATCAGCATATGTGTTAGTGGAAGCGTCTGGAAAGTCGCACGGTACAGGGTGATAGTCCCGTACACAAAAATGCATACGTTGTGAGTTCGATGAGTAGGGCGGGACACGTGACATCCTGTCTGAATATGGGGGGACCATCCTCCAAGGCTAAATACTCCTGACTGACCGATAGTGAACCAGTACCGTGAGGGAAAGGCGAAAAGAACCCCGGCGAGGGGAGTGAAATAGAACCTGAAACCGTGTACGTACAAGCAGTGGGAGCACCTTCGTGGTGTGACTGCGTACCTTTTGTATAATGGGTCAGCGACTTATATTTTGTAGCAAGGTTAACCGAATAGGGGAGCCGTAGGGAAACCGAGTCTTAACTGGGCGAATAGTTGCAAGGTATAGACCCGAAACCCGGTGATCTAGCCATGGGCAGGTTGAAGGTTGGGTAACACTAACTGGAGGACCGAACCGACTAATGTTGAAAAATTAGCGGATGACTTGTGGCTGGGGGTGAAAGGCCAATCAAACCGGGAGATAGCTGGTTCTCCCCGAAAGCTATTTAGGTAGCGCCTCGTGAACTCATCTTCGGGGGTAGAGCACTGTTTCGGCTAGGGGGTCATCCCGACTTACCAAACCGATGCAAACTCCGAATACCGAAGAATGTTATCACGGGAGACACACGGCGGGTGCTAACGTCCGTCGTGAAGAGGGAAACAACCCAGACCGCCAGCTAAGGTCCCAAAGTCATGGTTAAGTGGGAAACGATGTGGGAAGGCACAGACAGCCAGGATGTTGGCTTAGAAGCAGCCATCATTTAAAGAAAGCGTAATAGCTCACTGGTCGAGTCGGCCTGCGCGGAAGATGTAACGGGGCTAAACCATGCACCGAAGCTGCGGCAGCGAACGTATCACCCAAGACAATTCACGGCAGTGGATAATGATTGACGGAGCGCAGCGACGTCAATGCGTCCAATAAAGTCGAGTTGGCTTAGGGATACGTTCGTTGGGTAGGGGAGCGTTCTGTAAGCCGTTGAAGGTGACCTGTGAGGGTTGCTGGAGGTATCAGAAGTGCGAATGCTGACATAAGTAACGATAATGCGGGTGAAAAACCCGCACGCCGGAAGACCAAGGGTTCCTGTCCAACGTTAATCGGGGCAGGGTGAGTCGACCCCTAAGGCGAGGCTGAAAAGCGTAGTCGATGGGAAACAGGTTAATATTCCTGTACTTGGTGTTACTGCGAAGGGGGGACGGAGAAGGCTAGGCTAGCCGGGCGACGGTTGTCCCGGTTTAAGCATGTAGGCGGAGCGACTTGGTAAATCCGGTTGCTTATCAACGCTGAGGTGTGATGACGAGCCACTACGGTGGTGAAGTAGTTGATGCCAAGCTTCCAGGAAAAGCCTCTAAGCATCAGGTAACATTAAATCGTACCCCAAACCGACACAGGTGGTCAGGTAGAGAATACTCAGGCGCTTGAGAGAACTCGGGTGAAGGAACTAGGCAAAATGGTGCCGTAACTTCGGGAGAAGGCACGCTGGCATTAGGTAAAGGGACTTGCTCCCGGCGCCGAAGCCAGTCGCAGATACCAGCTGGCTGCAACTGTTTAATAAAAACACAGCACTGTGCAAACACGAAAGTGGACGTATACGGTGTGACGCCTGCCCGGTGCTGGAAGGTTAATTGATGGGGTCAGCCTTACGGCGAAGCTCTTGATCGAAGCCCCAGTAAACGGCGGCCGTAACTATAACGGTCCTAAGGTAGCGAAATTCCTTGTCGGGTAAGTTCCGACCTGCACGAATGGCGTAATGATGGCCAGGCTGTCTCCACCCGAGACTCAGTGAAATTGAACTCGCTGTGAAGATGCAGTGTACCCGCGGCAAGACGGAAAGACCCCGTGAACCTTTACTATAGCTTGACACTGAACATTGAGCCTTGATGTGTAGGATAGGTGGGAGGCATCGAAGTGTGGACGCCAGTCTGCATGGAGCCAACCTTGAAATACCACCCTTTAATGTTTGATGTTCTAACTCGGCCCCATAATCTGGGGTGAGGACAGTGTCTGGTGGGTAGTTTGACTGGGGCGGTCTCCTCCCAAAGAGTAACGGAGGAGCACGAAGGTTAGCTAATCACGGTCGGACATCGTGAGGTTAGTGCAAAGGCATAAGCTAGCTTGACTGCGAGAGTGACGGCTCGAGCAGGTACGAAAGTAGGTCTTAGTGATCCGGTGGTTCTGAATGGAAGGGCCATCGCTCAACGGATAAAAGGTACTCCGGGGATAACAGGCTGATACCGCCCAAGAGTTCATATCGACGGCGGTGTTTGGCACCTCGATGTCGGCTCATCACATCCTGGGGCTGAAGTAGGTCCCAAGGGTATGGCTGTTCGCCATTTAAAGTGGTACGCGAGCTGGGTTTAGAACGTCGTGAGACAGTTCGGTCCCTATCTGCCGTGGGCGTTGGAAGATTGAGAGGGGCTGCTCCTAGTACGAGAGGACCGGAGTGGACGAATCACTGGTGTTCGGGTTGTCATGCCAATGGCATTGCCCGGTAGCTAAATTCGGAAGAGATAACCGCTGAAAGCATCTAAGCGGGAAACTTGCCTCGAGATGAGTCTTCCCTGGGGCTTTAAGCCCCCTGAAGGAACGTTAAAGACTATGACGTTGATAGGCTGGGTGTGTAAGTGCAGCGATGCATTGAGCTAACCAGTACTAATGATCCGTGAGGCTTAACCTTACAACACCAAAGGTGTTTTGAATTTGAGAGATAGATATTTTCAGCGAAGTTCCGAGATTGGGCTGGCTGGCTGTGTGAATGATTGCATAGCGGGTTAGTTTAGACAGAATTTGCCTGGCGGCCATAGCGCGGTGGACCCACCTGAACCCATGCCGAACTCAGAAGTGAAACGCCGTAGCGCCGATGGTAGTGTGGGGTCTCCCCATGCGAGAGTAGGACACTGCCAGGCATCAAATCAAGCCGAGACCCCATGCCAAAAGCGTGGGGTTTTTGCTATGTGGGAAATATAAAAAACGATAGAAATAGTTTTTTTGCGTGGATTTTTGTGCGTAAAAAGCCAAATAAAAGAGAAGGTTACCCTCCCGGTGGGTGGCCTTTTTTGTTTTATTGACCCGTCCTAAATAGCGTTGACACATTTAACTCGTACACTGAGGAAAATGTGATGAACCAATATGTTAAACGCACGCAACGCGATTACCCTCTATCCTTTAAATTGGCTGTTGTCGAACAGGTCGAAAAAGGTGAAATGACTTACCGACAGGCGCAAGACCGCTACGGTATTCAAGGCCGTTCTACCGTCCTGAAGTGGCTACGCAAGTTCGGTCAACTCGACTGGCTTTCTCCCTCTCCTGCAAGAATGTACGGATTCCAGATACTGCGTTGCTCGCGGTTACTGGTGATGCCTAAACGTGCCTATCATAAAACGACAAACAGCCATCATCGCTTTTACCGTCACCCTAACTTATTGAAGTCAGGAGCAAATCAGGTTATTGCCAGCCGCCCGGAACAGGTATGGGTCGCGGATATCACTTACCTTCCCCTGCGGACAGGAACGGCGTATGTCAGTTTGGTGACCGATGCCTGGTCGAGAAAAATCGTGGGATATCATGTGCATGAAAGTCTGCACACCCGCCATGTAGCCGCTGCGCTCAAAATGGCGCTGGTGAGCAGGCGCACAGCATCTGCGCTGATACATCACTCAGACCGGGGTATCCAGTACTGTTCAACAGAATATCAGGCGTTACATCAACGTCACGGTGTCATCTGTTCGATGACGGATGGATATGATTGTTATCAGAATGCGCTGGCGGAGCGGGTCAATGGGATATTAAAACTGGAATATCTGCTGGTTAAGCCGGAAGATATTGGCCAGGCAAGAAAGATGGTCAGGGAGTCAGTGGAAATCTACAACACGCGGCGACCGCATCTGTCGTTAAAATACAAAACGCCCGATGAAGTTCATCAGGCGTTTTAAGGCTGAAAAGTGTCAACCTATATCAGGACTAGTCACTGAAATTTGGATATGACTTAACAATATATGAATCACACATATACAGGTATGCGGTCATTGCATATATCTAAGCTGACAAGAATACTTGGATGCCAAGACAATATTCCTACTGTCTTAATCTTTCTGCCATTTTTATAACCACGACCACAGAAATAAAGCCTCATTCCCTTAGAATCATTGACTCTAAAATTGAAACTATGTTTTGATTATTGAGGTCATAAATGAATGCTGGTCTCCTTGTATATACCGCAATTACTGCAATATTGGCGACGACTCTTACCTGTACAGCGGTTCAGGCAAGCCCAGTGACATACCAAAAAGCAGCCATTACTGAAAGCAACCTACCGGTATTTTATCCACAGCTAAAAAAGCAAATGACTTATCAAAGCTCATGGTTAGCAGGCAAATATACTGATTTTGCTTTGTGGAAGAGTGATACCAGGAAAATTCTTCGACAGGCACTACTCACTCCTGACTCAACAATTGCTTTCTCCGCAGAAAAGATCGATCAACAAGAACGTGGTAGCTATATTGCTGAAAAGATAGTGTTTAATATCACAGATGAAAGCCGAGTGCAGGGGTTACTATTGACGCCAAAGAGCAAAGGGCCTCATCCGGCGATTGTTTTATTGCATGATCATGGCTCCAAGTTTGATATCGGCAAAGAGAAAATGATTCGTCCTTGGGGGGATAGCGTGCAGCTTGCCTCAGCACAAGCATGGTCAGATAAATTCTTCAGCGGTAAGTTCATTGGCGATGAATTGGCAAAACGAGGCTATGTGGTGCTATCCATCGATGCTATTGGTTGGGGCGATAGAGGCCCTATCAGCTATGAGCAGCAACAAGCTGTAGCCAGCAACTTCTTTAATCTTGGGCGATCATTAGCAGGAACAATGGCTTATGAAGATATGCGAACTGTTGATTTTCTGGCGACATTGCCATCAGTTGATCCGCAGCGTATTGGCATTGTAGGTTTTTCTATGGGTGCTTATCGCGCTTGGCAACTAGCTGCATTGTCCGATAAAGTGGCTGCAACTGCTGCTATATCTTGGTTTGGCAACTACCAAGGCCTGATGACACCAGGGAATAACGTACTTCGCGGACAATCTGCGTTCTATATGCTGCATCCTGGCATTGCCAATAAATTAGATTTTCCAGACATTGCCAGTTTAGCCGCACCAAAGCCGATGCTACTTTTTAACGGCGGAAAAGATAAGTTATTCCCATCGGATGCTGTGCAAGAGGCATATAACAAAGTACATGCCATTTGGCGTTCACAGAATGCGGAGTCAAGGTTGGTCACTCGCAATTGGCCAGCATTGGGGCATGTATTTTATCAAGAACAGCAAGATGTGGTGTTCCCGTGGTTAGATCGCTGGCTCAAACCATAAAAAAAGGCCCCGCAGGGCCTTGTGTGAAATCAACCGAATTAGTGAGAGCTGCTCTGAGATGCACCCAAGCCAGTTTGTGAACGTACAAACTGGGCTTTAAAGCGCAGCCGTTCTTGCTGGCCCTCTTCTGAGTTATCGGTAATGGAGAAGAACCAGATCCCGACGAATGCTACTATCATTGAGAATAGTGCAGGGTATTCATAGGGATAAATTGGTTTTGCATGTCCCAGGATAGTTACCCAGATTGTTGGGCCTAAAATCATCAGGATGACCGCAGTTAGTAATCCTAACCAGCCTCCAATCATTGCTCCGCGAGTCGTCAGCTTTTCCCAATACATAGAAATGAAAATAATAGGGAAGTTACAACTGGCGGCAATGGAGAATGCCAGACCAACCATGAAGGCAATGTTTTGTTTTTCAAACAAAATACCCAAGCCGATTGCGACAAACCCTAAAACCACGACGGTGATTTTCGATACTTTCAATTCATCTCGCTCATTTGCTTTGCCCTTCTTGATGACACTGGCGTAAAGGTCATGAGAAACCGCAGAGGCACCCGCTAATGTCAGGCCCGCGACCACCGCAAGAATAGTTGCAAAGGCAACTGCTGAGATAAAGCCCAAGAAGAAACTTCCGCCTACAGCATCAGCCAGATGAACTGCCGCCATATTATTGCCGCCCAGCAATGCGCCGGCCGCATCTTTAAAGGCTGGATTTGGGCCGACTAACAGGATCGCGCCAAAACCAATAATAAAGGTCAATATGTAGAAGTAACCGATAAAGCCTGTTGCATAAAACACGCTTTTACGTGCTTCTTTGGCATCACTTACAGTAAAGAAGCGCATCAGAATATGTGGCAAGCCAGCGGTACCAAACATCAATGCCAGACCAAGAGACAAGGCGGATATAGGGTCGGATACCAACCCCCCAGGGCTCATGATTGACAGCCCTTTAGGATGAACTTTAACCGCTTCGCTGAACAGTGTATTGAAGTTGAAGTTAACCGACTTCATCACCATGAGGGCCATAAAGGATGCGCCAGCCAGCAGTAATACGGCTTTGATTATCTGTACCCATGTTGTGGCCAACATGCCACCAAACAGGACGTACATCACCATCAAGATACCGACCAATACTACGGCAACGTGGTAGTTTAAACCGAACAGCAGCTCAATTAATTTACCGGCCCCGACCATTTGTGCAATCAGGTATAAAGCCACTACAACTAGCGAGCCACAGGCAGATAAGGTACGGATAGGTCTTTGTTTCAGCCGGTAAGATGCCACATCGGCAAAAGTATAGCGGCCCAGGTTGCGCAGACGTTCAGCGATTAAAAATAGAATGATTGGCCAGCCGATTAAAAAGCCAATGGAATAAATCAGACCATCGTAACCGGAGGTATAAACCAATGCAGAAGTACCGAGGAATGAGGCCGCAGACATAAAGTCACCGGCAATCGCCAAACCATTCTGGAAACCGGTTATACGCCCACCCGCAGTGTAATAATCGCCACGTGAACGGGTTCGTTTAGATGCCCAGTAGGTGATATATAGTGTTGCGCCGACAAACAGCACAAACATCACAATTGCTTCAATATTAAGTGGTTGACGATGGACTTCACCGGTAATTGCCTCTGCTTGTGACAGAGCAGGCAGAGCCAATAAGGAAAGTACGGACCAATGGCGAGTCTTCATTGCTTCACCTCACGAAGAATTTCTGCCGTCAGACGGTCAAACTCGCCATTAGCACGAATAACGTAAATACCTGTCAGAACAAAAGAAATAACAATCAAACCCACACCAACGGGAATGCCGCGAGTAATGGTCGCACCTGCGTATAGCGGGGTGCCGAGCCATTGTGGTTCGAAAGCAATAAGGAAAATGAAACCGACATACAGCGCCAAGGTAATCAGCGACAGTAGCCAGGTAAAGTGACTGCGCTTTTGCACCAACTCTTTGAAACGCGGGTTATTTTCAATCTCTTGATAAATGTTGTCATTCATCAGAGTCTCTCCTTTGAGGCATTAAATAAGGTGCCGCCCGAAGGCGGCATAATTTACGATGGCGCTTGCATTGATTGTTTTTCTTCCAGCAACTTGTCGACGACACCCGGATCGGCGAGCGTTGAGGTATCCCCTAAGTTACTGGTATCACCTGCGGCGATTTTGCGTAGGATCCGGCGCATGATTTTGCCCGAACGTGTTTTTGGTAATGAATCGGTCCAGTGCAAGATATCGGGTGTGGCGATTGGGCCAATCTCTTTACGTACCCAATTGCGCACCTCGGTATATAGCTCAGGTGTTGGTTCTTCACCATGATTCAGGGTGATGTAGGCATAGATAGCCTGACCTTTAATGTTATGCGGAACCCCAACGACAGCGGCTTCGGCAATTTTTGGGTGTGAAACTAGTGCTGATTCAATTTCAGCGGTACCCAAACGATGACCTGATACGTTCAGCACATCATCGACCCGGCCAGTTATCCAGTAGTAGCCATCTTCGTCACGGCGTGCGCCATCGCCACTGAAATACATCCCTTTGAAAGTAGAGAAATAAGTCTGTTCAAAACGCTCATGATCGCCAAACAGGGTGCGGGCCTGACCCGGCCATGAGTCGGTGATGACCAGATTACCTTCGGCGGCACCTTCTTGCGGATTACCCAAGTTATCTACCAGCGCCGGTTGAACGCCAAAGAATGGACGAGTCGCGGAACCGGCTTTCAACTCGGTAGCGCCCGGAAGTGGGGTTATCATGAAACCGCCGGTTTCAGTTTGCCACCAGGTATCAACTATCGGGCATTTACTATTACCGATTTTGTTGTAATACCATTCCCATGCCTCTGGGTTAATCGGCTCCCCAACCGACCCCATGATACGCAACGAAGTACGTTTAGTGCCTTCGATGGCTTTGTCACCTTCGGCCATTAAGGCGCGAATGGCAGTGGGTGCGGTATACAGAATATTGACCTGATGTTTATCAATCACCTGACCCAAGCGGTTGACGCCTGGATAGTTTGGAACACCTTCAAACATCAAGGTAATGGCACCGCAAGCCAGTGGGCCATACAGTAAATAGCTGTGGCCAGTCACCCAACCCACATCAGCAGTACACCAGTAGATATCGCCAGGGTGGTAATCAAAAACGTATTTAAAAGTCAGTGCGGCATAAACCAAATAACCGCCGGTGGTATGTAATACCCCTTTCGGTTTACCGGTAGAGCCGGAGGTATAAAGGATAAACAGTGGATCTTCCGCATTCATTTCTTCCGGTGGGCAGTCGACCGAGGCATCTTTAATCAGGTCATGCCACCACACGTCTCGCCCATCTTTCCAATAACTGGCATTGCCGGTTCGTTGGAATACAACAACATTTTTGATACTGGTAATGGCAGGGTTTTTCAGCGCTTCATCGACATTTTTTTTCAGTGGAATTGCGCGACCAGCACGGATGCCTTCATCGGCAGTAATCACCAGTTTTGAGTTAGAGTCGATAATTCGGCCAGCGACTGCATCAGGTGAGAATCCACCAAAAATCACCGAATGAACCGCACCAATACGGGCGCAGGCCAACATCGCAACGGCAGCTTCTGGCACCATTGGCATATAGATAGCAACAACATCACCTTTCTTAATGCCCAGTTTTTTCAGCACATTGGCAAACTGGCATACATCATGATGAAGTTGTTTGTATGTAACGGTTTTAGACTGATTAGGATCATCGCCTTCCCAGATAATCGCAGTTTGATCACCGCGTTCTGCCAGATGGCGATCCAGACAGTTCGCTGCAAGGTTCAATGTACCATCTTCAAACCAGCGAATACTGACATGGCCGGGATCGAAAGAGGTATTCTTCACCGTTTTATACGGTTTAATCCAATCAATAATCTTGCCATGCTCACCCCAGAATTCATCTGGGTTTTGCACCGACTGTTGATAGTATTGATGATATTGTTCTGGGTTTATCAGGGCATGCTCTGCAATTGCAGTTGGAATAGGGTGCTTATGTATTTGGCTCATCATCATTCTCCTTGAGATTGTTAATAATATGTCAATCAAAAGTTAATTATAGTGTGAGGAGATGTTTTGTTTCTTTTTTGGGCGACAGATCACGCATAAAAGATGCTGATTTAGAGACTTACTTAATGCGCTGAGTGGTGAATCGATATCTTAATGATAGAAGAGCTGCCATCTGACCATGTTATAAAGGAAAGAAAATGTGGGCATCAGCTCATTTTTCGTGCGAAAAGAGGATATCTATAGACCGGCAAAAACGAAGAATATTAACGCTACGTGATTAACACTCTTTGGTATTAATTGTTAACCTAAAAAAGTAATATTCATTTACTACTGAAGAGGAATTATTATTTTAATATCTTACTGTAATTAAAAATCTGTATATATTCTAAGATGAAATATGCATTGGAAAATAAAAAACGAACAGAATAAATATGCATTTTAATGTTTTTATTTTTTTACTTTAATTGAGAATTTTCTCAAAAAAAATCGACTTTGATTGCGGAATATCCAAAATAAGCGGAGAATAACCATAAATTCATTTAACAAAATACAAACAAAATAATTCACAAAAGAAAACATAATTATGGATTATGCAATAATTTAATTTCGCTCATTTTTTCTACTGACGGGTCGGGTTACTATTTGTCATTGATGTGTTTTACTTTTTTAATAACAAATATTTACTGATAATTAGTGATTACTCTGGCTGATTTCAAGCTCCGGTGTGATGTAGGCTTAGTGTAAACAAGGCTTGCAGAGGAGTGCCTAGAAATGATACTGATTTATAACGTGGACGGCTGGCGGGAGGCTGGACCATAAGTTTTATCAACTATAGCCCCGTACTTAATGATTAAGTATTCTATTTAAGATGCTTGGTAACTTGCATTTTATGGGATGCTTTGAGGAATTTTTAGGGTATGAAAAGTGTAAAAATAAGTCTGGCCTGGCAAATACTCATTGCACTGGTATTAGGTATTTTGGTTGGTGCAGTTTTGCATAACCAAATTGAATCTAGAGAATGGTTAGTTAATAATATTTTAAGCCCGGCGGGCGATATCTTTATCCGCTTAATTAAAATGATTGTGGTGCCGATCGTTATTTCAACCTTGATCGTAGGTATTGCCGGTGTTGGTGATGCGAAGAAGCTTGGGCGAATTGGTTTGAAAACCATCATTTATTTCGAAGTTATCACCACTGTTGCCATTATTGTCGGGATCACTTTGGCGAATGTGTTCCAGCCAGGGCACGGCATTGATATGTCAGCGTTGACCGTGGTTGATATCTCTCAGTACGAAAAAACTACCGAACAAGTACAAAGTGGTAGCCACAGCCTGGTAAGCACTATCTTGTCGCTGATCCCTGCCAACGTCTTTGCCTCTATGGCAAAAGGCGATATGTTGCCAATTATTTTCTTCTCAGTGTTGTTTGGTTTAGGGCTGTCTTCATTGCCAAAAGAAACCAAAGAACCACTGTTGAATGTGTTTAAAGCAGTATCTGAAAGCATGTTCAAAGTTACACACATGATTATGCGTTATGCGCCGATCGGGGTGTTTGGCCTGATCTCGGTAACGGTCGCCAATTTTGGTTTTGCATCACTAATCCCACTCGCCAAATTGGTTGTTCTGGTTTACGCCGCTATTATCTTCTTTGCTTTAGTCATACTGGGTACCGTGGCGAGATTATGTAAGTTGCGTATTTGGACATTGATTCGAATTCTAAAAGATGAGCTGATTCTGGCCTATTCTACGGCCAGTTCTGAAACTGTATTACCGCGAATTATCGAAAAAATGGAAGCTTATGGTGCGCCAAAAGCGATTACCAGTTTTGTCGTACCAACCGGCTATTCATTTAATCTGGATGGCTCCACATTATACCAAAGTATTGCAGCGATATTTATTGCCCAACTTTATGGCATTGAGCTATCAATCGGGCAAGAGATTATTCTGGTGCTGACTTTGATGGTGACTTCGAAAGGTATCGCCGGTGTTCCGGGTGTCTCTTTTGTTGTCTTGCTGGCAACATTAGGCAGTGTCGGTATTCCACTGGAAGGCTTGGCCTTTATTGCCGGCGTTGATCGTATTCTGGATATGGCGCGTACTGCACTGAATGTGGTAGGGAATGCATTAGCCGTATTGGTTATTGCCAAGTGGGAACATCAGTTTGATCATAAGAAAGCTAAGGCTTATGAGAAAACATTGTTTGCACCGAAGCAAACACCGGTTCAAAACTAATACCTGTTCAAAACAAGCCATCATATTTTCTATTATCAGTTAAAACCCCCTGTTGGAGAGAGACCGACAGGGGGTTTTATTATTACTTAATGACCAAACATAAGCATGGCGATAATTTACTGTCATTATTCATTTAAGCCTAAGCGGTATGACCAATGAATCAGTTCTGCAACTTTATGCACATCCAGTTTTTTCATCATATTAAGGCGATGAGTTTCAACGGTTTTCTGACTGATAGAAAGCTGACTCGCAATCATACGATTACAAGAACCTTCGGTGATCAGCTTTAATATTTGCCGCTCGCGTGGCGTTAAAATGGTTTGATTTGTCTCGCAATCTTGGGTCAATTGGCTTAATAAAGCGCTATTGAGCGCGGGATCAATATAGCGCTTACCCGCCGCCACAGTTTGAATAGCCGCCATCAAAATTTGTTGTGGGCTTTTCTTCAGAACATACCCTAGCGCACCATTATTTAGTGTTCGACTGGCGTAGTGCTCTTCATGACGAGCAGTCAATGCTAAGATCTTCATGCCTGGCCAGCGGCGCCGAAGTTGAATAATGACATCAAGGCCATCCATACCGGGTAGCCCTAAATCTATTATGACAATGTCTGGCTCGGTTTGGCGGCATAAGTTATACACATCCAACCCATTCTCCGCTTCACCGACAATCTGATAGCGCGGATAAGCTGCAAGCATATTTTTGATGCCATTAATAATCAGCTCATGATCGTCCACAATTAATAATTTTGTATTCATAAAGTTATTCTTTACCTGATGATTTAAATGGCCTCATGGGTGCCCCTTGGCCGAAATGGCCAATGGATTATCTCGTCGTGGCGAGTGATGATGATCTTTCCATAAAGTCACCTGACTGTTTTTTTAGTACGCCACAGTCAAAACTTGATATCAAGAATTATGCTGATTTCGTTACTACTCGTTATAGATTCATTTAACTCCAAAAAATTAACGGACAATTAAAGTGAATCATCAAATAATTAAATTATTTTGACGGGGCCGGGGAGATTTCAGAGGATACCCCATGTTAGCCAAGGGAATATAAATTACAGTTTTATGAAACTTAAGGTTTATACCGGATATCACCTTGCCATATGATTTGTCATTCTTGGATCATAATAATGATGATCGAAGGAATATTATGAAATCAATACAATTTATTCTATTTCGACAAGAGGAAATATTACGTAGTGACGACGTATGTTATACCGTACCTGCTGGTAATCTAGTGATTACTGATGAGCAAGCGAGAGTATCTTCTTTTTCACAAAATACTTTTACTTCGATATTGTGTCATCCTATAGACCTTTTACCCCTCTATAAAAATTTAGCCAGTAATATGGCACAACCGAATAAATCTCGTCTGCCACAAAACGTATATGAGCGCTGTAAAATTTTACCGGCTAACAACGATATTATCTGTGCTGCTGAGAAATTAGTTGATATTGATCGAACTTTGTCGCTGCGATTTCTTTATCTGTATTGTTTGGGGTTGGACTATGTTTATTTTTCCAGATTATTAGAATCAATTGTAGGGACCAATAATAAATTACTGGAGTTTTTTGAGAAGAATCGCCTCAATCCCTGGACCGTTTCGCGTTATGCCAGTGAATTAGGAATTTCGACACGTAAATTGAATTTTTTGTTTTATGAAAAATTTGGAATGTCTGCAAAACAATGGCTACTGGAGCAACGTTTGAAAAAAGGTTGTGAGCTGCTGTTATCCACGCGACTCCGTGTGGCGGATATTGCCATGGAATGTGGTTTTAGTAATCACGCCCATTTCTCAGATAGTTTCCGACGTCGTTTTCAGCAGTGCCCGTCACGCATGAGAACACTTATGGAGTAGGAGAATTTCATGGATATCAATACTGGATTAACTTTTGCATAACATCTAATTTTCAATACATCATCCCTTCATTAAAGAGATAATTGGCTTATTATACGTAGATCTATTTTCTCGCTACGGCATATGAGTCTGCTCTTGTCGGCGACAATACGTATTTTGGAGGTGTCAGTGTGAGCTGGCCGATGTTTAAATCTCAGTATTTGGTGCGCGGCTGGCAATGGGGTGTAATCTGGCGGCTTTCTTTACCGGCATTCCACAGTTTTCACTGCATGCCTGGTTCTTCGCGCTCGCGACGGCAGCTGGTTCCTATTTCGGTGCCAAATTCACGCTATTGCCGCTGTTTCGCATTCCGGTGAAATTGCAAAAAGTGACAACAGCTGCGCCATTAACCCAGCACCCAGCCAGGGCTGCGCGACGTTTTCGTCTCGGCATGGTGGTGTTTGTTCTGGCGCTGGGTTGGTCATTGATTGAGTTGTTCCGCCACCCAAAACTGGGTATCGCCATGCTATGTGGAATTGGGTTTGGGCTTCTGATTGAGCGGGCGCAAATTTGCTTTACTTCTGCCTTCCGTGACCTGTGGATAACCGGGCGCACGCACATGGCGAAAGCGATTATTCTGGGGATGGCGGTCAGTGCTATTGGGATTTTCAGTTATGTACAACTGGGTGTCGCACCGAAGATTCTATGGGCCGGGCCGAATGCGGTGATTGGCGGTTTATTATTTGGTTTTGGTATCGTGCTGGCTGGTGGTTGTGAAACGGGCTGGATGTATCGCGCAGTAGAGGGGCAGATTCACTATTGGTGGGTGGGGCTGGGTAATATTATTGGTGCCACTATTCTGGCGTATTATTGGGATGACTTTGCACCGGAATTGGCGACCAATTATGACAAAGTCAACCTATTGGAAACGTTCGGCCCAATTGGCGGGTTACTAGTGACTTACCTGATGCTGGCTATCGCTTTTGCTGCCATGTTGTGGTGGGAAAAGCGCTTCTTCCGCCAACAAAAAGCCACTGTATCCACTTTGATTAAGGAGCCATCATGAGTCATTCTTCGTCAGTTGATAGTTTAGCCATTGATAGTTCAGCAGCACCTACGGCTATCGTGCCGGATTACCGTTTGGATATGGTGGGCGAACCCTGCCCATACCCAGCAGTCGCCACACTCGAAGCGATGCCACAACTGAAACCAGGCGAAATCCTGGAAGTGATCAGTGACTGCCCGCAATCCATTAATAATATTCCGTTAGATGCCCGAAATTATGGCTATACGGTATTGGATATTCAGCAAGATGGCCCGACTATCCGCTATCTGATTCAGCGCTGAAATGGGTAATCGATAAGACTGTTAAAGGCGGGTTTAATCCGCCACAGACTGCTGACAAACCTCGATAACTCGATCTTGCAAGGTGAAGGCCGGTAGAAGAGTAAAGCGTCCGCGCCATGGACGGCGCGGCTCGAGCCCCCAGGGAGGGGTTTACGGCGTCTTTACGATCTGCCTGTTTTCACCGTTACGGGTACTTTGTCATTAACCTCAGGCGGGTTTAACCCGCCAGTAAGGCTTTAATCGGTTTCAAATCTGGTTTAGTTACCATCATTAACATGAATATTGGCTTTAACCTTTCACGTTATAAGCAATCGGCGCTATCAACTCAATCACCCCGTTGCGCAGTAGTTCGGCGGGGGGAATGGGTAACGGTTGGGCACGAGAAATCAGAATCATTGCTTCACGATCCAGCATTTTAGCGCCAGAGCTGGCGAACAACTCTGCAGTTAATACTTTTCCTTTATGATCAACAACAAAGCGTACGTGGCTGATCCCTTCCAGGCGATAACGCAAGGCTTCTCGTGGATAGCGTTTATAGCGCGATAGATGGGCCAGAACATCACTCTGCCATGAGGCTTTCCCACTGATTGCGGCTGAAGCATCGCTGGCAAAAGTCGCAGTGTTTTTATGACTCTCACCCGGTAATGGCGCGCTGGTGGTTGGGGCCGCCTTCTCTGCGACGACTGGCAGCGGAGTGGCTGTCCGTGGTTTAGTCGGTTCTATTTTTTTCTTCTGTACCACTTTCTCCGGTCGAATAGCATGGGTGCCTTTAGCGGAGTGGGTTAATTTTGGTAACTCTTCCAGCCGTTTTTCGGGGGGAGCATCATCCGGTGCTGCCATGCTTTGCTGTAGCCCTTGGGGGATTTCACGAGGGACCGATTTGGCTTGTTGATACAGAGTCAGTTCAATCATTACCGCCGGGGGTAACACGCCCTGGGGGGCCATTTTATTTATCCAGCCGAGCATAAACGCAGCGGCAAGCAAGTGTAACCCGACCCCCAATAGCAAGCTGATACTCCAGCGTGTCCTGGGCCGTCCGAGAGGTAAGTCCACTCTAAAGTCATGGTTATTTTTTATTATCGACATAACTGTGCTGCCTTCCTGCAACTCGAATTATTTATGATGTATTTATTTGATTAGTAATATTTTTATTATTTTTTACCGCCAAATAACGCTTTTCTGCCAAAGGAAATAAGTGACGGATTATACAAAACAATAAAGATATTGATAGTTATTGTGATTATCATTTGCATTTGATCGGGTTTTTCGCTTATAACCGCCAGCCTTAGAAGAGTGAAACCCTATGGTATTCACCCTCGTTTAATTCGCTGTTTTATTGCTTATTTCACCAGCCTTTTCTACCAGCAAAGTGGGCCACTGGGTAAATGTACCTGATGCCGCAAGGTTGCCGCGTAACTGCCCGTTCGCCTGCCTGAGGCCGTATTGTCTAACGGATGCATTCATGGATAAACCGCCATCAAATAAAGTGAGTCTGGCCTATCAGAACACTTATGGTCAGTTGGTCAGCTTCTTTCGCAAACGGCTGGATAATGCCAGCGATGCCACGGATCTGTCGCACGATGTCTTTACGCTGTGGCTAAAGCGGGCGAAACAGACACCTGTCGAGCATTCGCGGGCATTTCTTTTCAAGATTGCTCATCGGGTATTGATTGATCATTGGCGGGCTGCGGGCAAGCAGCGTATGGCGCTGGCACAAAGCCATGAAGATGACGACGCCGAGCAAGAAATGGCACCGTCCGGGGCTGATCCGCAACATGTGTTGGAGCAGCAGCAGCGGTTGAGTCGATTGGAACAGGCGCTAAATAGCCTTAGCCCCCGCCGTCGTGAGGCTTTTCTGATGCATCGTTTCGACGGTTTATCCCAAATTGAAGTGGCGGAGAGAATGGGAATTTCTGTCAGTATGGTCGAAAAACATATCGCGGGCGCATTGCTGCATTGTAAGCGCCACGTTGCTGAACAAGGGAGTAAGCAACATGATGAATGAGAGCCGTTCTCTGAGCGCTGAGATTGATGAGCAAGCGGCGTTATGGTTCAGCCGCAGCCAGGCTCGACGCTTAACCACCCAAGAACAACAGCAACTGGATACCTGGTTGCAATGCTCCCCCTCCCATGCGCAGGCCTATCGTCAGATGCAGCAGATTTGGGGTGATTGCGCATTAATTCCCCGACCGGCCAGTGCGCCACAGCCAGAAAAATCAACTCGCGGTTGGCGGCCCTTGCGTAGTTGTGCCGCTGGGATATTTTTCCTGTTTGCATTGCTACTGCCGATGAGCCAACTGCCCTCGTTGCTGACCAATGATATGAGTCTGCAAACCACGGATTACAGTCGTGAAATCGTGTTATCAGATGGTACCCGGGTGCATGTTAATCGCCATTCGCAGGTTCGTGTTCATTATGCAAAAGATAATCGTCAACTCTGGTTGGATCAGGGGGAAATTTACCTGCAAGTGGCCGCCAATAAAGCCCGGCCATTTATTGTTTACGCCGGTGAGAGCGAGGTGAAAGTGGTCGGAACCGCATTCGATGTGCGCTACGACTTAGGCGAGGTCGCGGTGGTGGTCAAAGAGGGGATTGTCGCCATGACCGGCAGGCCGAATATGGCGGCAGTCATGCTGCATGCCGGTGACCGTGTGCAGTTGTTACCAGCGCAGAAGCGCTTGTTGCTGAGCAAAATTGCGGTGGCTGAAATTGGTCAATGGCGCAGCGGGCAATTGCTATTCCGTAATCGCCCTTTGGGGGAACTGATCACTGAATTGCGGCGCTACCGGCCGGGTAAGATTGAATTGACCGATACCAGTTTGGCGCAATTACCGGTATCCGGTTCACTGGATTTAAATCATCCAGATGAGTTCCTCGACTCATTACCGTTGCTGCTGGCGGTGAATGTGGTGCATGACGAGCAAGGTAACGTAATGATTTTTAGAAATTTAAATAAAAAGTAAAAAATAGTTAATTTTATAGGTGAGGATAATTCTCATTATCACGTCTTCCTTGATGCTGGTGCTTATTGGCATGGCATTGACATTTCTTAGGGAAGAAATAGCGTGATGATAAACAATAAAAAGAAAGTTTCTGGGGTGCCAGTGCTCACTGCTTTAGCGCTGGCAACGCTATTAACGACACAGGGCGTTATGGCAGCGGATGTCTCGTTCAATCTGACCGCACAACCGCTGGCGAATGCCATCACTCAGGTAGCTCAACAGGGTCAATTACACGTCATTTTCGATGAGTCCGATGTCCGTAACTTGCGCGCTCCGGCTCTCAGCGGCAACTACAGCGCGCAAGGTGCATTACAGCAATTGCTGGCGGGTAGCGGGTTGGAACTGGTTGCCAGTGGTAAGGGATATGTCGTCCGCCCCATGCTGGTATCTGGGGCTGCGGCTGGCAGCATGGTGTTACCAACTACCTCGGTGATGGGCGAGGCCGGTGGGCGTGCAGCTGTAGACAACGTGATGTCGGCTCCGCAAGTGGTGACCTCGGAAGAGATCCGCCAACGCCCTACCGGCAACGGCAATATCACCGAATTACTGCGCACCAATCCGGCAGTGCAATTCTCCAATAGCGACAACACCAGCCTGACGCAGGGCGAAATCAAACCCGGAGCCATTTCCATTCATGGTTCGTCGAGCTATCAGAATGCTTACAATCTGGATGGTGTCAGCTTTAACAACGATATCGATCCGGCCAGCGATGGTAACGGCGAAACCATCACCCGTATTGATAGTAGTGATCAGGGCATGTATATCGATAGCCGTCTGATCGACAGTGTGACAGTATTCGACAATAACATTCCGGTGGAGTTTGGTGGCTTTACCGGCGGTACTTTGGATGTCTCTAGTCGCCGTTGGCGTGGCGAGAACAGCGCCCATGCTTTTTACCGGGAAACTCGTTCGTCGTGGAACAAGGTTTTCACTGATCCGGATATGGAGTTCGACAGTTCAAAAAACGACACTAGCCGCCCGGCGCGTTATCAACCGAAATACAATAAACAAAGCTTTGGTGGCTGGTTTGAAGCTGGCATTACCGACAATATGGGTATTGTATTTTCTGCCTCGCAGCGTCTCTCTGATATTCCAACCTACACTACCGGTGGCAGCGGCCTGCAATTAAGCCCGAATAACGAGTTGGAAGTCGTCTCGGTGACTCCGGGCTATCGCAGCCAAAAGCGGGTTTCTGATAACTATTTTGCCAAGCTTTCCTGGGATGCCAATGAGCGCACCAGTGCCCACCTATCGGCCAATTACTCAGCTTATACCAGCACACTTTTCTCCAGCAGTGTCATTAACTCTGGCTATGACAATGACCATAACGGATTGAGCACCACGCTCCAGTTGGAGCACCGTTTTGATATTGCCAATCTCGATTTTACCGCCGGTTATCAGCAACTAAAAGATGAACGCATCAATGACGTAAAAGACTTTTTCACTTTAGAAGACTACATGACCGATTGGCGTAATCCGCAGTTTTATAACAATGGCGGGCAGGGTGATTTGACTACTCGCCAGAACAGCGCCAGCGCCAAAGGGGTACTGCGTTTTAATGAATTTAATGCCTTAGGCCTGCAACACTCGCCTAATCTTGGCTTCGAACTGAACAAAACGACCGCCCGATATATCCGTGATCGCGACTATTACCGCTACAAATTCAGTGCCGCGGCGGATGATATCGCCTCTCTCACCGAAGCCAGTTATATCACCCGCTTCCGCGCCGGTAACTATGAGGCTGGTTACACCAACTACGCGCTGTTTTTGGATGACAGCATGCAGTATAGCCGCTTGACCGTACGCCCAGGTGTACGTTTGGATCGCGATGATTTTGTTCAGAAAACCAATATCGCTCCGCGCCTAAGCAGCAGTCTTGATCTATTTGGTACCGGTGACACCGTACTGATCGCCGGGGCCAACCGCTACTATGGCCGCTCGATGCTGACTTACGCTTTATACGAAGCGCAGAACGCGGGTATGGAGCATTGCTACTACTTCTGTTCACTGGACCCATCCGAGAATGATTGGGATGGCGTGAAAGATTTCGAAGGTATCGACAGCTTAAAGACACCGTATAACGATGAGCTGAGTTTTGCGCTCCAGCAACAGGTGATGCAGAGCACATGGCGCTTACAGTATGTGCATCGTGAGGGTTACGATGAAGTGCGTAGCCGCACCAAATACCGTAATCCAAACAGTGCATCTCAAGCCCGCATTCGGACTTTTGATAACGGTGGCCGTAGCAGTAACGACCAGGTATCACTCTCGGTCAGCAACAGCAAACCTTGGGAACTGGCCGCCACAACTCATGCTTTTACCGGCTCACTCACCTGGCAGCAAAGTAAAAGCAATACGCCGAAAGATCAGGGCTATGCCTTCTTTGATCCGAACACCAAGCTGGATTCAGACAAAGTGTGGTACGACGGCAAAGTGATTAATGCCTCAGATTTGCCATCGACCAATTTCAACTCGCCGTGGCGGCTCAATCTGGAGCTAACCAGTGAGTGGCAAGAATACTCCCTTACCTTCTATAACCTGTGGCAATGGCGCAGTTCGCGCGATCAAGCGGTGCGTTACCAGAATGAGTATTACACCGATACCAGTACCGGCACTCAGATGCTGAAATACGAAAAAACTCATTTTGCCAGTAACTTCCGCTGGGACACCAAAGTGACCTGGCAGCCCGCATTTGCTTATGGGGCAGGCATCTCGATCGAGGTGAATAACCTACTCAATAAACGCAATGTTTCCGACACCTTTGTGTATGGCGATCGGGTGCTGCACTCCTATGATCCGGGCCGCCAATTCTGGCTGCAAGTGAGCTACGACCTGTAATCACACTTTTATTGAAAACCATCGGGTTGCTTAGGCGGCCCGATACTTTTTGTTCTGAATCTTCAGAACTCATGCTGGCAGTTTGTTGATGAAAGCCATTGGCCTTATTTATGAAAAAGAACAAATTATGAAAACACTGAAACAATTCTATTACCTCGCCAGACCGTTCTGGGGCATCCGCTCAGCACTGCTGGCCTGGTTGTTACTGCTGGTGGTATTGGCGCTCAGCCTTTCTTCTGTTTGGTTTAATGTGCAACTGAACCAATGGAATGGCAATTTTTACAACGCGTTACAGCAACTGAACAGCCAGGCGCTGTACCAGTTATTGCAGCATTTCATCCTGTTGGTCAGCGCATTGATTTTGGTGGTGGTTTTTGCTGACTACCTTAAGCAGCGATTGATTATGCGCTGGCGTATCGGCATGACCGAACATATTCTGGCGCGCTGGTTGTCGCATAAAGGCCAACATTATGCGTTAAAAATCAATGCGCTGGTGCCGGATAACCCCGACCAACGTATTGCCGAAGATGTCCGGTTGCTGATTGAATCCAGCCTACGGTTGCTCATTACTTTCCTGCATTCACTGCTCACTCTGATTTCGTTCGCTACTATTTTGTGGCAACTCTCTGGCAGTATTAGCTTCTCGCTGGCACAACACAGTTTCACCCTACCGGGCTATATGTTCTGGGTGTGTATTCTGTACACCGTGCTAGGCATTGGCTTGACCCATTGGATTGGGTATCCGCTGCGCCAGCTTAATATGGATCGCCAACGGCGTGAGGCGGATTACCGCAGTGGCTTGATTGCTCGCCGTGAAGCCAGTGACGCCATTGCTGGGCAGCGCGGTGAATACCATGAGCGTGCAGCATTATTACAACGTTTCCGTGCAGTAGCCGATAACTGGTATCAGCTGATTCGCTATGAAAAAAACCTCTCATTCTTCACGGTGGGCTATCAACAACTGAGTGCGCTGGCACCCATTTTCTTTGCACTACCCAAGTTTTTGGCCGGTGAGTTATTACTGGGCGGGTTGATGCAAATCCGCCAGTCTTTTGCACAAGTTGCAGGGGCGTTGGGTTGGTTTATTTTCTCTTACCGTGAGATTGCCGCCTGGCAGGCCACGGTCACCCGCTTGTATAACTTTGTGGTGTTACTGGATGCTGAGCCGGTTAGCCCGGTTGAAAGTGCGCCAGACGGCGGCTTGCCACTGCGCGCTGCACTGGATCTCTATACTGCCGATGGCGCGATGTTATTGAGCAATATTACTCTTAATGCCTCTGCGGGCAGCCTGACCTTGATCCAAGGGCGATCGGGGATCGGCAAATCTACCTTACTACGCACTTTAAGTGGCCATTGGCCTCATTATCAGGGCCGCATTCAGCGCAGTGACAGTGTGAGCTGGTTGCCTCAGCGCCTCTATCTGCCCCATGAGCGACTGGATGACTTACTGGCTTATCCGGCACAACGCGAAGATTTCACTGAAGCGCAATTGCAGCAAGTGTTGGTGCAAGTTGGATTGCCGCAACTGAATTATCAGTTAGCGCTGTCAACTGATTGGCAACAGCGTCTGTCCGGTGGCGAACAGCAACGGCTGATGTTCGCCCGCTTGTTACTGAATAAGCCTCGGCTGATTTTGCTGGATGAAACTACCGCTGCGCTGGATGCCGCTAGTGCTCGTCACTTATTACAGTTGCTTAGACAGCAGTTACCGAACAGCGCGGTACTGCTGGTCAGCCATCAAACCTTCCTGGCTGATATTGCCGACCACCAATACCACCTCGACGATTCATCCGATGTTATTCAAGGAGTTGCCACACCATGTTTAACCAACTAGTGCGAACATTATTCGTTTGCCTGTTTGTGGGTTGTGTTCTGCCGGTTTCAGCGCAAGAGCAAACACTGCCGGTGCGTGCTGATCTTCAGCATTTCACTCTCGGTAATGGTATGCAGGTTTACCTGTTGCCGCGTGATCAACCCGGTGTAGAACTGCGCCTGTTGGTGAACAGTGGTTCATTGCAAGAGAGTGAGCAACAGCGCGGGCTGGCCCACTTTGTTGAGCATATGGCGTTCAAAGGCACTCGTCACTTCCCCGGCACCAGCAGTTTTAAATCGCTCGAGAAACAAGGGATTACACTGGGTAGCCATGTCAATGCTGTGACCAGCTTGAATGCCACCACGTATAAGCTGTCTCTGCCAAATGCCGATGAAAAACAACTGACGTTGGGGCTGAGAATTTTATCGGACTGGGCGCAGGGCATCAGCTTTGAACCCGTCGTCTTTGATAAAGAACGGCAGGTGATCGTCGAAGAGTGGCGCTTGCGCCAAGGTGTGGGGTTCCGTATCAATCAGGCTTTGGAGCAGCTACGTTACCACGGTAGCCGCTATGCAGAACGTGATCCTATTGGGTTGCTGGCTGTGGTGCGACAAGCTCCTGTCAGCGAAGCTGTTAATTATTATCAGCAATGGTATCAGCCTCAGCGCATGGCATTGGTGGTAGTTGGCCAATTTAAAGTGAAGGATTTACGCAAACAGATCAATGAGTTATTCGCGATTCCTGTGCCAGAGAAGTTGGCGAAGGATGATGCCAGTTGGTCGAAATTTGCCCAGCAACCAGGGTTGATGCTTAGCACGGTATTTGATGCTGAGCAGGGGACGCGCATTATTCAGCTAGCACTACAACGTGATCTCGCGGCCCCGCTAAACAGTGACAATGGGCAGTGGCGTGATCTGCTTGATACCTTGTGGCTGACTATTTTTAATCAGCGGCTGTCTTTGCTGGTGGATAACGACCTATTATCGGTGGCGAGCATCAACCAACAAGGTGCCCTGCTGGATAAGCGTCGTATTCAACATTTGATGATTGCCCGCCCGCAAGGTAGTGACTATAACGGCACATTGCGCCAGCTATTCACTGAGTTGCAGCGAATGGCAACTGTGCCAGTTAGTGAGGCGGAGCTGAATGCGGCCCGTCAACAAATCCTTATCAAGCTGAGCCAGCAGGCAGCTTCCGAGAGCCGCTATCAGCATGGGTATCTGGCGGATAATCTCACCACCGCCATTGAATTTGAACTGCCAATGCTAAACAAACAGCAGCAATTTGCGATGACCAAAACCTGGCTTGAGGCCATCGGCCCACAGCATGTTCAGGCGCAAGTGGCTGAATTATTACAGGAAGGATCTGCCCGGCTGGCACTGATTGGCCCGGATAGTGATAAGTCACTGGTGGACAACCAGCAATTGGCGACGATGTGGAACAGTATTCGCCAAAGTGCTCCAGGGCCGTTTACCCTGAAACCGAAGCCGGTTACCTTGACTGTCACCCCGCCGCCTGCCGGTAAGATTGTGCAGCGCCAGGTTTTGCCTATCCCCGATACCCAACTCTGGACATTGAGTAATGGTATTCGGGTGATTGTGAAAGCCAATAACCGTTTAAAAGATGATGTGCAACTCTCGCTACGGATACCGGGCGGGCGCTCGTTGGAGGATGATAGTCGTGTCGGCGAAGTGAATTGGGCGATGCGATTACCGGAAGTTAGTGGCTACAGCCAATACAACCCACGCCAGTTAGCCCAATTAGGTAAACAAACCGAAGTGGCTATCGCTCCTTATGATGAGATGCTATTCCACGGCCTGCGCGGTTCGGCCCCGGCAGACAAACTCGAGCCATTACTGCAATTGCTGTACTTGAAAATCAGCGCGCCGCAGTTTTCCGCAGAAAAATTAGCGCAACAGAAACAATCAGTTGGGTTGGGATTGGAGAAGCAGCCCGTTGAGCGCCGCTTCCTCGACAGCATTACACAAGCGGGTTATCAACATGGCGATCGGTTGCTGGTAACCGCAACAGGGCCGTGGCGTAACTTCACCGTGGCGGGCCTTGAACAACGCCATCGGCAACTCTTTTCTGCCACGCAAGATATGACCGTGACCCTCAGTGGTGCGTTAGATGAGAAGCGCTTACAGCCACTGGTGGAAAAATGGCTGGGCAGCTTGCCGCGCAGCGAACAGCGTTTGCATTGGCGCGATTTAGCAATAAAGCCGCTGAACCAGGCGATGAGCCTCGATTATCCGCTCGCCAGTAGCCCGAAAACGATGGTCAGTATGCAGTTCTCAGCCGATGCTAATTGGTCGCAGCCGAACCTACTGGCACTACAATTATTGGATAAAATCGTCACATTGCGGTTGCGTTATGATATGCGCGAGCAAGCCAGCGGTATTTATACGTTAGGTTTCTCACAACTGTTGGCAAAACTGCCACAGCCTTATTATCTGGCACGGCTTAACTTTACCTCAGCCCCTGAGCGCTCACAGGAAATGGCGCAAATGGCGCAGAAGGTTTTACAGCAAATAGCCACGGCGGGTGTCACGCAATCAGAGTTGGATAAAGCGAAAAAAGCCTGGTGGATCGAGCAAGATGCCAGCCGTAGCAGTGCCAGTTATTGGACTGATGCACTGGCACAAGTTGCCAGCGACGATGGCAACTTTGCTTTATTGGCTCAAGAAGAGCAGCAGGTGAAAGCGGTCACACTTGAGCAGGTCAATGTCTTAGCTGCCCAATGGTTAGGGCGCAATCCAAAAGTGTTTAGCCTGAGTCCGGCGAAAATGTAATTTTATGGATGTGGCGTCACTTTTCGCATCTCAATAAGTTTATTTAAAGCCACACTGTACAGGTTATTATCTGTGTGGTTTTTCTCGCTTATCATGGGTTGTAAAATTCGGAATGAATGAGGCTTATTTCCATGAGAACAATTAGTTATAGTGAAGTACGCCAGAATTTGTCAACAACGATGGTGCAAACGGTTGAGGATCGAGCCCCCATCCTCATCACCCGTTAAAATGGGACTTCTTGTGTTCTTATGTCACTTGAAGAATATGAATCATTGGAAGAAACTGCTTATTTATTGCGCTCACTAGCAAACGCGAAGCACTTGATGGACTCAATT
The DNA here is from genome assembly GCF_901472495.1 of Yersinia enterocolitica subsp. enterocolitica. Taxonomy (NCBI): domain Bacteria; kingdom Pseudomonadati; phylum Pseudomonadota; class Gammaproteobacteria; order Enterobacterales; family Yersiniaceae; genus Yersinia; species Yersinia enterocolitica. The sequence goes on from NZ_LR590469.1 coordinate 3,729,336, forward strand.
GAAGAGTTGAGAGCAGGAAAAGGAATTCAAAGGGAACTTGAAGCGTGAAAATTATATTTTCCAGTTGTTCTTGGGAGGATTATCTTTATTGGCAACAAACGGATAAGAAAATCCTCAAACGCATTAATGGGTTAGTAAAAATATTCAAAGAACGCCATTTGAGGTAAAGGGCAAACCAGAACCCCTTAAACATAATCTGGCAGGGTTCTGGTCACGGAGGATGACAGAAGAGCACAGACTTGTTTATGAGGTTTCCGGTGATAATTTATTAATTGCTACTTGTCGTTACCATTATTGACCACATAATTATCTACCCCACAGTTAATTCGCTGTAGGCAGGGTTCTGAGAGGTACTGCCATTTCCAGAGAGACTCCTGCGGCCCGCAGTCGCTTTAATATGCTGAATAACAACTCACTTTTGGTGTTACTGACCATACGTGGACTCGGTACCAAACCGGTGACACTGAGCACAATACCATCCGGGCTTAACTGACTAAATTTCACTGATGGAGCCGGAGTATCGAGTATCGATTCGTGCTCTTCGTAAGCTGCTATCAGCAACTCTTGCGCCAGTTCAACATCTAAATCCAGCGGGAATGTCAGGGCAATGGTCACTACCCCTTGCGCATTAGCCATCGTGGCGTTACGCACATTCTGTGAAATCAATTGGGAGTTTGGCACGATAACCGTCGAACGGTCGCTGAGTTGAATTTCTGTGGCGCGAACATTAATACGCCGAATATCGCCCTCAACGCCACTAATACTGATTAAATCGCCCACTTTCACCGGGCGCTCGGTGAGCAAAATAATGCCGGAAATAAAGTTCTTCACAATCTCCTGCAAACCGAAACCAATACCCACTGATAATGCACTGACAATCCAGGCTAATTTATTCCACTGAATGCCGAGTACCGATAAAGTCAGCAGAATCACCAACACATAACCGATATTACTGAACAGAGTGACCGCCGAGGTTTTTATCCCCGTATCCATCTGGGTTTTGGGCAGAAACTCATTACTTAACCAACGTCGCGCGACATTCAGCGCATATAGCCCGATGAGCAGGCAAAGTGCGGCATTAAATAAATTCGTCGGGACGATATTTAATTTTTCCAGCCCTTCCCCACCTAATAGTTCCACGGTTTTTTGTAACAGCGAAACCGGTGTCGTCGAGCCAAAGGAGCCATTAAATAGTGCGATAATAGCCAATAATATCAGTGTCACTTTGCTGGTGGCTGATAATAGTGTTGCGACTTGGGCCAGATGACGATCATCAATATTTAGCGTCTGTTTAATCGCTTTGCCAGCACTGCTGGTGGGTGAAAATAGACTTTCCGCCAAATCAACACAGAGATGGGTCAGTAAATATAAGCAGGAGAGTACCAGGCAAACCCACACCAATTTGTAACTTAAGAATTTCGCCAGTGCGATATATCCCACTAACAAAGAAAGTAATATCGCTATTGCCGTAATGCCAATAGCCAGATGAATCAATCCGGCTAAGGTGGAATAAGCTTCTGGCTTTTCGCCATTAACCACCAAATTACGGCGTATTCGGTTAGCGCGTAGTGGAATAATGGCGGCGGTCAGTGCCACTAATAGGGCCGATATCCCATTGCCAAAAATGGTTCCTGATACGCTGATATTGATCATATTGTTCATCTGATCAATAGCACCAAAAATCATGATGCAACTGGCTAATAGAGGAGGGAACAGTTTGAGGGAGGCGGCGACTTCATCGGCAATAGCGGGCAAACGCCATGAGGGGCGCTGGTTGGATAAGAATGCTCGCCCGAGGCCTGCCACTAACGCAGAGAAAAACATCAGTTGAATAAAAGCCAGCGCAAAGTCCATCACCACCTGCGAGACATCCGACGTGCGAGTGAATGCCTGGATGATACATTGCGCTATGGTGACCGTGATCAGCACGGTGTACAAGGTGGTCGCTGAGGCCATAAAACTGCGGCGCAATGGGCCTTGAGGTAGGCACTTGGTGCAAAACCAGCCCGTCAATTTGTCGAGGAATTTAAAGCCCAATGCACCGATCAACAGTGCCAGCAGCAGGTATATTGCCGTGCCGGTACGCCATTCGGGCTGCCAGGCAGCATTCCAGGTATCGGTTAGCTCTTGTATAAAATCCTTCAGTCGCTTGTCATCATCGGTATTGGGATTGACAATCGGTGCCCAAAATTTAGCCCCCAAAATACTGCCGGAATTTAAGGCAATTTGTGATTTCAGTGCCGTTCGCCGCAAGGCGATAATCTGTGTTTCCAGGTTTTCCGCATTCGCCTTGATAGACAGGGCCTGATCATGCTGGCCTTCTAATTGTATTTTACGAGTGTTTAGCGCTCGGCGTTGTTGGGCCACTATCGGTGTTTCTGTAAGTGTGCCAGCGGCAGGCGGCGGGCCTAAAACATCTAATTGTGTTTGTAGTTGTTCCCGCTTGGGCTTCAATTCTGCCAGAAGAATATCAACATCCTTCACTAGCGCTATTGCTGTTTCATTCAACGCGTTTAGCTGATTATCTGATGTACTAACAGAGACATTTTGTTTTAGCTTATCTAGCTGTTTTTGTAAGCTAATTAATTGTACAGATACTGCCGGTTTCGCCGGTTCTTCATCGTTTTCAGTGGTTGTCTCTGATGTTGTCGCCGCCAAGACCGAACCTGTAGTTGACATCACGGTGAGTGATGCACAAATCAGTGTGAATAACAGACAGAATAGAGGGTAATGTCGAAGTGAAACAACGTGCTCGTTCTTTTTCATAAAACCTGTCAGCCCGAATGTGAATACCACAATTAACCCATTAATTTGTGTAGGTATGCTTGCCTGATACTTATTGTGGCACACCCTGCGAGTTACTGAATAATCTTACTCTGATAATCACTTTCCTAAATTAAATATTAAAGATAATAATTATCATTGTAATTACTACTCTCATTTAATAAATTGTGCCCTGAACTTATGGACCCACGATATGTGGCGCACAGGCAAGGGTATTTGCCGGGCGAAAATAGCAATGGATGCTAATTGATAACCATCTATTTTATATGCTCATTCTCTGGGGAAGATAACTATGTTCTCGGCTTTTATAATAAAGCGCTCCGCTATTTTATGTTCACTGGCTATGTTTATACCCTTAGCCTCTATTGCTGACGATACGATAGAAGTGACGGCTAAAGCAGGCCATGAAGCCGATTTACCCACCTCTGGTTACACCGCAACCACCACTAAAGGGGCCACCAAAACTGATCAGCCGCTCATCCTGACGGCACAATCCGTATCAGTGGTTACCCGCCAGCAGATGGACGATCAAAACGTTGCAACAGTTAATCAGGCGCTGAATTACACGCCGGGTGTCTTCACTGGTTTTTCCGGTGGTGCAACCCGTTATGACACTGTCGCCTTGCGCGGTTTCCACGGCGGTGATGTGAACAATACCTTCCTTGATGGGCTGCGCTTACTCAGTGATGGTGGCAGTTATAATGTGCTGCAAGTGGACCCGTGGTTCCTTGAGCGTATTGATGTTATCAAAGGCCCATCTTCTGCGTTATATGGCCAGAGCATCCCTGGTGGCGTAGTAATGATGACTTCCAAGCGCCCACAGTTTACTTCTGAAGGTCATTTCCGCCTGACGGCCGGTAATAACAATACGCAAGTTGCGGCATTTGATTATACCGACGCGATATCTGAACATTGGGCGTTCCGTCTGACCGGGATAACCCGTAACAGCGACACCATGTATGACCATCAGCGCGAAGAGCGCTATGCGATTGCTCCGTCATTATTGTGGCAACCCGATGAAAATACCTCGTTGTTACTGCGCGCTAATTTGCAAAAAGACCCTTCCGGCGGTTACCACAGTGCGGTACCGGCTGATGGCAGCATTTATGGGCAAAAGTTGAGTCGCGGCTTCTTTGATGGCGAAAGTAACCACAATGTCTTTAAGCGCTGGCAACAAATCTATAGCTATGAATTTTCACATAAGTTTGATGATGTTTGGTCTTTCCGCCAAAACGCCAGCTATACCCATTCCAATACTCAGTTAGAGCAAGTTTACCAAGGGGGTTGGAATAGCGACCGTACTCTGATGAATCGCTATTATTCTGGCGAAGACTCCTCGCTTAATGCGTTTGCGGTGGATAACCAACTGGAAGCGGATTTCGCTACCGCCGCGGTTAAACATAAAGTATTACTGGGCGTTGATTTCCAGAAGTTCCGCAACAATCTGCGCAGTGACAGTGCCTACGCCACGCCGTTAAATCCCTATACCGGTGTTTCAGGTGGTTCGACACTGTATAGCGATTATCTGCTGACCACTCCCGGCATTAATACATCCTATTTAAGCCGCCGCTATGAACAGAGTGGCGTTTATCTGCAAGACGAAATGACACTGGATAATTGGCACCTGAATCTGTCCGGTCGTTATGATCGGATGAAAACGGAAAATATTAATAACACTGCCAATAGCACCGATGAACGTACAGATAACCACGCCAGTGGGCGTGCGTCACTGTTGTACAGTTTTGATAGCGGTATTTCGCCATACGTCAGTTACAGCCAGGCTATTACGCCAAGTTTATTCCCGGATGCACAGCAAAAACTGCTGAAACCGATGACCAGTGAGCAGTATGAAGTGGGGATCAAATATCAGCCGCCGGGCAGCACTTCGCTCTATTCCGCCGCCTTATATGACCTGACTCAAAATGATGTGGCAAACCGTGCAGTACCGGCGACTTATTATGTGCCGGCAGGTAAGGTCAATTCACAAGGGCTGGAATTGGAAGCCAGAAGTCAGATTAGTGACCGGCTGAGTGTGATTGCCGGTTATACCTATAATCGCGTGAAATTCAAAGATGCAATTGATGGCAATGATGGTAATACACCGGTATTAGCACCGTCCAATATGGCATCGCTGTGGGCGCAATATGAGGCGGGTTACGGCATCAATGTGGGGGCGGGTATTCGTTACATTGGCAAGCAGTGGGCAGATGATGCCAATACCTTGCGTGTACCCTCTTATACCTTGGGTGATGCCTCTGTTCGTGCTGATTTAGGGACATGGGCTGCATCGTTGAAAGGCGCGTTTGTTCAATTGAATGTGAATAATATCGCAGACAAAAAATATGTCGCCGCTTGCTATAGCACCTCGTATTGCTACTGGGGCGCAGAGCGCTCAGTACAAGCAACAGTGGGCTACGATTTCTAACCGGTTCCCTATATTCTTCAATAGCCCGCAATCTCTGCGGGCTATTTATCACATTATTTCTTCTCAGCGCCAAAACGGGCGGCTGTAATCTCGCTTAATATCCTCTCGGCTCAGGCCAATATCTTTTAGCTGATCTGAATTCAATCTTGCCATGATATTGGCTGCTTTACGCCGCTCATTCCATTGATACGAATATCTGTATGCTTTTCGCCATAATTGAATAAAAATATTTTGGCGATTTTTTGCAGCTCGAACAGTTGACGAGCAGCATTCATCTATTTGATCTTCAATTATATTATTCATCATCGACTCCCCGTCAGTAGGTGAGCCATTAGCATGAAACTTTGGCGCAAAACATTACAGATGCAAATTAGGACTATTATTTCCATACAGATATGCGATATATCAACTGAATGGTGCAATTCTATGCCATCTGTACTGCTTCTTACTCATTTATCAGGTGATACCAATGACTCGTTACCAACAACTGGCCGATATTCTTAGTCAGCGAATTAAAGCAGGGCTTTATGCCGCCGGTGAGCGGCTCCCCTCGGTCAGACTTTTGAGTAGCGAGCATGGGGTGAGTATTAGCACTGTACAGCAGGCATATCGGCAGCTAGAAGAATGCTTGCTGATTGAGGCGCGGGCGAAGTCGGGTTATTTCGTGCGTTGCAGTTCAAATTTGCCCTCCTTACCCGCCACATGCACCCATGCACAGCGGCCGGTCGAGATTTCGCAGTGGGAAAATACGCTGGCATTTTTACAAAAAAGTGATCAGGAAGATGTTATCCATCTGGGGGCTGGCTCACCAGATCTTTCTGGCCCTGGGCTTAAAATCCTCAGTCGTTTATTGAGCCGGGTGAGTCTTCATCAGAGTGAAGAAGTGCTGGAATACGACAATATTTACGGCTCGCCGGTATTACGTGAACAAATCGCCCGCCTGATGCTCGACAGTGGTAATCATCAATCAGCTGAAAATATTATTATTACTTCCGGATGCCACGGTGCGCTGGCTATTGCATTAGGTGCCGTTTGCCAGTCCGGTGATATTGTGGCGGTGGATTCCCCCAGTTTTCATGGCGCGATGCAAACCCTAAAAGGGATGGGCATGAAGGTGATTGAGATCCCAACCGATCCGGTGGTGGGGATCAGTCTGGAAGCCTTGGAAATGGCTTTGGATCAATGGCCGATCAAAGCTGTGCAACTGACGCCGACCTGCAATAATCCTCTGGGCTACAATATGCCGGATGAGCGCAAAAAGGCATTATTGACCCTCGCCCAGCGTTACGACATCGCCATTATTGAAGATGATGTGTATGGCGCACTGGCTTATCAATATCCGCGCCCACCGACTATTGCCTCATTTGATGATGATGGGCGGGTATTGTTGTGCAGCTCTTTCTCAAAAACGGTGGCACCGGGCTTACGTATTGGTTGGATTTCTCCGGGGCGCTATTTGGATAAAGCGTTACACATGAAATACATCTCTGCCGGACGGGTTGCGTCATTGCCACAGTTGGCGATGGCTGAATTTATCAAGCAGGGCCATTACATGCAGCATTTACGTCGGATGCGCCGCCAATACCAACGTAATCGCGACATTATGACCGGTTGGGTGATGAAGTATTTCCCGCCGAATACGTGTTTGAGTCGGCCACAAGGCAGCTTTATGTTATGGGTCGAATTGCCGCATGGTTTTGATAGCTTGCGCCTAAATCGCTGTTTGTTGCCATTAGGTGTACAGGTGGCGGCCGGATTTATCAGCTCTGCTTCAGGTAAATATCGTAATTGTTTGCGGTTGAGTTACAGCAAACCGATGACGGCTGAAATTGAACGCGCCGTGCAAAAAGTGGGTAAGACAATTTACGAATTGCTGGAAGAGGGTGGGCTGTCGATAGGGACAGAAAAACCAAACCAACCTGGGGTTGGTGAGGTTAATGACAAAGTACCCGTAACGGTGAAAACAGGCAGATCGTAAAGACGCCGTAAACCCCTCCCTGGGGGCTCGAGCCGCGCCGTCCGTGGCGCGGACGCTTTACTCTTCTACCTGTCTTCACCTTACAATATCGAGTCGTCGAGGTTTGTCAGCAGTCTGACCAACCTGAGGTTGGTTTGGCTTGAGATTATTGGCGCAGATAAATTTGCGGCAGGGCGCTTTCAGGGTGACGCGAAATGCCCAAATCAGCCTGATACCAGCGGGTCAGTGTTTCGGCATTGAGCACTTCCTCTGGTGTACCACAGGCCACCAGTTCGCCCTGTGCTAACAGCAAAATACGATCGGCATAGAGTGCGGCCAGATTCAAATCATGCAGCACACAGCACACCGCCAGGGGTTCCTCAAGGGTGAGCTGGCGTAATAAGCGCAGGGTATGCTGTTGATGATACAAATCCAATGCGGAAGTTGGTTCGTCAAGGAACAACCAGCGCGGGGTCGGTTCCGGTTGCCACAGTTGCGCTAACACACGGGCGAGTTGAACCCGCTGTTGCTCGCCTCCGGACAGTGCGCGGTAATCCCGCTGCGCCAGTGCCAGACAGTCGGTTTGCGCCATCACTTCTTGTAACGCCTGACGATTTTGCGCCGCCCCATAAGGGGCTCGGCCCATCTGAATCACTTCGCTAACACTGAATGGAAAGGCCAAATCGCTGTATTGGCGCATCACCGCTCGGGTTCGGGCTAATGCTTGGGGCTGCCAGCTATTGAGGTTCTTACCGAGCAACTGGCAGTGACCTTCAGATGGTGCGAGATAGCCGGTTAATAAACGTAGCAGAGTGGATTTCCCCGCACCGTTTGGCCCGATAATCGCTACCATTTCGCCGCTGGCAATTTGTAGCGAAACGTTATTAATCAGCTTTTGCCCCTGTACATGGTAGGAAAGCTGATTCGCTTCTAATAGCGCCGTATCAACCACTGCCGTATCAACCACTGCGTTGCTCCCGCTGACGTAAAATCAGCCACAGAAAATAAGGGCCACCCAGTAGGCTGGTGATTAGCCCGACCGGCATTTCTGCCGGTGCGACCAGAGTTCGAGCTAGTGTATCGGCGGTCAGTAACAGGCAAGCTCCACCCAGCGCAGCGCCGGGTAGTAACCAGCGATGGTCAGCCCCGATCCGAATCCGGATAAGATGCGGTACCACTAACCCGATAAAACCAATAACGCCACTGACAGCGACGGCGGCACCAATCAAAATAGCGCTGAGTAACAGCAAGCGCAGTTTGGCTTGCTTTACATTGACGCCGAGGTAGTGCGCTTCTTCATCTCCTAGCTGCAACAGGTTCAACTGACGTGCTTGTAGCAAACCGAGCACGCACGCAGGCAGAATCAATGATGCCGCCACCATGAGTGTCGACCACTGCGCCTGACCTAAACTGCCCATGCTCCACAGGGAGAACTGACGTAATTGCTGATCATCACTGATATAAGTCAGCACGCCGACTGCCGCACCACATAGCGCATTGATCGCAATGCCGGCCAGCAGCAAACGGGATAAGTTGCCATGCCCCCAGCGGCTGAGGGTGAAAATAATGGCAGAAATGGCCAGGCTGCCAATAAAGGCACCGACCATATGACTGTAAAGCGCCAGCAGTGGTGGCAAACTGAATGGCATCACAATAATCAGCCCGACACACAGGGCTGCGCCACTGCTGATCCCCAACAGACCGGGGTCTGCCAGTGGGTTGCGGAATAACCCCTGCATGATCGCGCCGGAAACTGCCAGCGCGCAGCCGACCACTACCGCCAACAGCACGCGGGGCAGGCGGATATTTAGCCAAATATGCCACATGGCATCATCTAATGATGCATGCCACAAGGTACGAAACGAGAGCGTCAATGCACCCATATTGGCCGAACCGAGTGCCAGGATGATCAGGATCATCAGCAGGATACTCAGCATGAGTCGCGGGTGAATACGGCAATTCATTGCGCTTGTTCCATACCTTTGCGCAGTTGCGATAGCACTTGCGGTGTTTCCAAGCCAAAGCCGAGTAGCGCCATATCATCAACCACTAACAGGCGTTTATTTTTGCCCGCCGGGGTCAATGCCATCCCCGGTAATTTCCAGATACCTTCACTGCCACCCAGCGCTCTCACACCGTCACTGGTGATCAGTAATAAATCCGGCGCACTGGCAATCACCCCTTCCTGTGATAACGGACGATAGCGGCTAAAACCTTGCATCGCATTGCTACCACCGGCGGCGCGGATCATGGCGTCCGCTGCGGTATTTTGACCGGCAGCCATCGGGGTTAAGCCGCCATGACTCATGACAAACAGCACCTTAACCGGCAGTGGTGTGTTGTTCACTGCGGCTAAACGTTGCTGATAGTCTTTGATAAGTGCTTGCCCTTTTTCCTGCTGATGCAGTGCGCTGGCAACAGCATTTATTTTCACTGCCACACTTTCAGGTGTGGTTTGACCCGGTACAGTGACAACATTCACACCACTGTCCGCGACTTGTTTGAGTACCAGTGAAGGTTGCGCCAGCTCACTGACCAGCAGCATGGTCGGCTTCATTGCCAAAATTCCTTCGGCATTAAGCATGCGCATGTAACCAACATCAGGCAGCTTTTGCACTGCCTGAGGCTGTAGACTGGTACTGTCACGAGCCACAATCTCACCACCCGCACCCAGTGCGTAGGCGATTTCTGTGACATCACCGCCAATGGTGACGATACGTTCTGCGGCGAAAGAGTTCAGCGGCAGAAGACAGGCGCTCAGCGACAGAATGAAAGGGAGTGACAGTAACCTTAGTCTCATGCGGCGATATCCTTATTATTGAGGCGAGCAATTTGCTCACGCCATTGCGTTTGTTCTGGCTGGCCTTCGGTGCGCTGACCGTAAAGTTGTGCAATTTGGGTGCCATCAGCAGCAAACAGTTCCAAACTGGTCACGAAACCGTCTTTTGTTGGCTTGCGGGTAATCCAGCTTTCAGCAATCGTTGTTTCAATCAGATGCAGCGTGAAGCGCTGGTTGAAAACATTAATCCAATCTTGATGTGGTGTAACCTTTTCAATCATGCCGGTGAATATTTGTACACAGCCACGGTTACCCACAAAAATCATGATTTCATTCTGTTCTTGCTGAGCAATGTTCAGCAACTGGGTCAGAGAACTGTTATCAACCTGATAAGCCAGATCATTACCCACGGCACGGAAGGCTTGCTGACGGGTCAAATTATTGCGTTTGAGCAACTGGAAGAACTGATGCACGTCAGTCATAGCACGCCATTCAGCATCGACAGCTTCATCGGTGGCTGTCGGTTCAGTGACTTCAGGTGCGCTCAGTGGCTCTAGCTGCAACTCTGGATTTTCTGTGGTGATAAACTGCGCCAGTAGCGCTTCCCAGGCTGGCATGTCAGTTTGTTCAGTGACATACACTTTATGCAGAGCATCGCCTTGATGGTCGAAAAACTGGATGCTATGGCGTACACCGTGGCGAGTTTCTTCTGTCAGCGTGAATGCGCTGGCCCACTGGTTGAGGAACAGGCGTAAATCTAAATTGCGTGGATTGAGGATCAAACCAGCATGGCCATTCAGATGTTGATTTTCGTAACGGCCCATTTGCTCATGTACGGCATAGGTGTTGCGGGTGATAGCTTTGACCTCACCGACAGCTTCCAATGCGGCCAGTAGTGCGCGGGCATCACCTTTCAGACGTTTGGCATCATGACTAACGCGGCTATGGGTCAGTTCCGCTTCTGAAATCCCCATCAGCGTGGCCAAATCGCGCGCATATTTGCCCGGATTATCTGCTTTAGCTTGTAGATACTGCTCGTATATTGATTTGCTCATAATAACTTCCTCGTTCTATTGATTTTTTATATGCAGGTGACAGGTGGAAATCATAATCCGGTAATTCGCTGATTGAATTACCGGAAGTGTTATTTCAGACTAACTTTTGTATTCAGTTACCACTGATAGCTCACGAAGAACTTCGCGTTACGACCATCCTGTGGCACGCCTTGTGGCGCGTAATACTCTTTATCGAATGCGTTACCCAACACCACGGTGGTGGTCATACCTTTAAATTGCTCTTGGCCTTTATAGCTGACGTAGAAGTCATTGACGCCATAACCGGCTTGCGGTGTGCCTGAGCTGGAGACTCGGCTAGAGCGGTCAGCAAATGTTCCGATCCAACCCACAGCAAAGCCGGAGTTAGCAACGGGTACATCCAGGGTACTGGTAACGGTATCCGGGTTAATGGTATCGAGCCATTCATTGGTATTTTGGTTTTTACCACGGGTGCGGTTATAGGCCAGACCCAAGTTAAACCACTGAGTCTGGTAAGTCATAGTGGCATCCCAACCCCAGATTTTTGCCCGATCAATATTGGTGGAATAGGTCGAGCAGTTTTTGCAGTACAAGCCACCAGGCCCGAAGCCGAAGTCCATGGTAACGCCGGTGGAGATATAGTCTTTGGCGTTGGTATCAAAGTAGCTGGCTTTGAATTGCAGGTCATCCTCAGCCATCATCAGGTCGTTAAAGCGCAGGCCAAAACCGTACTCTTGAGTTTCGTTGGTTTCCGGTTTCAGATTCGGGTTGGGTACCCAATAGTTGGTCAGGGTGTTACCCATGATGTTCATCGAAAAGTGTTTCGAATCGTTGTACATCTCGCCCATGGTCGGAGCGCGGAAAGCCTGAGCATAGGAACCAAATAGCATCAGCCAGTCTGTCGGTGTCACACTGATGGCACCACGAGATGACCATTTATCGGCATCCACATCGGCATAGCCTTCGCTGCTGCCGCGATAGTTGTCATAACGGGTTCCAGCCAAAATAGAAACTGGCAGGTCGCGTAAGGTGATTTCATCTTGCAGCCAGCCAGAACCAAAGCGGATATCTGCCTGCGGGAAACTTTCTGTTGCGCCGCTCGGTGTTTGTTCCTGTTTATAGGCTTCTGTACCGTAAGTCAGTAAATGTGATGCAAAACTGTCGGTGAACAGACGAGTGCGGTTTTCCAGTTTGCCACCTTTGGTGGTTTGCTTGCGTCCCTCTTCTGGTGTGCCTTGTGGTCGCGCATTGATTTCCACTTCGGAGTAGTAAACTTGCGCGGTGGCATTCAACCATTCTTGATCAAGTGGCTTAATGTTGTATTTAAGCTGTGCATCACGTTGGATAGTCGAGCGGTCGGTCATAAGATTGGTGCTGGATGCCGCGCTGGTTTGCGGATTTTTTGGCTCCAGTGCGCTGTTGTTGTAATAGCGCAGATTGGCACTTAACGACTGAATCTGGTCAATACGCCAGGTGCCTTTTGCCAGCACATTGCTGATGGTTTCGTCATTTGGTGCGTTAAAACCGTCGCTTTGGCGAATATTGCCGATATCACGAGTGCCAAAAGAGAGAATGCCATCGACATCATCGGTGCGGCCAAAAGCACTGGCACCCAAGCCGAAGCTGTGATCACCGGTCGCCGCAGCGCTGTAAACCCGATAGCCGCTATTTTGGCCCGGTAATAAGAGATCGGCGGCATCAACGGTTTCATAAGAAATAACCCCCCCCAAGGCACCGCTACCATACAGCAACGCTGATGGGCCGCGGACGATTTCAACACGCTTAACCAGCGCCGGATCGAGGAAGGTAGAGTTCAGGTGGCCGGTGTCAGTGCCTTGGCGAATACCATCAACCAAAGTCAGCACACCTTGTTTGCCGTAGCCACGCAGTGTCACGTCCTGCCCGTTAACGCGCCCACTGCCAGTAACGGTCAGGCCTGGAATATTGCGCAGCATATCGGTGGCAGAGGTGGCGGTTTCGCTGGTCGGTGTATCGGCTTCAACCACTGTCACCATCATCGGCGCTTCAAAACTGCTGCGCTCATTACCGGTCGCAGTCACTACCATGGTATCGGCAATGCGTTTTTTGCTGTTGGTTTGAGTGGACGAGGTATCAGCTGCTTGAACAGCAAGTGACAAAGTGCAAGCGATTGCCAAACTGAGTGGGGACCAACGGAAACGGTCGGAAGTGGAACGCGGCATGTCGGCAATTCTCCATATTTTCTATGCAAAAAAATCATATGCAAAACAAATAAATAGGTTGCTGGCTGCCTTGATTCTAAAATCTGGGTGGCTGGCGATGTATCCTTTTCCCCTGCCACAGCGGTGCTAGCGGGAACCGCTACCTTGCTGTCACGACATTGGCATTGGGCTATTATTTAGTCAGTATCAGTTTCCCTGCTTTGGTCTGGCGCAGCTGATAGCATTCGCCCTGATGGATGATAAAAGCGACACCATGCTCTCCCAGCAATTGCTCGCTGGAGACAGACAGGGGCTTGTTGCCCGCAGGCGGTTTGGCCGCAGGTTCGTCATTCATTGTGGGTGCTTTGTTCAACTGTTTATCCATATTGCAAACAAGGTAATGATAACCGCTATCAATATGATAAGCATTATCAATCATGGTTCGGTGTTACATCAAGACATATTTATTGTTAATTTATTTTTACTTCGCGAACTAATCCGGGATCGACGAGTGCATAAATCTGATGATAGGTTGCGGGATCTTCGACCATCTGACTCAGGTGAATGGCAACATCTTCCCGAGTAACCAGGCCATGAGCCTCTGTTTGCAGACGGATGGCTTTCCCCGTCGCGGATTGATCCAGCAAACCACCGGGTCGAATTAGGGTATAAGTCAGGTTGCTGGTTTGTAACCAGCTCTCAGCCAGTGACTTCTCGCGCACCGCCTGACCAAAAGCGGCGCGAGCGGCGGGGGAAAGTGTCGGCCAACTATCTCCGCAACCAATGGATGTCACCAAAAGCATACGTTTCAGGCCTAGCTTCTCGGCGGTATCAATGATCAATCGGTTGCCTTGATAATCCGCAGTACGGCTACCTAATGTCGAAATGATGGCCGCGTCCGGGCCTGCGAGTTGGCAGGCTTGATACACACTGCCTGGATCACAAGCATCCCCGCACACTACAGTTAGCCCCTTGCTGCGTAACTCTTCTGCTTGCTGCGGATTACGTATCAGTAATGTGACAGAGCGCGGGTTCTGGGCCGCGTTAGCATGTTGGTTTGCCAGCGCAAGCAGATGTGCACCAACACCATGACCTGCACCGAATATCAACCAGGGTTTCATGGTGTTTCCTTAATTTTTTTATCGAAAATAGACGATTCTTGAGCAAGCTGTTGAGCCAGTTGGTGGAAGGCGGCAAGGCCGTCAGTAAGTAACTGACGGTGTTCATCACGGCCAACATAGACTTTCAGCATCACATCACCTTGCTGATTAAAAAACTGAACCGATGCGGTCGCCATGCCCATAAACGGGCGTTCCAGTAGGGCAATGGCCTGGCAGTTTTGTGCTCTGATATGGCCGCTAAGACCTTGTTTCTCACGAAGGTTGAAATAGCCGTGGCGATGAAAACCACTCGGCAGTGGGCCTTTGTGCTCCAAAATAATATCGGCGGTATGTACCAGAGTGGTGACATCTCCCCACTCCGTCATGCTGTCCCAGACGCGATCAAAATGCTCGGCGCTGACTAATACGCGCTTTGGTAATTCACGTACCACATCAAGCGGGCTGACCTGATAATCCTGAGCAATTTGTTCCAGTGTGCCATCGGGTTGAGTGGCAAGAAATTCGGCCAAAGAGGGTTTGTTTTGGAGAGTGGGAGCATTCATGAATGACTTTCCGTGGTAATAAGTGAAGGAATAATATTTTGCAGAGCCTGCATGATGTTACTGGCCCAAAAACGCCCACTGTCGGTGAGCCGCAAGCAGAAACTGTCATCTTTTAGCAGGTGACTCTGATGCCACTGCGCGATCAATGGCATTAACGGGTAGGGATCTGTGATTAACTCGCTCAAATCTAAACGACCGACTTCGATACCGCTTTGCAATTTAGCTCGCCACGGATGTTCGCCGCTGGCTTGCGTCATCATCATCAATGGTTTTTGCCCGCTGTCGATTAATCGGTAGTAGTTATCCAGACTACGGTGCTGCATGTAGGCGTGCCCTTGTAAAGAGCCTCCCGCACCGCTACCCAATGCAAGACAATCCGCTCCTTGTTTAATCAATAAGTTATAAAGATTTCGCTCACGAGTGGTGCGCGCCCAATGGCTATTACTTAACTGATGCCAACCGGCTTGGGCGAGGTTCTCAGCGCCGCTACAGTAAAAATCACACTGCTGCGCCAGTGTCGGCAGTTCTATCCGGTTATTTTCTACTGATTTGGCCAGTGGTGTGGTTGGCAACAGATTAAGGGCATATAGGTCAACACCATCTAGTGGCAGTTGGCGCACGATAGCCAAATCTTCCTGCCAGGTTTCTGGTGTTTGATGGGGCAAGCCGAACATTAAATCGCAAACTACGGCGGCACGATCGCGGGAAGCCAGATTAGTCAGAAAATGAATCGCCTCATCACGACTGGCCTTACGCCCCATGCGCTGACGAATGCGGGTATTAAAGGTTTGTATCCCGACCGAGAAACGGTTAGCACCCGCTTCCAGACAAGCATCAATCCGCTCATCATCAAAATTGAAAATTCGCCCTTCAACGGTTATTTCACAGTCAGGAGCTAGCGGTAAACTTTTACGCAACTGGCTGATAATACTGTGTAACTGTTGTGCTGAAAGCGCACTGGGCGTGCCACCACCGAAGTAAATGGCATGAATTGGCCCTCCTTGTAGCAGTGGGCTGCTGGCCTCCATGCTCAATTCGCGTAGCAGGTAGTCGGTGTAGCGCGCGGTACTGTCGGTTTGCAATGGATTTTGATAGAAACCGCAGAAAGTACAATGAGTAGCACAAAACGGAATATGTAAATAAAGCAATCGCTTATTAGGCGGTAGCGCCTTTTGTAGCAGTGCCTGCCAGCTATCCTGGAGTGACTCGGCTGGCAATGGGCGACTATCCCGCCAGGGCATTGTGGCCCAGCGTTTTGGGAAAGGTAGCGGCCCCTGACGGGCGTGATATGGCATCAAATCAATATTCATAACAGGCTCTATTGCATTCTGAATGATAAATTAAATGATAATCATACGCATTCGATCAATGAGTAAAGCCAAATATATTGATCCAAATCATCAAATATAAGCGAAATATACTCACATTCGTTGGGGTGTAGGAAAGAAGCCGGGGTGAGGCGTTTTTATGTTGGAAATTAACGGAGTTATCGCCGTTGGTGGGTAAATATACTGACAAATCCAGAGGCAATAATTGACGCCGTTAACTGGGCTTTGCGATGGAAACTGAAAAGGAGTGGCAAGTGGAGGGAATTTATAAATAGAGGACTTGAGTAGAAGAATAAGAATTTAGCATTTTATTCTGCATCATCAGCTGTAAATAGCATGTTAACTTAGTGTATCCACCTTTCTGGCGGGTTCCCACAATTTTACCCAATAATTCATCGGGCTATCGTTTTTGTCATCTTTCGTATTTTAACATTAGTAAAACTAATCCGAAAAAAGGAATGTCGACCCCATTGCATTTTTTGAAATAAACAGCTGATCGTATGATCACTTGCGTGGTTTTTTGCTGTGATTGTCACATTAATCCAGTTTTTTGTACCGTAGCATCCTGCCGCATGAATACATTATTCTTAAAAATATTACTCTGCAAGGCTATTAAAAATGAAAATTTACAGCAACTTACCGATAACAATAAATGATGTGATTGAAGCACAGAAAAGATTGCAAGGGCATATCTACAAAACCGGGTTGGCGAGATCAAATTATCTGAGTGAGCGCTGTCATGGCGAGATTTATCTCAAGTTTGAGAATATGCAACGTACGGGGTCATTCAAGATCCGCGGGGCGTTTAATAAGCTCAGTTCACTCAGCGAAGAACAAAGAAAACAGGGCGTCGTGGCCTGCTCGGCGGGTAACCATGCGCAAGGTGTCTCTCTGTCTTGTGCCATGCTGGGGATTAATAGCAAGGTGGTCATGCCAAATTGCGCACCTAAATCAAAAATTGCGGCGACCAGTGAATACTCTGCTGAGGTGGTGCTCCATGGTGAGAACTTCAATGACACTATTGCTAAAGCCAGCGAAATTATTGAAATGGAAAACCGTATTTTTATCCACCCATTTGATGATGAAAAAGTTATTGCCGGGCAGGGGACAATAGGGCTGGAAATACTCGAAGATCTTTATGATGTCGATAATGTGATTGTCCCCATTGGTGGTGGCGGATTAATTTCTGGTATTGCACTGGCGATTAAATCTATTAATCCAACCATTAATATCATTGGTGTGCAGTCAGAAAATGTTCATGGCATGGCGGCATCTTATTATAGCGGCAGTATTACCAATCACCGTAAAGCCAGCACGCTAGCTGATGGTTGTGATGTCGCTCGCCCCGGCACTTTACCTTTCGAAATAGTTAAAGCATTGGTTACTGATATTGTATTGGTCAGTGAAGATGAAATTAGAAAAAGTATGGTTGATCTTATTCAACGTAATAAGATTATTACTGAGGGTGCAGGAGCATTAGCATCCGCAGCATTATTAAGCGGAAAATTAAAATATTATATTACAGGTAAAAAAACCGTCAGCATTATATCAGGCGGGAATATAGATTTATCGCGCGTATCACAAATAACGGGACTAGGCAGTATTTCGTAAAATATATTAATAAGGAATTTATTAATGCATATCGATAATGCTATTACAACCACAATAGAAACAAAAACGTGGCGCAAATCTGACACAACTTGGACTTTGGGATTATTTGGTACAGCTATAGGGGCCGGAGTTTTATTCTTTCCTATCCGCGCGGGTTTTGGCGGGTTAATTCCTATTTTAATTATGTTGGTGTTGGCTTATCCCATCGCCTTTCTCTGCCACCGCGCACTTGCTCGCTTATGTCTATCTGGTAGCAATTGCTCGGGCAATATCACTGAAACTGTCGAAGAACATTTTGGCAAAACCGGTGGTGTGGTCATTACCTTCTTGTATTTCTTTGCCATTTGTCCGCTGCTGTGGATTTATGGTGTGACTATCACCAATACCTTTATGACTTTCTGGGAAAATCAACTCCAGTTAGCGCCATTAAACCGGGGTGTGGTAGCACTAGCGCTATTGCTACTAATGGCCGTGGTCATTTACTTCGGTAAAGACCTGATGGTTAAGGTAATGAGTTTCCTGGTCTTCCCGTTTATTGCTTGCCTGGTACTTATCTCACTCTCATTAATTCCTTACTGGAATGCCTCGGTTATTGAGCAAGTAGATTTGAGTCAGATTTCGTTGCTAGGGCATGACGGCATACTGGTGACAGTATGGTTGGGGATTTCTATTATGGTGTTCTCCTTCAACTTCTCACCGATTGTTTCTTCTTTCGTGGTATCGAAACGTGAAGAATATGAACCGGAATTTGGTCGTGAATATACGGAGAAGAAATGCTCTCAGATTATCAGTAGGGCCAGCATATTAATGGTGGCAGTGGTGATGTTCTTCGCCTTTAGCTGCCTATTTACCCTTTCACCACAAAATATGGCGGAAGCCAAGGCACAAAATATTCCAGTATTGTCTTATCTGGCCAACCATTTCTCTTCGATGGCCGGTAGCCGGTCGACTTTTTCAATCACTCTGGAATACGCCGCTTCGCTAATAGCTCTCGTCGCTATTTTTAAATCTTTCTTCGGACACTATCTCGGTACGTTGGAAGGTCTTAATGGTTTAGTAATTAAGTTCGGTTATAAAGGTGATAAAACAAAAATATCCAGTGGGAAGCTTAATCTGATCAGCATGTTCTTTATTATGGGATCCACCTGGTTAGTAGCTTATATCAACCCTAATATACTTGATTTAATTGAAGCTATGGGCGCACCTATTATTGCTTCGCTACTGTGCCTGTTGCCAATGTACGCTATTCATAAATTACCTTCTCTGGCACGTTTCAGAGGCCGGCCAGAAAACTATTTTGTCACTATCGTCGGTCTGCTGACCATCTTCAACATCGTCTACAAATTATTGTAAGTACGGCGCTAAAAGCCCGTGTTTACCCAATGAAACACGGGCGGAGTAATCACATGACATTAAATCCTACAGTTTTGGTTATTAACTGTGGTTCATCATCCATTAAGTTTTCAGTGCTGACAGCCGACAATTGCGAAGCGGTAATCTCTGGGATTGCCGATGGTATCGGCACTGAAAAGCCTTTTTTGCGGATTGATAGAGTCACACAATTTCAATTGGCTAAATGGAATTATTCTGACGCATTGGCTGCTATTGCCGATGAATTAGATAAACGTGGTTTGAGTAAATCAATTTCACTTATTGGCCACCGTATTGCTCATGGTGGCGAAATATTCAGTGAGTCGGTATTGATTGATGACCGGGTGGTCGAGGAAATCAAAAAAGTTTCGCCGCTGGCCCCGCTGCATAACTACGCCAATTTACACGGCGTTGGGGCTGCACGTCAGTTATTCCCTGGCATCAAGCAAGTGGCGGTATTTGATACCGGCTTTCATCAAACCTTAAAACCAGAGGCTTATCTCTACGCACTGCCTTACCGCTATTTTTGCGAACAAGGGGTACGGCGCTATGGATTTCATGGCACCTCTTACCGTTATGTGGTTGGGGAAGCGGCGAGTTTTCTCGGAGTTGACGGCAGCGATTGCGGCTTGATTATCGCTCATCTGGGGAATGGGGCGTCTCTCTGTGCCGTTCAGGATGGTAAAAGTGTTGATACATCAATGGGCATGACACCACTGGAGGGGTTGATTATGGGAACTCGCAGTGGTGACGTCGACTATGGTGCATTGGCCTACCTAGCGCGCCAAACCGGTCAAAGCCTGGAAGACCTGGACCATATGGTGAATAAAGAGTCCGGGTTGCTGGGGATCTCCGGTCTATCCGCAGATATGCGCGTGCTGGAAAATGCCTATCACGAGGGGCATGAAGGTGCGCGTCTGGCGATAAATACTTTTGTACACCGGTTGGCGCGGCACATCGGCGGGCACGCGAGTTCGCTACGCCGATTCGATGCTCTGATTTTTACTGGGGGGATCGGCGAAAACTCATCATTGATACGGCAGTTAACACTAGAGCATCTGGCTGTTTTTGGTATTGATATTGATCACGCCAAAAATAAGCGGTTGCAGCATGGAACATCCCAGATCATCACCACCGCACGTTCACGAGTTACCGCCGCAGTGATACCCACTAATGAAGAAAAAATGATTGCGCTTGATGCTATTCGTCTTGGCTATGCACAACAGGGCACGGTGGTTCTTGAGGCTGTTATTTAACGGCCTGATCCATCAAGTGATCCCTTTATCTTGTTTATTGGAGTTTGTTCATGAAGATTGATGTAGATATCAGTAATAAGAAATATGCAGATGCCTGGCTGGGATTTAGCGGAAACGACTGGCGCGACGAAATTAATGTTAGGGATTTTATCCAGAAAAATTATCAGCCATATGAAGGTAATGAGTCATTTTTATCTGAGGCAACGCCTGCTACTCAAAAACTATGGGAACAGGTTATGGAGGGTATCCGTCAGGAGAATGCCACCCATGCCCCGGTAGATTTTGATGATGATATTGCCACCACTATTACGGCGCATGATGCGGGTTATATCGAGCAAGGCTTGGAGAAAATCGTTGGGCTACAGACCGATAAGCCGCTGAAACGCGCGTTGCATCCTTTCGGTGGTATCAATATGGTGCAAAGTGCCTTTGACGCCTATGGCCGCGAGATGAACGATGACTTCAAATACATCTTCACAGATTTACGAAAAACCCATAATCAGGGTGTGTTTGATGTTTATTCTCCCGAGATGCTGAAATGCCGTAAATCTGGCATTTTAACTGGTTTGCCTGATGGCTACGGGCGCGGGCGTATTATCGGTGATTACCGACGTATTGCTCTTTACGGTATTGACTATCTGGTGCGTGAACGTGAGTTGCAGTTCGCTGATTTACAGCCGCAGCTTGAGCAGGGCATTGAGTTGGAAAGCGTCATCCGCCTGCGTGAAGAGCTGGCCGAGCATCGCCACGCGTTATTGCAGATTAAAACGATGGCTGCGCGTTATGGTTTTGATATTTCTAGCCCAGCCCAAAATGCCCGCGAAGCGATTCAGTGGCTCTATTTTGGTTATCTGGCGGCGGTAAAATCGCAAAATGGTGGCGCGATGTCATTAGGTCGAACCGCGACTTTCCTTGATATTTATATCGAACGCGATTTGGCGAGTGGGTTGCTGAATGAGCAGGCGGCTCAGGAGCTTGTCGATCACTTTATCATGAAGATCCGTATGGTGCGTTTCCTACGGACTCCTGAGTTTGATTCATTGTTCTCCGGTGACCCGATTTGGGCAACCGAAGTACTCGGCGGAATGGGGTTGGATGGTCGTACTTTGGTTACCAAAAATACGTTCCGTTATCTTCATACATTGGACACTATGGGCCCGGCACCGGAGCCTAACTTGACCATTTTATGGTCGGAGGCTCTGCCGGCGGCATTTAAGAGCTACGCGGCCAATGTTTCTATCCAGACATCTTCGTTGCAGTACGAGAATGATGACCTGATGCGCCCTGACTTTAATAGTGATGATTATGCTATTGCCTGTTGTGTCAGCCCAATGGTGCTGGGTAAGCAGATGCAATTCTTTGGCGCACGCGCCAATCTGGCCAAAACGTTGTTGTATTGCATCAATGGTGGCGTGGACGAAAAACTCAAAATCCAGGTTGGCCCGAAATGCGCGCCAATGACTGATGAGGTGCTGGATTATGAGCGGGTAATGGTCAGCCTTGATGTATTTATGGACTGGTTGGCGGTGCAATACATCAGTGCCCTGAACCTGATTCATTACATGCACGATAAATACAGTTACGAAGCTTCGCTGATGGCACTACACGATCGCGATGTTTATCGTACTATGGCGTGTGGTATTGCCGGGCTTTCGGTGGCGGCGGATTCACTCTCGGCGATTAAGTACGCCAAGGTTAAACCTATCCGTGATACTGACGGGCTAGCCATTGATTTTGCGATTGAAGGCGAATATCCGCAGTATGGTAACAACGATGAGCGTGTCGACGCGATTGCTTGTGATCTGGTTGAGCGCTTTATGAAGAAAATCAGCAAGCTGCCGACTTATCGTCATGCGGTACCGACCCAGTCAATTCTGACCATCACTTCTAACGTGGTGTATGGCCAGAAGACCGGTAATACGCCGGATGGACGACGCAGCGGTATGCCGTTTGCGCCTGGGGCCAACCCGATGCATGGTCGTGATCGCAAAGGGGCGATAGCCTCACTTACCTCGGTCAGTAAGCTGCCGTTCAAATATGCTAAAGACGGGATTTCGTACACCTTCTCGATTGTCCCTGCGGCATTGGGCAAGGACTCAGCTGTACGTAATAATAATCTCGTTGGCTTGTTGGATGGCTATTTTCACCATGATGCGGCTATGGAAGGTGGGCAGCATCTCAATATTAATGTGATGAACCGCGACATGTTGCTGGATGCTATCGCTCATCCAGAGAACTATCCGAACCTCACCATCCGCGTTTCTGGCTACGCAGTTCGCTTTAATGCCCTAACATCCGAGCAGCAGCAGGATGTTATCTCTCGTACCTTCACTAACGCATTGTAATCTCACCACAGCCCTCCTTGATAAAGGGGGGGCTTGTGTCGCTATTCGGGAACATCCAAACGGCAGAAAGCAAAAAACCAGCTATTAAGCTGGTTTGAGGTTAATGACAAAGTGCCCATAACGGTGAAAACAGGCAGATCGTAAAGACGCCGTAAACCCCTCCCTGGCGCGGACGCTTTACTTTTCTGCCTGCCTTCACCTTGCAAGATCGAGTTATCGAGGTTTGTCAGCAGTCTGAAGAACACCGACCAGTCCGGTGTTCTTCTTTTAAATATGTAGGGGTCAGTTTGGATATCGAAAATTATTGTACGTTAAGGTGATTTTTGTACCTCTGGCTGTGGCGAAACAGATGCTCTTTCAGGTAACCGTGATCCAGATGCCATCGAAGAATAACCTGTCCCCCTATCAGTCACTGACACGGGTAATGAGACTAATAGAAGGCCCAAATGTCAGCAGAGGTTGCAGGTCTGACATGACTTCAGCAACATGCGGGTTTTCCGCATGGCTGGTTACTGCTTCCTGGTTGACCCATCCGTCAATAATATAAAATGTGTCCGGTTCATCGATTTTTTGATAGAGATCGTAATACAGGCAACCTGTTTCTAGGCGTGCTGGTTCAACAAATTTCAGAACCAGCTCTTTAACGCGCTCACGATTCTCAGGTTCACATCGCAGTTCACATATGATGTGGCGTTCTTCCGATTTTATTTTCTGCATCGTCATCTCCTCAGTTCTTACCGGCATAAACACGTGTCATCCCGCCATCAACAATCAGGTCAATGCCACGTATGTACGTGCTCGAGTCTGATACCAGAAAAATCAGCGCATCAGCGATATCTTCTACGGTGCCCACGCGCCCGGCCGGAATTTCTGCAGAAACTCGCTCCACATATGAGGCAATATCGTTGTCACTCATTTTCTGTTCGTTGCTGTAACCTTCGGTCGGGATTACACCGGGGCTTATGGTATTGATCCGGATATCTCGCCCTTTTAAATCCGTGGTCCAGCTGCGTGCCAGTGAACGTACTGCCGCTTTGGTCGCTGCATAAACAGCAAATCCAGGTAACCCCATATCTGCAGTAATCGACGCATTTAGCACTACGGAAGAACCGTCACGAAGCACGTCCAGCATGCTCTGCATAGTGAGTACAACACCTTTAATATTAATGCTCAGTTCGCTGTCAATCTGATCTTCGGTCAGTTCTTCGAGTGGCGTAGCATGGCCACCGCCCGCGTTAGCGAACAAAATATCGAGATGCCCCTGCTCGGCTTTAATGGTTGCCGCCGCACGCAGCATGTCTTCTTTACTTGAGACATCCGCACATATAGCTCTTGCGGAGGTGCCCAGTTTGTTTACTGCCTCGTCCAGCACGTTCTGCCGGCGGCCGGTGATATAGACTGTTGCGCCGTGTTCAACCAGTCGTTTCGCCGCACCGAAACCCAGTCCGGTTGTTCCGCCGGTGACCAGTGCGATACGGCCTTTAAGAGATTGAGTCGTCATGATGATGTCCTCTGAGAATGAATGCGGGAGGATACCGGCGACACACGTCGCCGGTTAATGAAGCAAGGCTTAGCGGTTGATGGACTTCATCATTGCAGCGTTATAGCGCTCGCCCTGGACGGGAACTTTTGCCAGCACATCTGCAATTTCCTGCAGATCGGCAGTAGTCAGTTCAACAGCAGCCCCGCCCACATTTTCTTCGAGACGGTGGAGTTTTGTTGTGCCGGGGATCGGTGCAATCCATGGTTTTTGTGCCAGCAACCAGGCTAAAGCAATCTGTGCAGGGGTTGCTTGTTTACGTTCAGCGACTTTACCGATCAGTGCGACCAGGTTGTGGTTGGCCTGACGGGCTTCGTCAGCAAAACGCGGCAGATTATTTCGGACATCACCGTCGGCAAAGGTGGTTGCACCATCAATTTTTCCTGTCAGGAAGCCTTTACCCAGCGGGCTGAAAGGTATGAAACCGATGCCCAGCTCTTCGAGCGTCGGGATAATGACGTCTTCAGGTTCACGGGTGAACATAGAGTATTCACTCTGCAGTGCAGAAAGAGGCTGAACGGCATGAGCGTCACGGATAGCTTTTACACCCGCCTCACACATCCCAAAATATTTTACCTTTCCTTCCTGAATAAGGTCACGTACGGCACCGGCGACATCTTCCATTGGCACGTTTGGATCCACACGATGCTGGTAAAAGAGATCGATGTAATCCGTTTTCAGGCGCTTAAGGGACTGTTCAACAACAGTGCGGATACGCTCAGGACGGCTGTCGAGGCCCGCCGCTGCATTACCGTCCTTAAAACCGAATTTTGTCGCGATAACGATCTGGTCACGGAAAGGCGCTACGGCTTCGCCAACCATTTCTTCATTGACCTGGCCGTAGGCTTCTGCGGTATCGAACAGTGTTACACCGCGTTCATAAGCCGCACGGATAAGTTTGATCGCTTCAGCTTTATCGGTGGCAGGACCGTAACCGAAAGTCAACCCCATACAACCCAGACCAAGTGCCGATACTTCCAGACCACTGTTACCTAATTGTCGCTTTTGCATGATGAGTCTCCTGTTTGTGGATTTGAACACCTCACAAGCACGGCTTGATTAGGTGGGATGTGTCTACTTTAGATAATGAACCGGCATTACAGAAGTGGCATACTCAGATAACTAACATGAGGTAAATTCATAATGGACCATACGGACTTTAATCATCTTGCTGTTTTCATCACGGTAGCACGTGAAAAAAGCTTCACCCGAGCCGCAGCACATCTGGGCGTTTCACAATCGGCGATCAGTCATAGTATTCGTGGTCTGGAGGAAAGACTGGGCATCCGTTTACTTACTCGGACAACGCGAGGTGCTGTGCCAACCGAGGCGGGAGAACGGCTTCTTGCGAATCTAACGCCTTACTACGACGGGATCGAAACTGAGCTTGCCACTTTAGGAGAGCTGCGCGAGAAACCGGGCGGCACGATACGCATCAGTTCCCATGACCATCCGGCTACCACAATACTGTGGCCAAAACTTTCAAAGCTGCTGAAGGAATATCCTGATATCACGCTTGAAATTAACGTGGATTACGGATTAATCGATATTGTGGCGGGCCGTTTCGATGCGGGAGTTCGTATCGGGGATCAGATTGCCAAAGATATGATTGCCATGCGTATTTCTCCTGATTTTCGCATGATAGTTGTTGGCTCTCCTGACTATTTCTCCCGACATCCTAAGCCAGAAACGCCACATGATCTGACCTCACACAACTGCGCCAATTTGCGGCTTTCCACACACGGAGGCCTGTTCGCCTGGGAGTTCGAGAAAGGCGGTCAGGAAGTAAAAGTTCAGGTTCCCGGTCAGATGATTTTTAATACTTCACCACAGTTGTTAACAGCGGCACTCGAAGGGTATGGACTGGCTTACGCACCGGAAGATGTGGTGCAAAGATATATAAAGGAAGGAAGGCTGATGCCGGTGCTTGAGGAGTGGTCCCCCCTGTTACCTGGTTACCATCTGTACTATCCGAGTAGAAGGCAGGCCCTTCCCGCCTTCACGTTAATTTTGAATGCACTGAGGTATGTGAATTAACCCTGAATCACGTTCTGGGTGGCATTTCAGCAGGAATATACCTCAAGCCCTTATGCAAAGCCGAATATTCTCCCGCTGAGCATGGTTGCACACGAGAGACCTACCGCTGAATTTGTTATGTCCGTTAGTTGCACTCAGCGGACTTTACTTAGCTTCAGGGTGTACCCTTATGCGATAACCATTTTGTTAAAAATACTGCATCGAATAATTTATGAGGGAAATTATATGGCAAGGAGGCAGATTCTTTCTCTGTCGGCTTTGCCCCGGGTAAAAAAATCCCACCCTCTGATGCGCTGCTGAAGCATATCGCCAGCAGGCTAAAACTCACCGGGGATCTCTGGCAAGCTTACCTTTCCGGCAGGGATACGGCCCGGCGCGAGCATTTAACCGAACTGTACCGCTATCTTGGCGTAAAGGCGTTCACCGGAAAAACACAACAGGACTGTATTACACACCTGCTGTCGATGGCGACACGCACCGATAAAGGTATTCTCCTGGCCGAAGAGTTACTAATCTATCTCCGGCAGAACAACGTGATAATCCCCGCGATTGATGTCGTGGAGCGTACCTGTGCTGAGGCCATGGCTGGCACCTACACGCGGCGGGTCAATGTTGGTGGTGAGATAACAACTTATCCTAGGGCGGTGAGTGTGTATTCAGGTGTTCAAGGCTTTGTGGTTAAGAAATTTGTAACGGAAGGACAAATAATCAAAAAAGATGATCCTATTTACCAAACTGATATTAGTAAGAGTACTCGTAGTGGTGTTGTGAGTGATAATCAGCGCGAAAACATTAAAAATCAACTTGAGCGTGTGAGTAGCATTATTTCTCGAATTGAAAACAGTAAAAAAACGACTATAGATTCGCTGGGAAAACAAAAAATACAGTATGCTGCCGCCTTTAAGCGCTCTTCTGATTTTATCCATAAAGCAGAACAAGGAGTAAAGTTAATGAAAGATAATATGGATAATTACAGTGCTTATCAAGAAAAAGGTTTAATAAGTAAAGATCAATTAACTAACCAGGTTTCTCTGTATTATCAACAGCAAAATAATTTATTAAACCTAAGTGGTCAAAATGAACAAAATTCTTTGCAACTAATTACTCTGGAGAGTGAAATTCAAACACAATCGGCGGAATTTGATAACCGAATTAATCAAATGGAGCTCCAGCGCTACGCCTTACAACGCGAACTAATCAATACAGATGCAGGAGGAGAGATCATTGTTCGCGCGTTGTCGGATGGCCAAATTGATTCGATGAGTGTTACGGTAGGTCAAATGATAAATGTTGGTGATAGTTTACTTCAAATAATTCCTACATTGATAAAAAATCATTATCTGGTTATTTGGGTTCCCAATGATTCTATTCCATATATATCAGCAGAAGATAAAGTCAATATCCGCTATGAAGCATTCCCGTCAGAAAAATTTGGTCAATTTTCAGGAACTATCAAAATCATATCTAAAACACCCGCATCTCCACAGGAAATGATGACTTATCAGGGGGCCACAAAAAGCATACAAGCTGCATCTACCCCTTATTACAAGGTTATTGATCGCCACTGAAATGATGAAATCACCGGATCGTAATCAGAAAGTGGTTCAGACCCTGCCAGGGCATTCAAGTATTGCGGTCACACTGGAATATGTTGAGGGCGATATAGATAGCCTCAGACTGGCGTTGGAAGAGACTTTTGAGAGAAAAGAGGTTTTTTTTAAAAATCGGCATAACAGAAAGAAAAAATTACCGCTTTCCTTAACAGAATATTGGCAGGTGCGCTGAAAAACTGTCAATATCCTCCGCCTTAAGACACAATAAAACCGAAGTTTGTCATCGACATTCTCCGGTTTATTATTCCCCTATGTTCAACCAAGGTGTAGCAGTTACAGCCTACTTGCACGATGATGATTCGGGTACTTTGTCATGCCTGTTAAAAATCTTAGTTCTTAACAAACAGGTTATGAATATGGTGCCCGGACTCGGAATCGAACCAAGGACACGGGGATTTTCAATCCCCTGCTCTACCGACTGAGCTATCCGGGCAACGGGGCGCATTAAACCGTATTGGGCGCTGATCGTCAACGAATTTATCGCGTAAAACCCCTAAAATCATATTGATCGCTTTCTTTTCAGGCAAAAATGGGAAAAACTCTGTAAATTGCCCTGAAATTTTACCTGATGCAGCCTTAACTTAGCGCACCGTTTTTTCGGCATTGAGCAACTTCCAATATATCTTCTGCCAGGCGTTTGGCGACTTCAACATCTTGCAATTGGCGCTTAACTAACAGCTTACTCAGGCAACCTTCCAAAATGAGTTCCATCTGCTGTGCGACCATACCTGCATCGTCAGCATCCATCTCGTGCAACAATTCCTGAGTATAATTTAGCGAGGCTTGTTTTTGCTGTTCTGCCAACTGGTGAATAGGGTGGTCGTCATTAGGATAGAAACTGCATGCCGCAATAAACAGGCAACCGGGATAGCGCTGGTTTTGTACTTGTTCACTGAGTGTTTGGTGGCGCGCCAGTAGTTTTTGTTTCGGCGATAATGTTTCATCTAGCTGCAATTGACGCCGCCAGGTGTCGATCTGTTGACCGTGATAGCGCAGGCAATCATATAGTAACGCCTCGCGATCAGGCCAAAATCGGGTCAGATCACTGACCTCGGCAGAGACTTCTTCTGCCAGCATCTCCAGAGTGGTATTTGCCAGCCCTTTCTGTTCTAACAGATTGAGCGCGCTGCTTAAAACTTGTTCGCGTTGCACATTGCTCTCCTCTAACTGATTACTGGCAAGTATGGTCTTCCACTGCTTATCGCACAAATAAATGTATTGGCACTTTCTGCCAGTGACCCCTGTACCTTATCACTACTTCCGCTCGATTTTTCTAACTCTTTATTGCTTAGTTTCCTGCTAAAGCTATAACGGCAAGGTGACAGCATAGTTTTTGCTATCCCGTAGTCTGTGAAGCAGGGCGCATTTTCTAGTGCAGCAGCTTGCCACCGGGTTACAGGGCTATACTAATAAACATCCCGCTGTCTTGAGTGGTATGGATAGCTTATGAGATTGAATCATTTATGAAAATAGTCATTGCTCCAGACTCTTATAAAGAAAGTTTATCCGCGCTGGAAGTTGCCGTACAAATTGAAGCGGGCTTTCGTACTCAATTTCCTGATGCAGAATATATCAAGTTGCCGGTTGCCGATGGTGGCGAGGGCACGGTAGAAGCGATGGTTGCAGCCACGGCGGGCAGGATTATGCAGGTTAATGTCACTGGCCCGTTGGGGGAAGAAATTAATGCTTTTTACGGAATATCCGGTGATGAAAAGTGTGCATTCATTGAAATGGCCGCTGCCAGTGGACTTGAGCTTGTTCCACCTCCCTTGCGTAATCCATTGAAAACCACCTCTTACGGTACTGGCGAATTGATTGGTAAGGCGCTTAATCAGGGCGTGAAACATATCATTATTGGTATCGGAGGTAGCGCGACCAATGATGGTGGCGCAGGGATGGTGCAGGCGCTGGGAGTCAAACTGCTGGATAAGCATGGGAAGCAGCTTGGTTTTGGCGGCGGTAAGCTGGCTGAGCTGGATCGGATTGATATTTCAGAGCTTGACCCACGTATCAAGTCGTGCCGAATCGAGGTGGCTTGTGATGTCACCAATCCACTCACCGGCAGTGCAGGGGCTTCTGTTGTTTTTGGTCGGCAGAAAGGCGCGACTCCTGCGATGATTGCCCAACTGGATGAGGGGTTGCGGCATTACGCTGATGTGATTAAGCGCCATCTGGGGATCGATGTTGATCAAGTTGAGGGCGCGGGGGCTGCTGGGGGGTTAGGTGCGGCGTTGTTGGCTTTTTGCGGCGCGACCCTAAGCCCAGGTATTGATATTGTGACGGATGCTCTGGGTTTAGATGCTTTAGTGCGAGATGCGACTTTTGTGATTACCGGCGAAGGGAGGATGGATAGCCAAACCATTCACGGCAAAGTGCCTGTTGGTGTAGCCAGAGTGGCTAAGCGTTATAACAAACCGGTGATTGGGATTGCCGGTAGCCTGACCGACGATGTCGATGTGGTGTATGAACACGGGCTGGATGCCGTTTTCAGTGTCATTGATACTATCTGCACTCTGGATCAGGCGTTGGATAATGCCGCAGACAATGTGTTTAGGGCGGCGCGCAACATTGCTGCCACATTGGCAATAGGTATGACGGTGGGGAAAGCTGAAAATACGAGTGGATGAGCCGGACTATATGCTCATCCACCGTCGGGATATCAATCAGTTAACGATTAGCGCGGGAGGTTCTGTAGATGCTGCAAGAATCCACTCGCATTCATAAAACCGGTCACTCTGGCTGCGGGAATTTCATTCCCTGGCGCATCGAAAAACAGGATGGTCGGTAAACCCAGCACATTCAACTCTTT
The DNA here is from genome assembly GCF_901472495.1 of Yersinia enterocolitica subsp. enterocolitica. Classification (NCBI taxonomy): domain Bacteria; kingdom Pseudomonadati; phylum Pseudomonadota; class Gammaproteobacteria; order Enterobacterales; family Yersiniaceae; genus Yersinia; species Yersinia enterocolitica. The sequence goes on from NZ_LR590469.1 coordinate 3,760,068, forward strand.
CAACAGCGCGGCATGTTCTGCACTGTTCGCTGTCACATCGGCTTGAAGTAACACAGTATCGGCTAGCTGGCGCTGAACCTGTTCATCACTGAAGGTGTATTTCTCAAACTCTTTACAAGCGACACACCAGTCAGCGTACAAATCCAACATCACCGGCTTACCCTTCGCTTGCGCTAACGCCGCTTGTAACTGGGGTAAATCGGCCACTTGTTTAAATGCTAAATGTTTAATTTCACTCTGTTGTGTGGGGCTGCCGAACGCCCAGTCTTGTAGCGGACGGGCGGCAATTAGCAAAGCTGCCAGTAATAACAACTGGAAGGCTCGAGCCCAGCCGGAGTGAGCTTTTAGGCTTAATATAAATGCCCAGCCGAAGAAGGCGATGGCCAGCAAACTCCATAAACGTAAGCCCCAGACATCCCCTAAAACCCGTTCCAGTAAAAACACGGGTAGCGCCAGAATGACAAAGCCGAATGCCTCTTTGACGTACTGCATCCACGGGCCACTGCGCGGGAGCAGTTTGTTGCCAAACAGCGTGACAATCACCAGCGGGATACCCATCCCTAAGGCATATAAATAGAGTGTTCCGCCGCCGGCCAACATATTACCGCTTTGGGCAATATACAGCAGAATGGCGCTGAGCGGCGCGGTGGTGCACGGCGAACAAATAAGGCCCGCCAGTGCGCCCATAGTAAAAACACCGGCCAGCGAACCGCCCCGCTGGCTACTGCTCCACTGTACCAATCGGGTTTGCAGTGACGAGGGCAATTGCAGCGAATAAAGGCCAAACATCGAGAGCGCCAGCAATACGAACAGCGCCGATAGCCCAATCAACACATAAGGGTGTTGTAGCGCGGCCTGAAATTGTAAACCCGCCGCCGCAACCACCAGACCGAGTAGGGTGTAAGTCAGCGCCATCCCTTGCACATACACTATCGCCAACAACAATATTCGCCGCTGGCTGTGAGGTTTTTCACGCCCGAGAATAATGGCTGAAATCAGCGGATACATCGGCAAGACACAAGGCGTAAAGGCGATGCCAATACCGATGAGCAACGCCCACAAAGGGGAGAATGGTAGCTCAGCGGGTGCCGGAGTTGCGGGGGCGGCGATTGGCGGCGCGGTGACTGCGGATGAACCGGCAGTAATGGCGGAGAGTGGAACCACCCGTGTTTCTGGCGGATAGCAGAAGCCAGCTTCGGCACAGCCCTGATAAGTCACACTGACACTGGCCCGCTCACCGGCTTGTGTAATAGGGATTTTCAGGGTTAGCTGTTGCTTGAATATCGCCACTTCACCATAGAATTCATCACGATGAGCAATGCCTTCCGGCAAGGTAAATGCCCCAAAAGTGGCATTATTCGGCACGATTTTGATTTGCTGGCGATACAAATAATAGTCTGGATGAATCTGCCAACTCAGAGCGAGTTGGTCACCTTGTTGGCGAAAATCAAAAGCAAACGCTTGATCAACCGGAATAAACCGGCTTTGGCTACTTTTTGGGCCAAAAGATGAGTTGTCACCAAATAGCGAAGCCTGTGCGCCGTGCGGCGCGAGTAAAATGCTGCACAGCAGCAGAATCAGAGTAATGAAGCGTTGAGCCATGACAGGTAATCTTTATCTCCGTCCCGTACCGGTAGCACCAGTAATTCCGGTGTTTGGTAGGGGTGATGTTGTTTGATATAGCTGAGAAGTGCCTGCTGATGACGGGTATTGCTCTTGAACAGAAGCTGGACTTCATACTCTTGCTGGAGTTTACCTTCCCAGGAGTAAATCGAGGTCGCACCGGGTAACAAGGTGGCGCAAGCAGCCAGTTTTTCACCCAGAACCTGCGCGGCTAAATCCTGCGCACTGGCTTCATCAGGGGCAGTGCACAATACCACAATTGCATCACAAATATTCTCATCACAATTATTCGTATCACAATCAGACATCTTAACCTCGTAGGTCGCGCGGCTTATATGACGAAGTGGGTACTATAACGCGAGTGGCTGTGGGTCAGAAGATGATTTGTGTAACCGTGGGAGAGATTTGGCGTAAATCGCCAATGAGAGTGGGGCGCAAATGGATTGCGCCCCATAAAGCAGATTACAGAACCAGACCGCCCATCACGAAGCCGAAGCACACGGCCAGTGCAACCCCGATGGTGCCCGGGATAAAGAACGGATGGTTAAACACGAAGCGACCAATACGCGTGGTGCCGGTGTCATCCATTTGAACTGCGGCTACCAGTGTTGGGTAGGTTGGCAGAATGAACAGACCAGAAACCGCGGCGAAAGAAGCAATTGCCGCCAGTGGTGAAACGTTCAGTGCCATTGCCATTGGCATCAATGCCTTGGCAGTTGCAGCCTGAGAGTAAAGCAGTGCTGAACAGAAGAAGAAGATAACAGCCAGCAGCCATGAGTGAGCTTGAATCAAGCTACCCGCAGTTTCTTTAATCCAGTCCAGGTTGTGTTGTACAAAGGTATCACCCAACCAGGCTACACCGAGGATACAAATACAAGCACTCATACCGGCTTTGAAGGTGCTGGAGTTCAGGATTGAATCGGTATCAACCGAACATACCATCGTCGTGATGGTCGCCACACTCAGCATGATAATCAGGATAGCGTTAGTGGTATTCATCAATGGTGTTGCCACCAGACCGACACTTGGGCTGTTGATGATGGCATACGCCACAACACACAATACACCTGCCAGGAACAGCAATACGGAGGTTTTAGCGCGTGGTTTAATCACTTTGACGGTGTCACCACGCAGTGTGACCAAACCTTCTTCCAAACGCTTGATGTAAATAGGGTCATCAGACAGTTTGGAGTTAAAGCACCAGGAAACGATCAGAGACATCACAAATACCGCAAGCAGGGTGGATGGGATGACTATCATCAGTAAATGTAAGTAGCTGACACCATGACCTTCCATGACGGAAGACATGTAAACCACCGCCGCTGAAATCGGTGAGGCAGTAATGGCGATTTGCGCGGAAACCACAGCGGTAGACAGAGGGCGGCAAGGTTTGATGCCTTGCTCTTTCGCTACTTCTGCAATCACCGGCAAGGCTGACAGAGAAATGTTACCAGTCCCGGCAAAGATGGTCAGAAAATATGTGACTAGCGGAGCAAGGATAGTGATGTGTTTTGGATTCTTACGCAGTAATTTTTCAGTTTGCTGCACCAGATAATCCATGCCGCCTGCCACCTGCATTGCAGAGATGGCGGCAATAACGGCCATGATAATTGAAATAACATCGAATGGAATGCTACCGGGTTTGACACCAATGATCGCCAATACCAGAACCCCAATACCACCCGCAAAACCTATACCGATACCGCCTAACCTGGCCCCTAAAAAAATGGCCAGCAGAACGATGACTAATTCTACGGCTATCATAGTGTTTACTCCTTGATCCAAATGAAAAATTAAAGTTAAAAAGTTGTGTTTGCCCGAAAGTAAAAAGGCACGCTGTCCAGAGGATCATGCGTGCCTTATAGGGCTACCGGATGATTATTTTATTGTTCATTTTCATCGGTATAACGTTTCGCTTTATACGCTGGATGCATCAGGTTCTCAACAGAGAAAATGTCGTCCAGCTCAGCCTCAGTTAATAAGCCGCGTTCCAGAACCACTTCCCGCACATTTTTACCGGTTTCCGCACAAATCTTGCCCACGATGTCACCATTATGGTGACCAATGAATGGGTTCAGATAGGTAACGATACCGATTGAGTTAAAGACGTAGCGCTCGCAGACTTCTTTGTTGGCAGTGATGCCATTGATGCATTTTTCCAACAGGTTGTAACACGCATTTGTCAGGATGTGGATGGACTCAAACATTGCCTGCCCAATCACTGGCTCCATGACGTTCAACTGAAGCTGACCTGCTTCGGCCGCCATAGTAATGCAAGTGTCGTTACCAATCACCTTAAAACAAACCTGGTTAACAACTTCAGGAATAACCGGATTCACTTTGGCTGGCATGATAGAAGAGCCGGCCTGCAATTCTGGCAAGTTGATTTCATTTAGACCGGTGCGTGGGCCAGAGGAGAGCAGACGCAAGTCATTACAGATTTTTGACATCTTAACGGCCAGACGTTTCAGTGCGCCGTGCACCATGACGTAAGCACCACAGTCAGAGGTCGCTTCAATCAAGTCTTCTGCCGGTACACATGGCAGGCCGCTGATTTCAGACAGTTTTTGTATTGCTAACTGTGAGTAACCTTCAGGCGTGTTTAGCGCAGTACCGATAGCCGTTGCACCGAGGTTAACCTCCAGCAGCAACTCTGCGGTACGTTGCAGGTTTTTGGTTTCTTCTTTTAATAACACCGCAAAGGCTTTGAATTCTTGCCCCAGTGTCATTGGTACCGCATCCTGCAATTGGGTACGGCCCATTTTCAGGATTTTCTCGAATTCTTTGGATTTTCTTTCGAAGCCTTCTTTTAACTGATTGATGGCGTCAATAAGCTTCATGATGGAAGCATACACCGCAATGCGGAACCCAGTTGGGTAGGCATCGTTGGTGGATTGGCATTTGTTCAGATGGTCATTAGGGTTTAGGTATTGATACTCGCCCTTCTGGTGACCCATCAGTTCCAGACCGATATTGGCCAAAACTTCGTTGGTATTCATGTTTAAAGAGGTACCGGCCCCGCCCTGGAACACGTCAACCGGGAACTGATCCATACATTTCCCTTTATCCAGGACTTCATCACATGCCTGAATAATGACGTCAGCAATTTTGCGAGGAATGGTATGTAACTCTTTGTTCGCCATTGCTGCTGCTTTCTTTACCATGACCATGCCGCGTACAAACTCTGGCACATCACTGATCTTGCTGTTACTGATATAGAAGTTTTCAATCGCACGCAGGGTATGAACACCGTAGTAAGCCTCTGCGGGGACTTCTCGTGTACCTAACAGGTCTTCTTCAATACGAATGTTATTTGACATGAGAACCTTCTCTAATGTGCTGTCTTGTTTTGTATTTGTTAACTAAATTATGCCGCCGTGGGCAATATGATGCCGCCATGAACCTTAAGTGCGGAAAGATTAACCATTCATCTTATTGCTGACAGGATCATATGCTGCTTAATGATAAAAAGCCTTGAACTAGGATCACTATATGGTCGGAATTAATTGAGATGATCTGATATCTGTGATTTCTCTCACAGTTGCACGAATAAGTAATAAAAGTATCCGCCTAACTTGAAAAGCGATGCAACCACCACCATTTTATGAGGGTCGACCCTCGTTGAAGGAGGGGCTGACGCTGAAATTCGCTAATAAAGGAAAAAACAGCGTTAACGCCAGCCGGGTCAAGGTTTTCATGGTATCTGTCAGGCAGGTTTATCCTGATGAGAGGTACTGAATGATTGGAATAAGGAGAATGCGGTGCGTTGGTTACCGTTAGCGCTGATATTTTTATTGGCATATATAGAAATATCGATATTTATCAAAGTTGCCGCTGTATTGGGTGTGCTGGTTACTCTCTTGCTGGTGATCTTCAGTTCTTGCGTGGGGATATCTCTGGTGCGTAACCAAGGGATAAAAACCTTTATGCAGATGCAGCAAAAACTGGCTGCGGGTGAAAGTCCTGCGGCTGAAATGGTGAAAAGTGTATCGCTGGTATTGGCGGGCTTCTTACTGCTGATCCCTGGCTTCTTTACCGACTTCCTCGGTTTGCTGCTGCTTTTGCCTCCGATTCAAAAATCATTGACGTTAAAATTGATGCCACATCTGAATATTTATCGTGGCGGTTTTAGTGCTGGCGGTTTTAATCACAATAATTCTGGCCCTATGGGCGGCGGAAATACCTTTGACGGCGAGTTTCAGCGCAAAACCGATGATCACTTCATCGTAGAGCATCGTCCAGATGAGGATGATAAATCGACAGATAGTCGCTTTAAAGATGATAAGTAAATCGCTTTTTTTCTAATTGATTGTTTATTAATTATAAATTCATAAAGCAAATCATAATGCTTTCTTGAATGGGGCAACGCAGATGAGCAAAAATGAGCCACCTGCGGGCAAGAAAAAACTGAATTTTTTTTTGCTCTCTCCCTTGAAGGGATGTGAAGTCGCCCCCATTAAGATAGCCACGGTATCGGTTGTGAAGGTAGACCGATATTAATCCTAAATCTGATACGGACCTTCTCAATAGGAGAGCTATCAATGAAAATTCGTCCATTGCATGACCGCGTTATCGTCAAGCGCAAAGAAGTTGAATCCAAATCTGCTGGCGGCATCGTTTTAACTGGCACTGCGGCGGGTAAATCTACCCGTGGTGAAGTTCTGGCCGTCGGCAATGGTCGCATCCTGGATAACGGTGAAATCAAGCCGCTGGATGTGAAAGTTGGCGACATTGTTATTTTCAACGATGGTTACGGCGTGAAGTCAGAAAAGATCGACCATGAAGAAGTGTTGATCATGTCCGAAAGCGACATTCTGGCAATTGTTGAAGCGTAATTTACATATACGCTCTCTAATCTTCTGAACTGAACGAGTTAAGGGAAATCATACCAATGGCAGCTAAAGACGTAAAATTCGGTAACGACGCACGCATCAAAATGCTACGCGGCGTAAACATTCTTGCTGATGCAGTAAAAGTGACCCTGGGCCCGAAAGGCCGTAACGTAGTTCTGGACAAGTCTTTCGGCTCTCCAACTATCACCAAAGATGGTGTTTCAGTTGCGCGTGAGATCGAACTGGAAGATAAGTTCGAGAACATGGGTGCACAGATGGTTAAAGAAGTTGCCTCTAAAGCGAACGACGCTGCGGGTGACGGTACCACTACTGCAACTGTATTAGCTCAATCCATTATCACTGAAGGCCTGAAAGCAGTTGCGGCCGGCATGAACCCAATGGATCTGAAACGCGGTATCGACAAAGCCGTTATCGCTGCGGTTGAAGAGCTGAAAAAACTGTCTGTACCATGCTCTGATTCTAAAGCAATTGCTCAGGTAGGGACCATCTCTGCAAACTCAGACTCAACTGTAGGTGAGCTGATTGCACAAGCGATGGAAAAAGTCGGTAAAGAAGGCGTTATCACCGTTGAAGAAGGTTCAGGCCTGCAAGACGAGCTGGACGTTGTTGAAGGTATGCAGTTCGACCGCGGCTACCTGTCTCCTTACTTCATCAATAAACCAGAAACCGGTTCTATTGAACTTGAAAGCCCATTCATCCTGCTGGCTGACAAGAAAATCTCTAACATCCGCGAAATGCTGCCAGTTCTGGAAGCCGTAGCGAAAGCGGGTAAACCACTGCTGATCATTGCAGAAGATGTTGAAGGCGAAGCTCTGGCAACTCTGGTGGTTAACACCATGCGCGGTATTGTTAAAGTTGCCGCTGTTAAAGCACCTGGTTTCGGCGACCGTCGTAAAGCCATGCTGCAAGATATCGCTACCCTGACTGCGGGTACCGTTATTTCTGAAGAGATCGGCCTGGAACTGGAAAAAACCACTCTGGAAGATTTGGGTCAGGCGAAACGTGTTGTTATCAATAAAGACACCACTATCATCATTGATGGCGTAGGCGACGAAGCTGCGATTCAGGGCCGTGTTGCTCAGATCCGTCAGCAAATTGAAGATGCGACTTCTGACTACGACAAAGAAAAACTGCAAGAGCGTGTCGCTAAACTGGCTGGCGGCGTTGCCGTTATCAAAGTTGGTGCCGCAACTGAAGTTGAAATGAAAGAGAAAAAAGCGCGCGTTGAAGATGCTCTGCACGCAACTCGTGCTGCGGTAGAAGAAGGCGTGGTTGCTGGTGGTGGTGTTGCTCTGATTCGTGCGGCATCTGCTATCACAGCGGCTGGCTTGAAAGGCGACAACGAAGACCAGAACGTCGGTATTAAAGTTGCTCTGCGCGCGATGGAATCTCCACTGCGTCAGATCGTGGTTAACGCCGGTGAAGAAGCTTCTGTTATCGCGAACAACGTTAAAGCGGGTTCAGGTAGCTACGGTTACAACGCTTACAGCGAAGAATATGGCGACATGATCGCGATGGGTATCTTGGATCCAACTAAAGTGACTCGTTCTGCTCTGCAGTACGCAGCCTCTATTGCTGGCCTGATGATCACCACCGAGTGCATGATCACTGACCTGCCACGTGATGACAAAGGTGCTGATATGGGCGCTGGCGGCATGGGTGGTATGGGCGGTATGGGCGGCATGATGTAATGCTCCCAACCCTATAGCTTCATTGATTGCTGATTAAGCTATAAACCTAAAGCGAGCGGGGTAACCTGCTCGCTTTTTTATGGAAATAAAAACCGGCTACACATCCACTCCTGTCATAACCTTGCCTCGTTCGTGCTTTATACTCAGTTTTTTCTGATTCAAATTTCATAACTAAACGCGCTAAAAGCGCTTTTATTTCATTCAGTGTGATGATTGCAGGACTTTTATTATCTTCGTTGCTGATTTAATGTGTAAACTGTTCATTATTAGCCATCAGTCTCGACATCGGGTACCTGGATAATTTCGGCAACGGATGCCTAAGCGGCAGCGGTGCTTTCTGGTAATCTTTAGCGTGATTCTCAACTTTGAATGGGGAAAAAAATGCGGATTAAAGTGTTACTTGGTCTTTCAGCAGCGCTGTTGCTGGCAGGCTGTAGCTCCACTAACCAATTGAGTTCGGCGGGCGAGCAAGTGAAGTTCTCCGATACCAAACCGGGTAGTGAATGTCAGTTAGTTGGGCAGGTGACAGGTACTCAGAGCAATTGGATCTCAAGTGGTGAAAGTAGCTCTATGCGTGGTGCAGCAAATGACCTACGCAATAAAGCAGCGGCAATGGGTGGCAATGTTATCTATGGCGCAACCAGCCCAAGTGAAACCTTCCTATCAAGCTTTGCTCCACTAGATAGCAAAATGGTCGGCGAAGTTTATAAGTGTCCTTGATATCTGAAGGACGCACAGGGGATGCCATCGCGTCCCCTGATTCTTCCGTGGGTTGGCGAGAGTATTCTTACTGTAATTCATCCTGCATCAACCGGAGGTCCAGCGGCGTTTTACTAGGCTGCCCCCCGATTTCTCGTGCCAGACGTGGTACCAAATAACCCGATACGCGGCTGAGTAACCCTTTCATTAACTGCCGGGCTTCATCATCATCGACCATAAAATGAGCCGCACCTTGTACTTTATCCAGCACATGGATGTAGTAGGGCAGTATACCCGCATCAAACAAGGCATTACTTAATGCCGCCAAGACCTCGTCATCATCATTGACCCCACGTAGCAACACGCTCTGATTCAGTAGCGTCACACCCGCTCGCTTGAGCTGTGCCATACTGTCTCGTAATGACGCGTCAATTTCATTGGCGTGGTTGATATGTGTCACCATCAGCACCTGTAATCGCGAATCACTCAGGCGCTGACATAGCTCTGCGGTAATACGTGCGGGGATAACAACCGGCAAGCGAGTATGGATACGCAACCGTTTGATGTGGGATATATTTTCAATCTCATCCAATAACCAACTGAGTTCACTGTCTTTTGCCATTAACGGATCGCCGCCCGAAAAAATGATTTCGTCCAGTTCAGGATGTTGGCGAACATAGTCCAGCGCCTGACGCCAATTAGCTTTGTTGCCTTGGTTATCCTGATAAGGGAAATGACGGCGGAAACAATAGCGGCAATTAACGGCACAGCCGCCCTTGACCAGCAATAGCGCGCGGTTGCGGTATTTGTGCAATAAGCCGGGGACAACACTGCGCTGCTCATCAAGCGGGTCGTTGGTAAAACCGGGAGCGGCGATAAACTCTTCCCGCGCGGTGAGCACTTGAAGCAGTAAAGGGTCTGATGGGTTTCCCGGTTGCATACGCGCAACGAATGCTCGGGGCACTCTTAAGGGGAATAAACGACGCGCAGCAGTACCTTGTTGCAGGTTAGGATGTTCATTTAACTGCAGAATTCTTAGCAATTCGTCCGGATCAGTAATTACATCGGCGAGTTGTTGCAACCAATCTTCTCTAATTGGCATGTTTCGGGTTACAATACTTGCCATTTTTTAGGCTTACTACCAGTTTCTTGAGGACCATCATGGCCAGTTATTATAGCAACGATTTTCGTCCCGGTCTTAAAATCATGTTCGAGGGCGAGCCTTATGCAGTTGAGTCCAGCGAGTTCGTAAAACCAGGCAAAGGCCAGGCTTTTGCTCGTGTTAAGATGCGCCGTCTGCTGACTGGCGGGCGCGTTGAAAAGACCTTCAAATCAACCGATTCTCTGGAAGGCGCTGACGTTAACGATCTGAACCTGACTTACCTGTACAACGACGGTGAGTTCTGGCACTTCATGAATAACGAGACTTACGAACAACTGCAAGCCGATGCTAAAGCCATTGGCGACAATGCTAAGTGGTTGATTGACCAAGCTGAATGTATTGTAACTCTGTGGAATGGTCAGCCTATTTCTGTGACCCCACCAAACTTTATTGAACTGGAAATTGTTGACACTGACCCAGGCCTGAAAGGCGATACTGCCGGTACCGGTGGTAAGCCAGCAACGCTGAGTACTGGTGCAGTGGTCAAAGTGCCACTATTCGTACAGGTTGGCGAAGTCATCAAAGTTGATACTCGCTCTGGCGAATACGTTTCTCGCGTTAAGTAAGCCAGCACTGCAAAGCGGTGTGAAAGTTGCGCTGAGAATGAAAGAAAACCGCTTAATCGGCGGTTTTCTGCTATCTGGGGTTAGCTATCCATTACAGTAATTTAAGTCAGAAAAAGTGCAATGCTATTTTTTTGACTATCCTTATAGGGCGTATAGATAATTTCATACCATAAGGATCTTCTATAATGTTAAAGAAAAGCATTGCCATTATTTTCTCATTGATAGTTATCTCTTCATTGAGCGCCTGCAATACCACCAAAGGTGTGGGTAAAGATGTTCAAAGCGCAGGTAGTGCTATTGAACGCAGTGCTGAATAGACTGCAAGTTGCATTTTTATCGGCGGCAATTGTCGCCGGCTTTATTTTTGATTGAGCATAATATTGAAGCTTATTATTTAGAGTGATAACGTATCACCCTTACCTATCGGCTGCCTGGGACGACCCGGCACGCATCTGTTTTTTTCGGGGACGACCCCGCCTGAGCGAGGTGGTTACCATGGCTTGGATTATTCTGGTTATTGCAGGTTTGTTAGAAGTGATTTGGGCTATCGGCCTGAAATATTCCCATGGTTTTACGCGTCTGACACCCAGTATTGTCACTCTGGTCGCCATGGCAGCCAGTGTCTTTTTATTGGCCTATGCCATGAAAACACTCCCAGCAGGCACGGCCTATGCGGTCTGGACCGGTATTGGTGCAGTGGGAACAGCGATTCTAGGCATTGTGCTCCTAGGGGAATCGGCCAGCTTGGCGCGTGTATTTAGTCTGGGGCTTATTTTAGCCGGAATTATCGGGCTGAAGCTGACCTCATAAATTATAGGGGAGGGAGCTCCCCTTGTTTAACCCATATTAACTCCTCCACCGGGAAACCATAATGCTTCGCGACAGATACCAAACGATCGCGGGTTTGGTTATCAATTGTCGGCGTGCGGGATAATATCCACAGATATTCCCGGTTAGGGCCAGCAATCAAAGCATGTTGATATTCATCATCTAAATCAATGACATTATAGCCGCCATAAAATGGGCCAAAGAAAGAGACTTTCAGTGCGGCTTGTTGCGGAGAACCAATAAAATAGGCTTTGCCGATACTCTCCTGCCATTGCTGTTTCTTCGTGTTATAACCCCGATTAATAACTTTTACACCGCCATCATCACGGGGTGAGTAATTAGCCGTGACATAATCTAATCCGCGCTCAAAGGAATGGTTCAGTCGGGCAATTTCATACCAGGTGCCGAGATAGCGGGGTAGTTGGAAGTTATCGACGATTTTCACGTCTTTTGGCGGCGTGACACCACAAGCGACAGAAAGCAACGTTGCTGTTATTACGGATAATTTTGACCACAGACGCATTGACGTACCTTAGTTTTCTGATAATTACGCTATGGTTGAGAATAGCTATCAGTTATCAATGGCGCAAATGGATGAATCTGAGTTATTGGCTGAGTGCTGAAAAAGAAACGGCCCGCTAAAGAGCAGGCCGCAGATCAGGCATGAATAATTACAGTGTTAGGACACCGATAATAGCGACCACACTCAGAATGGCAGCCAGGCCATAGAATACCCATTTCCCGGCGGGGACGTGGATATTCAAATCATGCATGGCGTGGTGGATGCGGTGTAAACCACACCACAGTGGCAGAATAATCATCAGCAGCAGGAATACCCGGCCAATGAAACTCTGACAAAATGCCAGCACGCGCTCATAGCTTAATGCTTCTCCTGGGAAGGCTCCCAGTGGCAGCAAAATGGCAACCAACAGAATAACCGCAGGTGCAATAATGGCACTCCACATGCCACCGGCACCGAACAGACCCCAGAAGATAGGTTCATCGGAGCGCTTAGGGACTTGATTCATCTTGTTCTCCTCCGGGTTAGAGTAAGGCAACGGCCAGAATAATCGCGGTAGCCACGATAGTCACAACCCACAGCGCCTTGATAACTGGCTCTGGACCCATTTTTTCGTCTTTAACAATAATATTGGCGGCTTTTGGTGCCAGTTCAAACCAGGTTTTGGTATGTAACACCGCGGCCAATAACGTAATGATATTGATCAGTAGCACCAGCGGATTTTGCAGGAATCCAACAAAGCCTTCCCACCCTGCGGGGCCACTTTTCAGTGCGAACACTCCGTAAATCAACAGAATACTGAACCAGACTGTGGGTACGGAAGTGCCTTCACGCAACATATAAAAGCGATAAAAACCGAGCTGTTGCCACCAGTTCGGGGCCATGGTACGGACGTAAGCTTTACGTTTAGTAGTCATTACTGTTTCCCCTCCCTTATTGTGGTTTCAGCATGGCGATCATGAAGTCTTTGGCACTCTCAACCTTGCCTTGCTGGATGGCAGCCGCAGGGTCAACGTGCTTAGGACAAACTTCAGAACAGTAGCCAACAAAGGTACAACTCCAGACACCATTTTTGCCGTTAAGCTGTGGCATACGCTCTTTCTTACCGTGGTCACGGTTATCCAGATTGTAACGGTGAGCCAGAGTGATGGCTGCTGGGCCAATAAACTCAGGATTCAGACCAAACTGCGGGCAGGCGGCATAGCACAGGCCACAGTTAATACAGCCAGAGAACTGGTGGTATTTCGCCATCTGCGCCGGAGTCTGCTTATTCGGGCCGTCTTTGGGCTTGCGATCATTGCCAATGATATAAGGTTTGATGGCTTCCAGACTCTCAATAAAGTGAGTCATATCAACCACTAAGTCGCGCTCGATTGGGAAGTTACCCAGCGCCTCAACCTTCATCCCACCGGTATATTCGCGCAGGAAAGTTTTACAGGCGAGTTTTGGCACTTTATTGACCATCATGCCGCACGAGCCACAAATAGCCATCCGGCAAGACCAACGATAAGACAGATCTGGTGCCAGGTTATCTTTGATATACCCCAACGCATCCAGCAGAGAAGTCTGCTCATCGTAAGGCACTTCAAAGGTTTCGAAGTGAGGTTCGCTATCACGTTCCGGGTTATAGCGCATGACTTCCATTTTCAGGAGTTTCATATCAGTCATTCGCCTGCTCCTTATCCTTTAAATCTTTCGCATCTTTGGCGTCTTTTGCATCTTGGGCGGTAGCTTCACCACCATAAACGCGTTTTGCCGGGGCCAGCTTGGTAATTTTTACGTCGCTGTATTCAAGGCGTGGTGCGCCGCCAGGGGTATGGAAGGCCAGCGTGTGTTTGAGGAAGTTCACATCATCACGTTCGGTGCAGCCTTCATCCAGACGTTGGTGCGCCCCGCGGGATTCTCTACGATTCAGTGCAGAGTGGGCCATACATTCGGCCACATCTAAACCATAACCTAGCTCAATGGTATAGAGCAGGTCGGTATTGAAAACACTGGAGTTATCGGTGATTTTCACGCGTTTGAAGCGCTCTTTCAGCTCAGCCAGTTTATCCACGGTCTTCTGCATCAGTTCCGGTGTGCGGTAAATGCCACAACCTTCTTCCATTGATAAGCCCATTTCATCGCGGATTTTAGACCAGTTTTCAGTCCCTTCCTGTTTCATCAGGTTGCTCAGGCGAGTTTCCACATCACGGGCCTGTGCATCCAGCGCACTACCATTGGCGGGGGTGCTTTCCATGGCGCGCAAAGCGGCTTGTTCGCCAGCAAGACGGCCAAAGACCACCAGTTCTGCCAGTGAGTTGGAGCCCAGACGGTTTGCGCCGTGCAGACCAACAGAAGAACATTCACCGACCGCGAACAGCCCTTTGATTCGGGTTTCACACTGTTGGTTGGTTTCAATGCCGCCCATGGTGTAATGCGCGGTTGGGCGCACTGGAATTGGCTCTTTCACCGGGTCGACACCGACATACGCTTTGGCCAATTCACAAATAAATGGCAGGCGTTCAAGTAGTTTTTTCTCGCCCAAGTGGCGCAAGTCCAGATAAACCACATCACCGCGAGGGGTGGCGATAGTGCGGCCAGCGCGCCATTCATGCCAGAAAGCTTGTGATACTTTATCGCGCGGGCCTAATTCCATGTATTTGTTCTTTGGCTCGCCGAGCGGGGTTTCTGGCCCCATGCCGTAATCCTGCAAATAACGGTAGCCATCTTTGTTGACCAGAATACCGCCCTCACCACGACAACCTTCGGTCATCAAGATGCCTGAACCCGGTAATCCGGTAGGGTGATATTGCACAAATTCCATGTCACGTAGTGGCACGCCGTGGTGGAAGGCCATTCCCATCCCATCACCGGTAACAATACCGCCGTTGGTGTTATAACGATAAACCCGACCTGCGCCGCCAGTGGCCATGACCACAGCATTGGCACGGATTTGTACCCGAGTGCCTTCCATCATATTCATGGCAACAACACCACGAGCCTGACCATCATCGACCAGAATGTCTAGCACAAAGTGCTCATCAAATCGTTGAATTTGTGGGTATTTTAAAGAGGTCTGGAACAGGGTGTGTAGCATGTGGAAGCCGGTTTTATCTGCTGCAAACCAAGTCCGTTCAATTTTCATTCCGCCGAAACGGCGGACGTTAACAGAACCATCTGGCTTACGGCTCCATGGGCAGCCCCAAATTTCCAACTGTGCCATTTCTTCCGGGCAGCTATGGACAAAGTGGTCCACAACATCTTGTTCGCATAACCAGTCGCCACCGGCTACGGTATCGTGGAAATGGTAGTCAAAGGTATCGTGGTCCTGTGTGACAGCAGCTGATCCCCCTTCGGCAGCCACAGTATGGCTACGCATTGGGTATACTTTCGAGATCAGAGCAATCTTCAGCTGAGGGTTGGCTTCCGCTGCGGCTATTGCTGCACGTAAACCAGCTCCCCCGGCCCCGATAATGGCAAGATCGGCGTTAAAGGTTTGCACTGCGCTTCTCCATTGTTCAAGTGAAATACCCGCCATACTTCAAGCTACATGTGCGTTGACTGCTTTCCAGCAACTTAAATCATTTTGGGTATATATAATTAAAATCTATATATTCTTTAAAATTATTATCCAGCTAACTGATTGGTAAGCGACCAGAATGATGGTATTAAGAATAGCTATTTCTTACTTTTTACATGGGAATAATTATACCCAATGCTAAGTGGTAGAAATTTGATGTGATCGATTGTTTTGTTTTATTTGAACTACCTCAAGGGCATTACTAGCAAAAACGTGATCCCAGACAGGATATGCTGGGCAAAAGTCTTTTTCACCGAGTGAAATGCTGAATTCGAGGGGGAAATCTGGCAGATGAGTGACAGATTTGTCTGAGTGAGTAGATGCGAGTAGACTGCACCCCCTGTTTGATTTCGGAGTTAACAACCATGAGCGAAACGGCAAGCTGGCAGCCGAGTGCACCCATCGCCAATTTGTTGAAGCGCGCAGCAATAATGGCAGAGATCCGGCGCTTTTTTGCCGATCGTGGCGTATTAGAAGTTGAAACGCCCACCATGAGCCAAGCGACAGTGACGGACATCCATTTAGTCCCATTCCAAACCCGGTTTGTTGGCCCGGGCGCTGCCGATGGTTTGACGCTGTACATGATGACCAGTCCGGAATATCACATGAAGCGCCTGTTGGCGGCGGGTAGCGGCTCTATCTATCAATTGGGGCGCAGTTTCCGCAATGAAGAAGCTGGCCGTCATCACAATCCTGAATTCACTATGCTGGAATGGTATCGCCCGCATTATGATATGTATCGTTTGATGGATGAGGTGGAGGATCTGCTGCAACAAATTCTGGATTGCGATAGCTCAGAAAGGCTTTCTTATCAGCAGGCATTCTTGCGTCATTTGGATATTGACCCTCTGTCGGCGGATAAAGCGCAATTGCGCGAAGCCGCGGCAAAACTGGATTTAAGCAATATTGCCGATACAGAAGAAGATCGCGATACCTTGCTGCAATTGCTGTTCACCGTTGGGGTTGAACCCCATATTGGCCGTGATAAACCGGCTTTTGTGTATCACTTCCCGGCGTCGCAAGCTTCCCTTGCGGTGATCAGCACAGAAGATCACCGCGTGGCAGAACGCTTTGAGGTTTACTTTAAAGGTATTGAGCTGGCGAATGGTTTCCATGAGCTGACTGACGGCGATGAGCAACTGAAACGTTTTGAGCAAGATAATCGCAGCCGCGAAAAACGGGGTTTGCCACAACATCCCATCGACATGAATCTGATTGATGCCCTAAAGCACGGTTTGCCGGATTGTTCTGGCGTGGCATTAGGGGTTGATCGTCTGGTGATGTTAGCGTTGGGTGCGGAAAAGCTGAGTGATGTTATTGCATTCCCAGTAGGGCGTGCTTAATAACCCCTCGCCCTTGGCGCCGCAGCGGTGTTAAAAGAAATGCCCTGACCCTTCACAGAACAGGGCATTTTTGTGTCTTACTCACTGATTTATCTTACAAACTGCCCGGTGTGCGGCTACGATTCGAAGAAACCACACGCCCACGTCCCAGTGTTTCTAAACGGGCCTGGAAAGGTGGGAACGGCAGGGTAATACCGTGCTCGCGGTAACCGGCCAGAATCAGCTGGTGGATCTCATGGCGCAGTGGCATACGGTGGCCCATTTCAGCGGCATAGATACGCAGCTCGAAAATCTGGATCCCTTGCTGGAGATCGACCAAATAGACCTCCGGTGGCGGGTTATCTAATACCAACGTACAGCGACGTGCGGCGGTCAGTAATACCTCCGTCACTTCCTCACTGCTGGTTTCGGCTGGAGCCGGTACCGTTAGCACTACACGGGTAATGGAATCCGACAGTGACCAGTTAATAAATTGCTCAGTGATAAAGGCCTTATTCGGCACGATAATTTCTTTGCGGTCCCAGTCAGAGATAGTCGTCGCACGGGTATTAATTTTGGTTACGCTACCGGTGAGATCACGGATGGTCACGGTATCGCCGATACGGATCGGTTTCTCAAACAAGATGATCAAGCCAGAGACAAAGTTAGCGAAAATCTCCTGCAAACCAAAGCCTAACCCCAAACCCAGTGCGGCAACCAGCCATTGGAATTTCGCCCATTCAATCCCTAACATTGAGAAGCCGAGTAAGCTCCCGAACAGGATCAACAGATACTTGGTGATAGTCGAAATGGCATAGCCTGTTCCCGGCGTGAGATCCAAATGCTGTAACAGAGCCAGTTCCAGCAGCGCAGGGAGGTTCCGCACCAGTTGGGTGGTCACAATCATCACCAAAATGGCGATCAATAATGATCCCATGGTGATCGCCTGTACCGACTCAATACCATTGATCGTCGATGACACATCCCACAGCCGAATGTTTTCCAGGAAACCAAAAGCCGAGTGAATCTCAGACCACAGTACGATCACTGAAACCAACGCGATCATGGTCAGAATGGATCGCACCAGCCGCAGAGACTGGGCGCTGATCACGTCCAGATCAATTACCGGTTCTTCTACATCAATGGAACCTTCGGTGCTGTTATTGTGCGGCGTATCATCCTCGCCACGGGCGCGTTGCGCCAGAATATCGGCACGTCGCTGCTTGGCACGATCAAAGGCAATACGGCGGCGCTGAATCAGCATCCAGCGGCGAATAATATGGTAAACCACCAACAAGAAGAACCAGATAGCAACCGAGGTCTCCAGACGTGCCAACAGTGCCTGTGATGTGGTGAGATAACCCAGCGCAGACGCTAATGCGGCAATCAATGGCGCGGATAGTAGCAGCCCCCACAGCGCCACATTAACGATATTCTCGCCAGAACCTTTCTTATCCAGATAGAGCGGAATCCCGGCTCGCTTCAAGCTGTTGGTGACCAAACTCAAGGCGATACACAGCAAAATAAAGCATAACCGGCCCAGTGTACCGGCGAATTCGCGGTCGTTATAATTCTCGAAGGTAATCAGTGCCATCATCAGCGGGATAATTAACCACACTGACATACGATAGAAACGCATTGCCCGCCCGACTTGGGTCGGTGACCAGCGGAAATGGGTAATAAACAGACCATGCGGGTGGGCAAATGAAGCACTTATCATAAATACCCACAGCACCGGTACGGTCGCGGTGACGGCATTCCCAATGGCAATTGCCATCGGATACGACCAGGCATTTTGCAATCCATAACCGACCGCTGCCCATAAAACCGGTAGCGGCAGTGCCATCAAAATCGACCAGAACACAGTACGTAGCGTCAGGGAGAAATGGTCTTGTGTCACTTTGCCTACACGGCTGCTGGCGCGTTCAAGGAAGGCATGATAGTGGCGGCGAGAGCTGATACTGAAACCAACAAACAGTAGCGCACCAATAATTGGTAGCAATGTCTCCTGATTAGTCATCATCATCACGAAGGCCCCACTCAACTGTGCCAGCGTATCCAGCGACAATAAGCGGGTAAGATCATGAGCGACATTCACTGGATAGGAGAGTGAAATCGGGCTGACATCTGCGACCCAAAACAGGTAACGGTGGGTGGCCTCACGCACTTCACTTAAGGCATCTACCAGCTGGCTGTTAGCCACTTTCAGCTTGGTCAATTCAAGAATCTGGGTGTCATAGCCGGAGAGCAGAGAGTTCAATAATTCACGCTGAGTACGCCACTGGGCGTCCAGAATCCGCTGCTGTTCGGTGGTGAGTGGCGTGCCATCATCTTGAGTTAATTTGACATTTTGCTGCTGTAACTTCTCGAGCATGTCCTCATATTGCAGGCGCTGTACCCGTAACTGGGCCATATCGCGGTCCAATTGCTGAGATTTTGGTACATCCGGTAACCGGGAAACCTGCGCGCGGAGTGCTTCACCTAATGCGGTTGAAACCCCTAGCCACTGGGCCTGCTCACGAATGGTGCTGAGTGCCTGTCGGACTTGCTGAGTCTGTGAGACAGCCTGACGTTGCTGCGAGGAAATAAGATCGATGCGCTGCGCTTGCTGATTCAGTGCTTGAGACAACTCACGGTTTATCTGTAATTGCTGAGTAATCGACGCCGGTAAATCGCCACCTTGCTCAGCCAGTAGCTCTGTTCGCTCAAGTGCTTGTTCTGCGGCCTGTTGGCGCTGATTATTCAGGGTATTACGCAATGCCTGAAGCTGGGTATCGACCCGCTCCTGACGCTTTTTGTAGAGTTCGGCCCGTAGCCGTGATAATTCCTGGCGATTATTGGCGGAAAGCTGGGAAAGCTCCAGCTCATTGACTTTCGCTTTGCGCGCTACGGCCTCAGCTTGTAATAGCGCCAACTGAGCCTGTGTGGCTGGCGTGGTTGGGCCGTTTTGCGCCTGCAAACGCGAGCTGATTTCTGTCAGAATTCGTCGCGCTTCTGATTGCTGTTGTGGCAGTTGATTGAGTGACTCACTGATTTCGCGGGCGCGATCTTGTTCTTGCTGTGACAGACGGCTCAGCTCTAACAACTGACTGCTGATTTGCAGCACCTGCTGTTCCAGCTCGGATGTGGACATATTGTTAGGCACCGGCAGGGGTTTATCCCCTTCCTGTGCTAACTGTTGGCGTAGCTCGCGGGTTAGCTTGGGAAAGTCATCAATGGCTTTTTGATACTGCTGAGAGCGGATATCAGATTCTTTCGCATCCGCCAGCCAACTAAGAGCCCCTTGCAGCGCCTGAACAATTTCTGCCTGATTTGCCATCCCTTTATTGGCTTCAGCCTGTTTCAACTCTTGCCTGAGCTGTTCTTCATTCGGCTGAGTTGCCGCATGCAGCGGCAGGGATAACAACATGATAAACGACAGTAGCAGGCCAAAAGGCAGTAATTTGCTTAAAGGCCAGGAAATCATTGGACGCAAGTAAAGGCTCCTTAACATCAATTATGTCTTAAGCCGAAGGCTAGCACGGCGGAGTAACAGGGACGGCTTCGGCAAGGACTTCACCCATACGGGTCACCGAACCGCTGTTTAACTGTGGCGCTAAATACACTTTGCCTTCAGCAAACAGGTTAATCACCGTAGAGCCTAATTTAAAGCGGCCCATTTCTTGCCCTTTCTCCAGTGTTATCGCACCTTCAGCCCCTGCTTGTGGGTAGGTCCAGCGGCGGATAACACCTTCGCGTGGTGGCGTAATGGTGCCAGCCCAGACGGTTTCTATGCTGCCAACGATAGTAGCACCCACTAAAATTTGGGCCATCGGGCCAAAGGTGGTATCAAAGATACAAATGACGCGCTCATTACGGGCGAACAGGTTGGGAACATTCGCTGCGGTCAATGGATTGACCGAGAATAAATCACCCGGAACATAAATCATTTCACGCAACACACCATCACACGGCATATGCACCCGGTGATAGTCGCGGGGTGCCAGATAGGTCGTGACAAACTGACCATTCTGGAACTCGGCAGCGAGCATATAGTTACCTGCCAGCAAAGCTTCCACACTGTAGTCGTGGCCTTTTGCTTGCAAGATTTGCCCATCATGAATAGTACCTAACTGACTGATAGCACCATCAGCAGGTTGAGCTAATAGATTTTCCTCAGCAACAACTGGGCGCGCACCGGCACGTAGCGGGCGCACAAAGAATTCGTTAAATGTGCGATAAGCAGAAAATTCAGGATCTTGTGCTTCTTGCATATTGACTTTGTAGTAGCGGGCAAACGCCTTGATAACCAGTTGTGTCAACCAGCCTGCTTGCTTATCCGCACCCCAACCAGCCAAGCGGGTCAGGCCTTGTTTTGGGAGTAAATATTGTAATCTGATCTTGATACTGTCCAGCACGTAGACCTCTTGGGTTTGCTATGAGCTATAAAAATTAGGGGGCGCATTGTATCTATGCGCCACGATATAAGTCATTAAGTATAGAATTTGAAAACCGTTATAAAGACATCACTTTTCGTCGCTATCTGATGTCTTGCGAGGTTTTGCCTGTTCCATACTTTCCAGAATCCGATGGTAATTATCAAAGCGCTCTTCGGCAATTTTGCCTTGCTCTACCGCCTCACGCAGCGCACAACCGGGATCGTTGGTGTGGCTACAATCGCGGAATTTACAATGGCCAAGATAATCACGGAATTCGACAAATCCTTGGGTGATTTGTTCTGGAGCCAGATGCCAGAGGCCGAATTCACGAACGCCCGGTGAATCAATCACATCACCACCATGCTGGAAATGATACAACCGAGCAGCGGTGGTGGTGTGTTGGCCCAAACCTGAGTTATCCGAAACGGTATTCACCAGAATTTCGTTATCCGTTGGCGGTAACAGCGCATTGAGTAGGCTGGATTTACCGACACCAGATTGACCGGCAAAGATACTTATCCGCCCAGCCAACGCTTGTTCAAAGGCTTCCATCCCTTCACGAGTCTGGCTGGAAACTTCCAATACGTTGTAGCCAATATGGCGATAGATATCCATCATGCCGTCAACGAATTTGCGGCCATCGGCATCCAGTAAATCGATTTTATTCAGTACGATTAACGGCTCGACATCCAATGTTTCACAGGCCACCAGATAGCGGTCGATAATATTGAGAGAAAGTTCGGGTAAGATCGCCGAAACGATAACGATCTGATCAATATTCGCCGCGATCGGTTTCACGCCGTCATAGAGATCAGGGCGCGTCAGAACCGATGTTCGCTCATGAACGGCTTCGACGATACCTTTAACCCGAACGCCTTCCTGCGCTTGCAGGCCGGGACGCCAGACTACGCGGTCACCGGTAACCAGTGACTTGATGGTGCGACGGATATTACAACGGTGCTGAACACCATCGGCGGCTTCGACATCAGCATGCTGACCGAAACGACTAATTACGATACCTTCTTGCGCATCGCCAAGCTGAGAGTCATCTAACTCAGGTTTTCTATCTGTGCGTAGCCGGCGCTGATGGTTGGCCTGCACACGGCGTTGTTGACCTTTGGACAGTTTATTCTTGCTCACTGCGCCTCACTTGAATCTGCATTTATACTCTTCATACTTGAAGCCTCAGAATGGTTAGCTGCGACCCCACTTACGTTGAGTATGTCGCTGGTTGCGACCAAAAAGGCTATGATACACATTATTTTATCAATAAACCGTTTGTTCGGTAGTCTCCCCAGCTAACAGGCAGGAAATATCATGGCAGAAAATCAAAATAATCTGATCTGGATCGATCTGGAAATGACCGGTCTTGATCCTGAAAGGGATCGGATCATCGAGATCGCTACGCTGGTCACCGATGCTAATTTGAATATCCTGGCAGAAGGCCCGGTGTTGGCTGTCCATCAATCTGATGAGCAGCTTGGGCTAATGGATGAGTGGAATGTGCGCACTCATACTGGCAGTGGTTTAGTCGAGCGGGTCAAAGCCAGCCCGTTTAATGATCATGATGCTGAATTGCAAACCATTGAGTTTCTAAAGCAGTGGGTTCCGGCAGGCACTTCGCCTATCTGTGGTAACAGTGTGGGCCAAGATCGCCGCTTCTTGTTCCGCTATATGCCAGAGTTGGAAGCATACTTCCATTACCGCTATCTGGATGTCAGTACCTTGAAAGAGCTAGCGCGCCGCTGGAAACCCGAGATTTTGGCCGGTTTTAAAAAGCAAAATACTCATCAGGCACTGGATGATATTCGCGAGTCCGTGGCTGAGCTTGCCTACTACCGCGAACATTTTATTCAATCTTAATTCCCTTCGCCCTTGAAACAGCAGGGGTGTTCGCTGCACTCACTCACCCGAATCACTTACTTATGTAAGCTCATCGGGGTGCGTTTGCTGGCTGTCTACCTGCTGCTCCAATGACTTTGGGTATATACTTTGTCAGGTGCTGGTAAAAACAGCATATTGTTGTTTTAATCGGCACTTAAACCAAAAAATGATTTTTTTGCTTTCAGGGGCTTGCGACAAAACGGATTTCTCGTATAATGCGCACCCCGTACCGATGAAGAATTTGCAAGCAAGCGCAAACAGATTTAGTAGCGGAAATTATGACCCAGAGCGGGAATAGCTCAGTTGGTAGAGCACGACCTTGCCAAGGTCGGGGTCGCGAGTTCGAGTCTCGTTTCCCGCTCCAATTTCTTGAGTAGTAAAGAGATTGGTCACAGTAATAGAAATGAATAATATAAAAGTGATGCGTTTTTTCGTTAATAACGCATGACGGCGACGCGGGAATAGCTCAGTTGGTAGAGCACGACCTTGCCAAGGTCGGGGTCGCGAGTTCGAGTCTCGTTTCCCGCTCCAAATTTTTTATTTCAAAAACTGATTTCAAATAACTGGTTTTAGATAGTCAAATGTTGCCTGAACGGCATCTCAATGCGGGAATAGCTCAGTTGGTAGAGCACGACCTTGCCAAGGTCGGGGTCGCGAGTTCGAGTCTCGTTTCCCGCTCCAAATTTTTTCATTCAATTCTGTCTTAATTATCCACAGCCCAGTCACGCGCTGCACCTCGTTTAACATACATTGTATTAACTTCTTCAACAGAGTTATCCACAGATTCTGCTGTTTTTGTATTCAGTTCATAATTTAACCACTTTAATTTCCTGTTTTATAATCGTCTGATTTAGTTGCATATATTTTTATATAAAAACGTTATGCCGATCACTTGTGCTTTTTTTTGCACTTGATTGACAAGGTGTTTTTATTTTTATGCACAGGAAAACTCTGAGTTTATTCATTATGAAAATAGTTGAAAAAACTCTGCTTAATGTCATGCAACATTAGGCAAAAGCAGCATCAGGCATCGCGTGGCAGGCCTTTTTCAATCGCTCTCACCAGCCGTTTTTTCTGCGGCGATTGAACATCCCCAATCAGTGTAGACCGTCTTTTCAATTGTTGTGAGATGGCCCATTCAATATGTTCATCTAACATGGGGTCAATGCCGCGACGCGCTTCCAATGCCAAGACAATATTATCGAGATAGGGCGCATTGCCTAATGCGACCGAGATATTGCGCAACCAACGCAGATGCCCAATTCGGCGGATGGCAGAGCCTTCGGTGACCCGCAAAAATTTCTCTTCATTCCAGGCGAATAAATCCAATAGCTGTGGCGTATGCAATACAGCTCGCGGGCTGAAATCTTCTTCATCGGTTAATTGTGAGAAGCGGTTCCACGGGCAGATTAGCTGGCAATCGTCACAACCATAAATACGATTACCCATTAGCGGGCGAAATTCTTCCGGTATTGCGCCTTCCAGTTCAATCGTCAGATAAGAGATGCAGCGGCGCGCATCAACCGTATAAGGCGCGACAATAGCCCCGGTCGGGCAGGTGGTGATGCAAGCAACACAGCGCCCACATTGTTCTTCTTGAGGTTTATCGACTGGCAACGCCAGGTCAATAAGCAACTCACCGAGGAAGAACCAAGAGCCAGCTTCACGATTCAAAATCAGTGAGTGCTTACCAACCCAGCCGATACCCGCTTTCGCCGCCAGCGAGCGCTCCATTATCGGAGCAGAATCAACAAACGGGCGGAAATTGATATCGTTACCCGTCTGCTCCAGACAATAGTTCTGAATCATATCGCCCAATTTTTTTAGGCGTTGGCGCAATAATTTGTGATAGTCCCGACCTAATGCATAACGGCTGACATATCCCAGTTCTGAATTTTTTAAGGTACTGGCAAAGGCGGCCTTGGCCGGCAAATAATTCATTCGCACGCTGATCACCCGCAAAGTGCCAGGCAATAATTCATGGGGGCGTGCGCGCAGCATACCGTGGCGGGCCATCCAGGCCATTTCGCCATGATATTGTTTATCAAGCCAGGCCTGTAAGCGCGGTTCTTCTGCTGACAAATCAGTATCGCAGATACCGACTTGCTGGAAACCTAGCGATTGCCCCCATTGCTTGATATGTTGGGCTAATTGATTCAGATCGAGGGGGTGTGCCATGACGGACCATAGTAAGAAACAAATCGGAGCCAGTTTACCACACTCTGTTTTTTCTGCGGACTGGGTGCGCCAGAATGAGGCGATTGGCGCGGCACACTTCTCTCTGACCTTATTTGATCTGATGGTGAGAGCTGGAGATGCCGCCTTCAAACTGGCGCGCAAGCAATATCCCGCTGCGCGTCACTGGTTGATTTTGTGCGGTCATGGAAATAACGGTGGCGATGGTTACATCGTTGCCAGTCGGGCATTGGCGGCGGGTTTGAATGTTACTCTTATTGCTTGCCCTGGTAATCGGCCTTTACCCGTAGAAGCCCATCAGGCGCAATCTCAGTGGCTGGCCGCTGGCGGTGTAATTAATCAACCTGATATACCCTGGCCACAACATATCGATTTAATTATTGATGGTTTGTTGGGTATTGGCCTTCGAGCCGCACCACAGGGGGTTTATGCTACGCTGATTGACACAGCAAACCGCCATCGTGCAGCAAAAATTGCTCTGGATATTCCGTCTGGGCTGAGTGCTGATAGCGGTGCAGCTCCAGGCTCAGTTATTCGCGCCGATCACACCCTGACTTTTGTCACCCTAAAGCCCGGTTTGTTGACCGGACAGGCGCGTGATTGGGTGGGGCATTTGCACTGTAATGATCTGGGGTTAACAGCATGGTTAGCCGCTCAACCAATCCAAATCGAACGCATGACAGCCGATAATTTACCGCAATGGTTGAAACCGCGTCGCCCTTGCGCCCACAAAGGCGAGCATGGGCGTTTATTGCTGGTGGGGGGCGATAAAGGATTCGGTGGCGCTATTCGCATGGCAGGAGAAGCCGCTTTGCGCAGTGGTGCCGGGCTAGTGCGAGTACTTACTCACATTGAACATGTGGCACCTATTCTGGCCGCTCGTCCTGAGTTGATGGTGCAGGAATTAACCGATGAAACCCTTGTGCAAGGTATGAGTTGGGCTGATGTATTGGTGGTCGGGCCGGGGTTAGGGCAGTCGGATTGGGGCAGGAATGCTCTGAATCTATTGCAACAAAGTGATAAACCAGCATTATGGGACGCAGATGCACTCAACTTGCTGGCATTAAATCCGCTGAAGCGTCAGAATCGGGTGTTGACCCCCCATCCGGGTGAAGCTGCCCGCCTGCTCGGTTGCCGCGTCGTTGATATTGAGAGTGACCGCTTACTTTCTGCCCGTAGCATCGTTAAACAATATGGCGGGGTGGTGGTATTGAAAGGGGCTGGTACGCTTATTGCCAGTGAACAGGGCGAGATGGCGATTGCTGATGTCGGTAATGCGGGGATGGCCTCCGGCGGTATGGGGGATATTCTGTCCGGCATTATTGGGAGTTTGATAGCACAAAAGCTGGTGCTGTATGATGCTGCCTGTGCAGGTTGTGTTGTGCATGGCGTTGCTGCAGACACACTGGTTGAAGTTCAAGGCACCCGGGGTTTACTGGCCACAGATTTGCTGTCAGTTATTCCGAAGTACGTTAATCCTGAGTTAGCAAAATAGATATCACAGAATGAAAGAACTCGTTTTACCTCTGCCCGATGAGGCAGCGACTGTTGCATTAGGAGGCGCTTTGGCTCATGCCTTCGAGGGTGCCAGCGTTATTTATCTATTCGGTGACTTAGGTGCCGGAAAAACCACTTTTAGCCGCGGCTTCCTTCAGGCCCTTGGCCATGTAGGGCATGTTAAAAGCCCCACTTACACCTTGGTTGAACCCTATGCTTTGACCCCAAGGCCGGTTTACCATTTTGACCTGTATCGTCTGGCTGACCCCGAGGAGCTGGAGTTTATGGGTATTCGTGATTATTTCGATAAGCAGGCAATTTGTCTGGTGGAGTGGCCGCAGCTTGGCGCTGGGTTCTTGCCTCAGGCTGATGTCGAGCTGCATCTGGCTTATCAGGCCGCAGGGCGAGAGGCTCGTCTGGTGGCTATTTCTGATGTGGGTGCTGATGTGCTGCGCCGTTTAGCTGCTGTGCAAGGATAATTTGATAATGACGCATAGCTTGACGCTACTAAATTGTTTGACGCAAATAAATGGCTTAACGCAAAAAACGCGCTGGAGACGATCATTTACCGCTGTCATGTTGGTTATTGTGGGGTTGTTCACCCTAACTTCGGCATTTGCCGCGAAGCTAACTGATATTAAAGTGAATAACGGCCCGACAGAAAGTCGGGTAACGCTCAGTTTTGATGGGCAGCCAGTTTATGCTTTCTTCTCTTTAAACTCACCCGAGCGGGTGGTGCTTGATGTTCGTCAAAGTGGCAATCTTTCCGGATTACCGCTGGAGTTCAGTGGTCAGAATCTGCTGAAAAGAATTCGCTCCAGCACCCCGAAAGATGCGCAAAGTACCCGTTTGGTACTGGAACTGACACAAAAAGTTAAAACGCGCGCCGTGACTCAGCAGTCAGGTAACAATTACACCGTCGTGATGACTATGTCTGCGGCAGCCAGTGCCCCTGTTCGGCAAACGCAACCGACTTTAAGCCAAAATCAAAATAATGTAAGCCAGAACAATGTGCCACTGAATCAAACTAATACGCCCAGCCCCAATGCTGGCCGTTTAACATCGCAGGCGTCGAGCACCAATACCGCCTCACGGGTGACCAGCGTAAATACCAATTCGGTGGCTAAAAATCCGTTTAACAACAAACCAACTGTGGTGGTGAGCAGCGAAAGCGTCACGACGAATACTTCGCGTCCGATTAAAACGTCCAGTGCGGCGAACAGCTCCCGTGTAGTGGTCGCTATTGATGCTGGTCACGGTGGTCAGGATCCCGGGGCTATTGGGCAAAATGGTCTGAAAGAGAAAAATGTGACTATTGCCATCGCCCGTCGCCTTGAAGCACTGCTTAACAGCGACCCGATGTTTAAACCGGTGTTGACCCGTAATGGTGACTATTTCATTTCGGTCATGGGCCGTTCCGATGTGGCGCGTAAGCAGGGTGCTAACGTGTTGGTATCTGTTCATGCTGATGCGGCACCTAACCGCAGCGCAACTGGGGCGTCGGTTTGGGTATTGTCGAATCGCCGCGCCAACAGTGAAATGGGTAACTGGCTGGAGCAGCATGAGAAGCAATCTGAACTACTCGGCGGCGCGGGTGACGTGCTGGCCAATACCGCCTCTGACCCTTATTTGAGTCAGGCAGTACTTGATCTGCAATTTGGTCACTCACAGCGGGTGGGCTATGACGTTGCCACCAAAGTGCTCAATGAGCTGCAAAGAGTGGGTGATATTCATAAACGTCGGCCGGAACACGCCAGTCTTGGGGTGTTACGTTCACCGGATATTCCGTCATTGTTAGTGGAAACCGGTTTTATCAGTAACAGTACGGAGGAGCGGCTGCTTGGCAGTAGCGCGTATCAGGAGAAAATTGCTCAAGCCATTTATAAAGGTTTGCGCAGTTATTTCCTCGCGCATCCGCTACAAGCCGACCCAAAGGTCGAAAACCGCCCGCTCATTGAAACGGCGGCGGTTGATTCTTCTTCACAACGTTCAGGTGTTAATCAGCCAGATCCGATTGTCAGCAATGCGCAAAGTGGCAGGGTATCTACTACCAAGCCGGCAGCGGCGGGTGCCGTTACGAAAAATAGAAGCCAAATTCATAAAGTACAACGTGGCGAAACTTTATCCGGTATTGCCAGTCAGTACGGCGTTAGCATGGCGGTGTTGCGGCAAAATGACACACTGAAAAATGATGTGGTCTGGGTGGGGCAGCGTTTGAAAGTCCCTGCGTCGGGTGCAACAGTCGCGGCCGCCGCGCCAAAAGCAGTGGCTAAAGCGAAACCGAGCAAAAGTCAGCCGCTTAAGCATCAGGTAAAACGCGGTGATACGCTATCGGCCATTGCCGCCAGATATGGTGTGTCGATGAGTGAGATTGAGCGGGCGAATAAGATAAAGTCAGGTAATGTCCAACTTGGGCAAACCCTGACTATTCCACAGTCATAAGCGAAAGGAACTGCGATGCCAATTCAGATTCTGCCACCACAGCTTGCTAACCAGATTGCCGCCGGTGAAGTGGTCGAGCGGCCTGCGTCGGTGGTGAAAGAGTTGGTGGAAAATAGTCTGGATGCGGGTGCCAGCCGGATTGATATTGATATCGAACGTGGTGGCGCGAAACTGATTCGTATCCGTGATAATGGCTGCGGCATTGGTAAAGATGATTTGGCATTAGCACTGGCGCGCCATGCGACCAGTAAAATTAGTTAGCTGGAAGATTTGGAAGCCATCCTCAGTATGGGGTTTCGTGGCGAGGCATTAGCCAGTATTAGTTCAGTCTCGCGTCTGATTTTGACCTCGCGCACGGCTGAACAAAATGAAGCCTGGCAGGCTTATGCCGAAGGGCGTGATATGGCCGTGACCATCAAACCTGCGGCTCATCCGGTTGGCAGTACTCTGGAAGTGTTGGATCTGTTTTATAACACGCCCGCTCGCCGCAAATTTATGCGCACTGAGAAAACCGAGTTTGGTCATATTGATGAAGTGGTGCGGCGCATTGCACTGGCGCGCTTTGATGTAGCGATCAATCTCAGCCATAACGGTAAGTTAATGCGCCAATATCGCGCTGCCCCTGATCCTTCCCAGCATGAACGCCGGTTGGCGAGTATCTGTGGCCCGGCATTTTTGCAGCATGCACTGGCGATTTCTTGGCAGCACGGTGATTTGACCATTCGCGGTTGGGTCGCTGATCCCGCCGCCAGCCGCACACTGAGTGAAATGCAATATTGCTACGTCAATAACCGCATGATGCGCGACCGGCTAATCAATCATGCGATCCGCCAGGCTTATCAAGATTTACTTAAAGACGACCAGCAGCCCGCCTATGTATTGTATCTGGATATTGACCCACATCAGGTCGATGTGAATGTGCATCCGGCTAAGCATGAAGTGCGTTTCCATCAGGCGCGGCTGGTGCATGACTTTATTTATCAAGCGGTCACCACGGTATTACAGCAAACGGCGACCCCGCTGCTGAACATCAATGAAGATGGCGAAGAAATTGAGGCTCCGCGCTGGCAACCAGAAAATCGCGTGGCGGCAGGGGCTAATAAATATGCACAACCGGAGCCGGCGAACACCGTGCCAGTTGTACGAACGTCGTCTCCTGAGCGAACCGCTACCACAGAGCGCTCAATAGCCCGCGAACGAACCCCAACTTATCACGCGGGCGAACCTTACCAAAAACAGCAAGGTGAGTTATATCGCCAACTGGTGCAGCCAGCCGCAGTGAATAAACCGGCGGCAGTCAGTCAACCTTCGGTTGCGTCAGCTCCAGTAGCGCGTCAGATATCGACTGATGAGCCACTGCATGGCGATAATTACAGTTTTGGCCGGGTACTCACAGTATTTCCGCCTTGCTATGCTCTTATTGAATATAAGCAGGGCATAGCATTACTTGAACTAACGGTTGCCGAGCGTTGGTTAAAACAAGCTCAATTGAATCCGCCTGCGGAAGGGCTACGTCCTCAACCATTACTGATTCCATTAAAGCTGACATTAGATAAAAATGAGGCTACTGCCTGCCAGCGCCATCAGAAGTTGTTAGCGACCATGGGGATAGAATTGGCCGTTGAGCACACAAGAGCGACTTTACGTGCAGTATCTTTACCATTACGCCAACAAAATTTACAAAAACTGATACCGGAACTGTTAGGCTATCTGTCGCAACATGAAGAGATATCGCCCGATGCTCTCGCCACATGGATTTCTCGCCATCTAGGCAGCGAACATGAGGTATGGAATGTGTCTCAAGCGATACAGTTATTGACGGATGTTGAACGTCTTTGCCCGCAGTTGGTGAAATCACCGCCAGCAGGGCTATTACAACCTATTGATATAAAGGCCGCATTGGCAACCCTGACACATGAATGATATTGAAAATCTAGACCAGCCACCGGCAATCTTTATTATGGGGCCAACTGCCTCGGGTAAAACAGCGCTCTCCATTGCACTGAGACAGCGGCTACCTGTCGAGCTTGTTAGCGTCGACTCAGCCCTAATTTATCGCGGCATGGATATTGGCACGGCGAAACCCAGTGCCGAGGAACAGGCATTAGCACCACATCGGTTAATTGATATTCGCGATCCAGCAGAATCATACTCTGCCGCCGATTTCCGTAAAGATGCATTAAAAGAGATGGCCGACATTACCGCAGCTGGGCGTATTCCGCTGCTGGTGGGTGGCACGATGTTGTACTTTAAAGCGCTGTTGGATGGATTATCTCCATTGCCGTCAGCGGACCCGCAAGTGCGCCAGCGTATTGAACAGCAGGCAGCGGAACTGGGTTGGGAGGCTTTACATCAGCAATTGGCTGAGATCGATCCCGTTGCTGCGGCTCGAATTCATCCTAATGATCCCCAACGGCTCTCCAGAGCACTGGAAGTTTTTTTTATTTCAGGTAAAACTCTAACAGAACTGACTAAAATTTCAGGTGAAACCTTACCGTATCAGGTTCACCAATTTGCGATTGCGCCTGTTAGCCGGGAACTGTTGCACCAGCGGATTGAATTACGTTTTCATCAGATGTTGGATGCAGGGTTTGAAACAGAGGCTAGGGCGCTTTTTGACCGTGGTGATTTGCATACGGATATGCCAGCCATTCGTTGTGTGGGATACCGGCAGATGTGGTCTTATCTGTCCGGTGAGATTGATTACGACGAAATGGTTTACCGCGGAATCTGTGCGACACGTCAACTGGCAAAGCGCCAAATGACCTGGTTGCGGGGCTGGGGTTCAGTCCAGTGGCTCGACAGTGATAAGCCGGGAGAGGCTTTAGACTCTGTAATACAGGTTGTTAGTGCATAGGTTGAATGATTGTGTACAATTGATTAGCACTCAACGCGCGGATTTTTTTTACGCAGTTTATTTTCGAGCCGATAGGTTCTTAGTTAATAACAACAAGCAAATAAGGAAAATATAGAATGGCTAAGGGGCAATCTTTGCAAGATCCGTTCCTGAACGCATTGCGTCGTGAACGGGTTCCGGTTTCTATTTATTTAGTGAATGGCATTAAACTGCAGGGCCAAGTTGAGTCTTTTGATCAGTTTGTCATTCTGTTAAAAAACACAGTCAGCCAGATGGTTTATAAGCACGCCATCTCTACTGTAGTGCCTTCTCGCCCGGTTTCGCATCACAGCAATAATCCGAGTGGTAGCACTAATAATTATCATGGTAGTAATCCATCTGCGCCGCAACAGCCGCAGCAGGATAGCGATGACGCTGAATAAAGCGCATTGCTGGTCAACCATGACGGGGAACATAAGCAACGGATTCAGGCTTATGTTCTCCGCACTAGCGGTTTTGATCCGTTTGAGAGGTTGCTCGTTTGTTTGACCGTTATGAAGGCGGTGAGCAGGCCGTACTGGTTCATATCTATTTCTCGCAAGACAAAAACTCAGAGGATCTGCGTGAGTTCGAAGCGCTGGTATCTTCTGCGGGCGTAGAAGCTTTGCAAATTGTGACCGGTAGTCGCAAAGCACCGCACCCTAAGTTTTTTGTAGGCGAGGGAAAGGCAGTAGAAATTGCTGACGCAGTAAAAGCCAGTGGTGCGTCTGTTGTCCTGTTTGATCATGCCCTTTCCGCAGCGCAAGAGCGAAATCTTGAACGTTTGTGTGAGTGCCGGGTTATTGATCGGACTGGCCTGATTTTAGATATTTTTGCCCAACGGGCCCGTACCCATGAAGGTAAATTACAGGTCGAATTAGCGCAATTGCGCCATATTGCGACTCGTTTGGTACGCGGCTGGACGCACCTTGAGCGTCAGAAAGGGGGGATTGGCCTAAGAGGGCCAGGTGAAACCCAGTTGGAGACCGACCGTCGTTTGCTACGTGACCGTATCAGCTTGATTTTAAGCCGTTTGGAGCGCGTGGCAAAGCAGCGTGAGCAAGGGCGGCGCGCACGTACTCGCGCAGATATCCCGACAGTGTCTTTGGTGGGGTATACCAACGCCGGTAAATCTAGCCTGTTTAACAAAATTACGGCAGCTGATGTCTATGCGGCTGACCAACTATTTGCCACGTTGGATCCCACTTTACGCCGCATTAATGTAGCTGATGTGGGCGATACAGTGTTGGCGGATACGGTAGGCTTTATCCGGCATTTGCCGCACGATCTGGTTGCTGCTTTTAAAGCAACATTACAAGAAACGCGGCAAGCCTCATTACTGCTACACATTATTGATGCAGCTGATCCTCGGGTGGCCGAGAATATGGCCGCAGTCGATTCTGTATTGGCAGAAATAGAAGCGGATGAAATCCCTACATTATTAGTAATGAATAAAATTGATTTGTTGGATGATTTCGTCCCGCGAATTGATCGCAACGAAGAAAATCTGCCAGTCAGAGTTTGGCTTTCAGCCCAAACCGGCGCAGGTATCCCGTTGCTCTTTCAAGCGTTAACGGAGCGTCTTTCAGGTGAGATCGCACACTTTGAACTGCGTTTGCCGCCTCAGGCAGGCCGTTTACGTAGCCGTTTTTACCAGCTTCAGGCAATTGAAAAAGAGTGGATAGACGAGGACGGGAACGTCGGTATGGTGGTAAGAATGCCTATCGTTGATTGGCGTCGTCTCTGTAAACAAGAGCAGGAGTTGGTCAGTTATATTATTAGTGAACCAAGCTCGGTTAATTAATGAGTAACTTGACCTTTCTTGTGAGATTAAGAGCCAGCTTCTTTGGCATGTGCTCTTGGCCTGAAGAAAACCAATCATAGAAGAATGGAGCTAAAACATGGCGTGGAATCAGCCCGGTAATAACGGACAGGACCGCGATCCGTGGGGGAGCAGCAATAATAATGGCGGCAACTCTGGCGGAAATAACAATAATAAAGGTGGTCGTGACCAAGGGCCGCCGGATCTGGATGATATCTTCCGGAAACTGAGCAAAAAACTGAGTAGCCTCACGGGTAAAGGTGGCGGCAACGGTAATGGCGGCAATGATAACAATGGTGCGTCAAAAGGCCCTGGTTTCAGTGGTCGTATCGTTGGTATCGCTGTAGTTGCGGTTGTGGTTATCTGGGCGGCAAGTGGTTTCTATACAATTAAAGAAGCTGAGCGTGGTGTTGTGACTCGCTTGGGTAAATTAAGCCATATTGTACAGCCTGGTTTGAACTGGAAACCGACCTTTATCGATGAAGTAACCCCGGTTAACGTCGAATCTGTACGTGAATTGGCGGCATCTGGTGTCATGTTGACCTCTGATGAAAACGTCGTTCGCATCGAAATGAACGTGCAGTACCGTGTGACTGACCCGGCCGCTTACCTGTTTAGCGTGACTAATCCGGATGACAGTCTGCGTCAGGCTACTGATAGCGCAGTACGTGGTGTTATTGGTAAATACACCATGGACAAAATCCTCACCGAAGGCCGTACTATCGTTCGTAGCGATACTCAGCGTGTACTGGAAGAAACTATTCGTCCATACAACATGGGTATCACTCTGCTGGACGTTAACTTCCAGGCAGCACGTCCGCCGGAAGAAGTTAAAGCGGCATTTGATGATGCGATTGCTGCTCGTGAAAACGAACAACAGTATATTCGTGAAGCAGAAGCTTACACCAACGAAGTCCAGCCTCGTGCCAATGGTCAGGCACAGCGTCTGTTAGAAGATGCCCGTGCTTATGCCGCACGTAAAGTGTTGGAAGCGCAGGGTGAAGTTGCCGGTTTTGCGAAGTTGTTGCCTGAGTATAAGGCTGCACCGGAAATTACCCGTGAACGTCTGTACATCGAAACCATGGAGAAAGTCCTCGGTCATACCCGCAAAGTGCTGGCTAATGACAAAGGTAACAGTCTGATGGTGCTGCCGCTGGATCAGCTGATGCGTGGCCAAGGTGCAGATAAAGCAGATGGCAGTAAAGACACAAGTCTGATTCGTTTGAATCCGCCTTCCTCTGCTAATAGCAGCCAAGAGTCTGGTGCCAGCAACACAGGTACCAGTTCAAACAGTGGCTCTATCATGGATCAGCGCCGGGCGAATGCTCAGCGTGATACTTCCACTCGCGTAGGGAGAGAATAACCAATGCGTAAGTCTTTTTTACTTATCGTCGTTGTGGTGTTAGTCGCACTCTACGCTTCGCTGTTTGTGGTACAAGAAGGCCAACGCGGGATCGTACTGCGCTTTGGCAAGGTATTACGTGATAGTGATAACAAGCCTCTGGTGTACGCACCTGGCCTGCACTTCAAGATACCGTTTATCGAAACAGTGAAGACGTTGGATGCCCGTATTCAAACCATGGACAACCAGGCCGACCGTTTCGTGACCAACGAGAAGAAAGACCTGATTGTTGACTCCTATTTGAAATGGCGTATCAGCGATTTCAGCCGTTACTATCTGGCCACCGGTGGTGGTGATGTTTCTCAGGCTGAAGTGCTGTTGAAACGTAAATTCAGTGACCGTTTGCGTTCTGAGATTGGTCGCCTGAATGTGCGAGACATCGTTACCGACTCACGTGGTCGTCTGACGTCTGATGTTCGTGATGCACTGAACACCGGTAGTGTGGGTGATGAGGCTGTTACCACCGAAGCTGATGATGCCATTGCCTCTGCGGCAGCGCGTGTTGAACAGGAAACCCGTGGCAAACAGCCAGCGGTTAACCCGAACAGCATGGCAGCGCTGGGGATTGAGGTTGTTGATGTGCGAATCAAGCAAATCAACTTACCGGCTGAAGTCTCTGACGCTATCTTCCAACGTATGCGTGCTGAACGTGAAGCGGTAGCCCGTCGTCACCGTTCACAAGGTCAGGAAGAAGCCGAGAAGTTGCGTGCAACAGCTGACTATGAAGTGACTCGTACCTTGGCAGAAGCAGAACGTCAGGCGCGTATTACTCGTGGTGGCGGTGATGCCGAAGCGGCTCGTCTGTTTGCTGATGCATTCAGTAAAGACCCTGACTTCTATGCATTCATTCGTAGCTTGCGTGCGTATGAAAACAGCTTCAGCAGCGGCAATGATGTGATGGTTCTGAGCCCGGATAGCGATTTCTTCCGCTATATGAAATCGCCGGATAACTCTAGCAAACGTCCATAACGATTGCTGTGACAGGCCGTTTTTGACCGTAGTTTTTGACTGTAATTTTTGACTGTAATAACAAGGCCCGTTCACGCGGGCCTTTTCTATTTGGGGCAGCCCTTTCCATCTGATTGAGACAGAAAATGAATTCAACCATTTTATTAGCATTGGGTTTGGTTTTGGTGCTGGAAGGGCTTGGCCCGATGCTGTATCCCAAAGCCTGGCGCAAAATGATTCTGGCAATGGCCCAATTACCGGATGCCACTTTACGTCGTTTTGGTGGAGGATTAGTGGTTGCGGGCGTCGTTATCTACTACATGTTGCGTAGCCGCATGGGTGGCTAAATGTAAGCACAAAAATTGTTCAGTTATGTGTTAAAAAGTACTGAAAGCAGCCGAGTGAGATGTTAGAATCCTTTTTTAAGCAACCTGGTGATTTTTGAGATGGGTAAGAACGTCGTCGTACTGGGCACCCAATGGGGTGACGAAGGTAAGGGCAAGGTCGTTGACCTGCTGACTGAACGGGCTAAATATGTTGTGCGCTATCAAGGTGGTCACAACGCTGGCCACACTTTGGTTATCAACGGTGAGAAAACCGTTCTTCATTTAATTCCCTCAGGTATTCTGCGTGAAAACGTAACCAGCATCATCGGCAACGGTGTTGTACTGGCACCTGACGCCTTAATGAAAGAGATGACAGACCTTGAAGCGCGCGGTGTGCCTGTACGTGAGCGACTGTTACTCTCCGAAGCATGCCCATTAATCCTGCCATATCATGTGGCTCTGGATAATGCGCGTGAAAAAGCACGTGGTGCAAAAGCAATCGGTACTACCGGTCGTGGTATCGGCCCTGCCTATGAAGATAAAGTTGCCCGCCGCGGTCTGCGCGTAGGTGATTTGTTCAACAAAGAAACCTTCGCAATCAAACTGAAAGAAATTGTGGATTACCACAACTTCCAGTTGGTGCACTACTACAAAGAAGAAGCGGTTGACTATCAAAAAGTGCTGGATGAAGTATTGGCTATTGCCGATATTCTGACTGCAATGGTAGTTGATGTTTCCGAATTGCTGGACAGTGCGCGTAAGCGTGGTGATTTCATGATGTTTGAAGGCGCTCAAGGCACCTTGCTGGACATCGACCACGGTACTTATCCGTATGTGACTTCATCTAACACCACAGCGGGTGGCGTTGCGACAGGCTCTGGCCTGGGCCCACGTTATGTTGATTACGTGCTGGGTATCGTGAAAGCCTATTCCACCCGTGTTGGTGCAGGCCCATTCCCGACTGAACTGAACGATGAAACAGGTGAGTTCCTGCGTAAGCAAGGTAACGAATATGGCGCGACCACTGGCCGTAGCCGTCGTACCGGTTGGTTGGATATCGTTGCAGTACGTCGTGCTGTGCAGATCAACTCCTTGTCTGGCTTCTGCATGACCAAACTGGACGTGCTGGATGGTCTGAAAGAAGTGAAACTGTGTGTTGGCTACCGCATGCCAGATGGCCGCGAAGTTGATACCACTCCACTGGCTGCTGAAGGCTGGGAAGGTATTGAGCCAATCTACGAAACCATGCCAGGCTGGTCAGAAGTGACCTTTGGCGTAAAAGAACACAGCAAGTTGCCACAGGCAGCGCTGAACTACATCAAGCGTGTAGAAGAGCTGACAGGTGTTCCGGTTGATATCATCTCTACCGGCCCGGATCGGGAAGAAACCATGATCCTGCGCGACCCATTTGATGCATGATTCATTAGCAAATAGCTAAATAATCAGAATTCAGATGCTAATGAACCGGGCTTATGTCCGGTTCATTGTTTCAGATTCTCCTGAAAGTTATCTCCGGTCAGCCATTTTTACATCAAAAAACCCGCCCTTTATCTAAATGATTAGTCGCAAGCTTTGTGGCTGGTTTATCATTCAAGCTATAAGTTTCTAAATAGCACTTAGAATCGCACTTATTAACCTATCCAAAACGTGTCATCTTAGATGGGTTTAAGCCGGGTAAACTGATACTCAGGGGTATACGTGCAGTTAACAAGTTTTACTGATTATGGTTTGCGGGCGCTTACTTATATGGCCTCGCTGCCTGAAGGCCAAATGACCAGCATTTCTCAGGTGACCGAGGTCTATGGCGTGTCTCGCAATCATATGGTTAAAATAATCAATCAGTTGAGTCGTGTCGGGTTGGTAACCGCTGTACGGGGGAAGAATGGCGGCATACGGTTAGGTAAACCGGCTGACCAAATTCGAATTGGTGACGTTGTGCGCCAGTTAGAACCACTTTCTCTGGTCAATTGCAGTAGTGATTTTTGCCATATAACCCCCGCTTGCCGCTTGAAACAAGTGCTTAATCAGGCGGTACAAAGTTTCCTTAACGAGCTGGATAATTATACTTTAGCCGATATGGTTCAAGATAATACCCCGCTCTACAAGCTATTATTTGTTGAGTAGATTTTTGCTTAATCAAAGATATATATACCCAAAGAACTTGGAGTTGCAGGTAGGCAGCCAGTAAACGAATCCCGATGAGCTTACACTGGTAAGTGATTCGGGTGAGAGCGCGCAGTTAACACTCCTGCGGCTTCAAGTACGTAGGGTATAAGGCTGCTGCTGACAACGGAGGAACCGCAATGTCACAAGATCCATTCTTGGAGCGAGAAGCAGAAAAATATGAGTCACCAATCCCTAGCCGGGAGTTCATTTTGGCTCATCTCGCGAAACGCGAAACACCTGCCAGCCGTGAAGAACTGGCAAATGAACTTAATTTATCGGGTGAAGAACAGCTAGAGGCGTTGCGTCGCCGCCTGCGCGCGATGGAGCGTGATGGGCAATTGGTCTTTACCCGTCGTCAGTGCTACGCCTTACCGGAGCGGCTGGACTTATTGCGCGGGACTGTTATTGGTCATCGTGATGGCTTTGGTTTCTTACGGGTTGAAGGCAGTAAAGACGACCTGTACCTCTCAGCCGAGCAAATGAAAACCGCGATTCATGGCGATGTGGTATTGGCTCAACCTGTTGGCGCTGACCGCAAAGGTCGTCGTGAAGCACGTATCGTGCGCGTGTTAGTACCGAAAACCAGCCAGATTGTCGGGCGCTATTTTACTGATGCGGGTACGGGTTTTGTGGTGCCGGATGATGGCCGCTTGAGTTTTGATATTCTGATCCCACCAGATGCCATTAATGGCGCGCGGATGGGGTATATGGTGGTGGTTGAGTTGACCCAGCGCCCGACCCGCCGTACAAAAGCTGTGGGTAAGATTGTTGAAGTGCTCGGTGAGAACATGGGTACCAGCATGGCGGTGGATATCGCGCTGCGCACTCATGAAATCCCACATACCTGGCCGCCACAAGTTGAAAAACAAGTTGCTGACCTGAAAGAGCAAGTGCCGGAAGAAGCGAAAAAAGGGCGAGTGGATTTACGCAGCCTGCCCTTAGTGACTATTGATGGTGAAGATGCCCGCGATTTCGATGATGCGGTTTACTGCGAGAAAAAACGCGGTGGCGGCTGGCGCTTGTGGGTGGCGATTGCTGATGTCAGTTATTATGTGCGCCCGCGCACTGCACTGGATGATGAAGCTCGCAGCCGTGGTAACTCGGTTTACTTCCCGTCACAAGTTGTCCCGATGCTGCCAGAAGTGCTGTCAAACGGCCTTTGCTCCCTGAATCCGCAGGTAGACCGCCTGTGTATGGTGTGTGAGATGACCATCTCCGCACAGGGTAAGCTGTCGTCGTATAAGTTCTACGAAGCGGTGATGAGCTCGCACGCGCGTCTGACCTACACCAAAGTATGGCGAATCATTGATGGTGAAGAATCACTGCGCGAGCAATATAAGCCGCTGGTGCCGCATCTGTTAGAACTGCATACCATGTACAAGGCGCTGGATCAGGCTCGTGCTGAGCGTGGTGGTATTGCATTCGAAACCGAAGAAGCCAAGTTTATCTTTAACGCTGAACGGCGTATCGAGCGTATTGAGTCGACGGTGCGTAATGACGCGCATAAGTTGATTGAAGAGTGCATGATTTTGGCGAACATTGCTGCGGCGCGTTTTGTGGAAAAACACAACGAACCGGCGCTGTTCCGGGTGCATGACCGCCCAAGTGATGACCATATCTCCGCCCTGCGCAGTGTGCTGGGTGAGTTGGGTCTGACACTTGGTGGTGGTTTGAAACCAGAGCCAAAAGATTATGCGGTGCTGATGGATGAAGTGGCGGATCGTCCGGATCATGAAATGCTGCAAACCATGTTGCTGCGTTCGATGAAACAGGCGATTTACGATCCAGAAAACCGGGGTCACTTTGGTTTGGCGTTGGCGTCTTATGGTCACTTTACCTCACCCATTCGCCGTTACCCCGATTTGGCCATGCACCGGGCTATCAAGTACCAGCTTGCCAAAGAGCACGGCAATGTGAAAGAGCGCTGGACACCAACCGGCGGCTGGCACAGTGAGTACGAAGATATGCTGCAATTGGGTGAACATTGCTCAATGACTGAACGCCGTGCTGATGAAGCGACTCGTAATGTCGCAGATTGGCTGAAGTGTGATTTTATGCAGGATCAGGTGGGGAAAGTCTTCACCGGGATTATTGCTAGCGTCACCGGCTTTGGTTTCTTCGTCCGTCTGGATGATTTGTTTATTGATGGTTTGGTACATGTCTCCAGTTTGGATAATGACTACTATCGTTACGATAACATTGGTCAGCGTTTGATCGGTGAATCCTCAGGTCAGGTTTACCGGTTGGGTGATACCGTGGAAATCCGGGTTGAGGCGGTACACATGGATGAGCGCAAAATTGATTTTGCTCTGGTCTCCAGTACTCGTAAACCGCGTGGTGAAGGCAAAACAGCGCGTGATAAAGCCAAGAAAGCCGATGGTCAGCGCACGATGCGCGATACCTCCACTGGCCGTGGCGGTCGTGGTAGTTCATCAAGTTCATCACGTCGTGATAGCG
This sequence comes from Yersinia enterocolitica subsp. enterocolitica, assembly GCF_901472495.1. NCBI lineage: Bacteria > Pseudomonadati > Pseudomonadota > Gammaproteobacteria > Enterobacterales > Yersiniaceae > Yersinia > Yersinia enterocolitica. The sequence goes on from NZ_LR590469.1 coordinate 3,801,327, forward strand.
CGCCAGCAGGAAGTGGGCAGAAACGCCCTCGTCGTGCTAAAAAACCGGCAAACTTTGAGCCAGATAGTGCTTTTCGCCCGGCAGATGCCGCCGCTAAGGTAGATGACAAAGCGTTGGCCGAGAAAAAGGCCAAAGCTAAAGCGAAAAGAGCATCCGCCAAGACCAAGAAAATTGCTGCTGCCACCAAGGCCAAGCGCGCGAAGAAAAAAACCAGCAGTGACCAATAATGGCCTGTTGATTGTCGGGCGGCCTTGGTCGCCCGCATTCATTTATATTTAATCATTTATAAAAGAGCATCATGAGCGAAATTATTTACGGCATTCACTCCGTCAAAGCCTTGTTAGACAATGATCCACAACGCTTTTTGGAAGTTTTTATTCTGAAAGGTCGTGACGATCGTCGCCTACAGCCCTTGATTGCCGAACTGGAAGCTGCCGGTTTGGTGATTCAGGTTGCCAGCCGCCAGTGGCTGGATTCACAGGTTGAAGGGGGTGTCCATCAGGGTATCGTGGCGCGAGTCCGTGAAGGGCGTCAGTATCAGGAAAATGACTTGCCAGCATTGCTGGAAAGTGTAGAAACCCCCTTCCTGTTGGTGCTTGATGGCGTTACTGATCCCCATAATCTGGGCGCATGTTTGCGCAGTGCCGATGCTGCGGGGGTCCATGCGGTTATCGTGCCGCGGGATCGCTCGGCGCAGCTGAATGCCATCGCCAAGAAAGTCGCCAGTGGTGCTGCTGAAAACGTACCATTGATTAAAGTCACTAATCTGGCGCGCACGCTGCGAGTGTTACAGGAGCACAATGTCTGGATTGTCGGGACTGCCGGTGAAGCAGACCATACATTGTATCAAAGCAAAATGACTGGCCCGATGGCATTAGTGATGGGCGCTGAGGGCGAAGGTATGCGCCGTTTGACCCGCGAACACTGTGATGAATTGATCAGCATTCCGATGGCAGGGAGTGTTTCTTCACTCAATGTGTCGGTTGCTACCGGGGTGTGTTTGTTTGAAGCGGTACGTCAGCGAGCGCTTAAAGTTTAATATTGAAGTTAATGACAAAGCTACTGATAACTCAGTGAGTGAAGGGTTTATCGCACCTAGGGGCACTTCGACGGCTTACGCCGTTACGACCCCAACGGCACGATTCCCCTTCAGTTGGTTTTGTCAGCAGTCTGAAGCCAACATTTCCGGATGTTGGCTTTTTGTTTTTATTTTTCACACAGGGAATTTCGCATCACTATCAGCGATATAGAGTGGATTAATCGCTGTTTGTGATGTGTCTGTCAGCAAAAAGCCCCGCCTGCACCATACTTAACCCTGATTTATGAATGCCGATTTCGCAATGAGTACCGAAATGGAGGAAGGTATGGAGTGGCAGACTCATTTGGTTTTCAACCAGCCAGAGCCGTTATCTAACAGTAATTTATATCTGTCGGATATGGCCTTGCGGGAAGCTGTGATGCGGGAACATGCTGGCTGGGATGGAGAGGATCTTTCTCGGATTGGACTTCAACTTGGCTCACAGGAGTCACTTGAATTAGGGCGGCTGGCAAACGCCAATCCGCCAGAATTATTGCGCTATGATGCAGCTGGTCAGAGATTGGATCAGGTGCGATTCCATCCTGCCTGGTATGTGTTAATGCAAGAGTTGGTTAATCACCGAGTGCATAATTTACCTTGGCAGGAAGATGCGCGGATAGGCTCTTTTGTCGCACGTGCTGCACGTTTTATCCTGCATGCTCAGGTAGAAGCGGGGACATTATGCCCAATAACCATGACCTTTGGTGCCATTCCGCTGCTGCAACAAACACTCCCACCGCTATTCCAAAGCTGGATACCAGCACTACTTTCAGATCGCTATGACTCGCATCAAATCGTCGGTAGCCAGAAACGTGGTTTATTGATTGGCATGGGTATGACCGAAAAACAGGGCGGTTCCGATGTGTTAAGTAACTCCACCAGAGCAGAGCCGCTGCAATTTCGCGGCAATGGTGAGGCTTATCGTCTGGTCGGGCACAAATGGTTTTTCTCGGTACCACAAAGTGACGCGCACTTGGTGTTGGCCCAAGCCGAAGGGGGGCTATCTTGTTTTTTCCTGCCTAAAATATTGCCAGACGGCACCTATAACGCCATTCGCTTAGAGCGCTTGAAAGAGAAGCTCGGTAATCGTTCCAATGCCAGCAGTGAAGTTGAATTTGATAATGCGACCGCGTGGTTATTGGGCGATGAAGGTGACGGCATTCGCCAAATTCTGAAAATGGGTGGATATACTCGTTTTGATTGTGCGCTCGGTAGTCATGGCCTGATGAGAAGAGCCTTCTCCATCGCGCTGTACCATGCCTGGCAGCGACAAGCCTTTGGCAAAGCACTCGTTGACCAGCCTTTGATGCGGCAAGTCTTAAGCCGTATGGCATTGCGTTTAGAAGGGCATACTGCGTTATTGATGCGTCTGGCCAGTGCATGGGGAAAAACCGGCGAGGTTCATGAGCAGGTATTCAGTAGGCTGCTGACGCCTGCGGCAAAATATCGTGTCTGTGGGCTGGGCAGCGGGTTTGTCGCCGAGGCGATGGAAGTTCTTGGCGGGATTGGTTATTGCGAACAAAGTGAGCTGCCGCGGATTTACCGTGAAATGCCGGTCAACAGCATTTGGGAAGGCTCCGGCAATATTATGTGCCTTGATGTGCTGCGAACCTTCCGCAAACTCCCTTCTGCGATAGAAATGCTTCAGCAAGAGTTTTATTCGGTGCGAGGGCAAAATCGATTGTTTGACCGGGCATGGCGACAATTGCAACAGCGGCTGAAAAATCCCAAGGAAGAGCAAGGGCGGGCGATAACGCAGCAACTGTTTGACTTGTGTTGTGCATCTCAATTGCTGCGGTTTGCCTCGCCGCCATTGGCCGATGCCTGGTGTCGCATGACGCTAGATCACCGGGATCAATACATGGTGCCTGAAGCGGTTTGCGCGCTGCTGCTCAGTCGCGGCAGCGGCATGAAATAAGCTCGAAATCATTTATACAGCTAGTTATTTATACAACAGCGCGTTGGCATACCAAATACCTGGATAAATACTGTCAGACATCATGATAATCAGATAGTAGGGCGCACCACTGGCATTGGCCCTACGTTTAATTTCAGCTTCAATATCCATCGGGCTGCCAAATACTTGAGCTGAAACGGTGCCCACTTTCTGTAAATTCAGGCTTTGTGCGCGGGTGATTTCCTGGGCATAGGGCTGAGCCACAGGTGGTGGAACCGGAGTCACGTGAAAAGCACTGCAAGCCGAGAGTCCCAAAGTGATCAGTAAGACCACCATTACACGTTTTAAATTCATTTTTGCCTCTTTGTCAGCTGTGATATCACTGCTAAGCCCATTATTTCTCAAGTGTAACGCTGCAACCTCAAGTATGAGGGAATATCTTGGAAGAAATTGATTTAAGACTTTATATCTTCATTTTGGCACACTGCATCTCTCTGTTATAAGCCTGTTCGCTGCCTGATAAATAAAGGATTCTCACCATGATTGAGATGTCGCTGGAAAACATTAATGGGATAGAGGTCATTCATGCGGCCCCTGCGGGTCAGCGCCAGCAGCCGTTACCGACCATTTTCTTTTATCATGGCTACACCTCGTCAAAAGAAGTCTATTCCTATTTTGCCTATGCTTTCGCCCAAGCGGGTTTTCGCACTATAGCGCCGGATGCAGATAGGCATGGTGCGCGTTTTGACGGCAATGAAACTCAGCGGCTGTCTCATTTCTGGGAGATCCTCAAATCGAATATTGATGAACTACCTGGGCTTAAGCAGCATTATCAACAGGCTGGATTGATTGACGGTGATCGAATGGGTGTTGCGGGCGCATCACTGGGTGGCATGACCGCGTTAGGCGCGTTTGCTCGCTATCCGTGGGTCAGTGTCGCCGCCGATTTTATGGGGTCGGGTTATTTTACGTCGCTGGCGCATGCGTTGTTTCCCCCTTTGGATGCAGGACGGGAGCTTAGCCCGGCGCAGTTGGAACGTCGTCTGGCACCACTGGCAGATTATGATCTTTCCCATCAGTTGGAAAAAATTGCTGAGCGGCCTTTGTTGGTTTGGCATGGCGAAGCGGATGATGTGGTGCCAGCGGCGGAGAGTGCGCGCTTGGTTCAGGCGCTGCGTGTCAGCAGGCGTGATAACCACCTGACCTATCTTACAGAGGCGGGAATTGGTCATAAAATTACGCCAACAGCATTGAACGCAGGAACACGCTTTTTTAGCAAATATCTATAAAAAACCCCCGACAAGCGGGGGAATGGGAATGAGTATTGTCTTTTTTATAGGTGTTTCTCTGGTGTTGTATTTATCTATTGAATCTTAGCGATAGAGAACGGCATTAACGTGCATGGAACTGTTGTCGCCGGGTTCATGCATAGCAATTATCTGATAAGAGGTAGCACCGCGTTCATCAGCTAATTTACTGATTTGTGCAGTGGCATCATCAGGAGAAATGACATTGTGACCCAGTGACAGAGCACCGATACTGACGCGCTGTTGCTGCATAGCTTGTTGAGCGGTTATTTCTGTGGCGGCAAACGTGCTGGTTGATAATACCAAGCCGAGTGCGGCTGCGATGGCAACTGTATGTTTCATAGGTGACTCCAATATCTTATACCCATCATATTTCGAGCCGCAGGCGTGTTTGCTGCCGTCCTGCTACACGAATTATGTAGGGTATGTTTATATATTTTGAATAACTTTCAGTTAGCTGCGCCGCTTGTATCCCCGTCATCTTTCAACCTGTAGGTGTGTTGGCTGCTCTCGTTCACCCGAATCACTTACTTGAGTAAGCTCATCGGGGTTCTCTTGCTTGCCGCCTTCCTACATATTGAAATCTATTGGGGATGTGCGGTGGATGTAAATAATTCTAGTCGCTTTTGTTAATTTAAAAATAGGTGGCAATTGATTCACTTGGTCAAAAAAAGTGAATGATATTTATGTTGAGCTAATGATTTGATTGAAATATTTAGTAGACTAATGGATCTACATCCATTGGTTATTTAATGAACAAAAAGTGCGGTTTTAGTTGAGTAATGGTTAGAACAAGAATAAATCCCCGGCAGTCCTTGAGTTTCAAACCGTCCGCAAGTATAGTTACGCGTCATTTTTCAGCCGCACACAAACACGTTCCTTGCCTCCATGGGCCGCGGTTGACCCTATCAGGAGGCTGAATAATCCGTAAGGAGCAATAATCGATGCGTCATTACGAAATCGTTTTTATGGTCCATCCTGACCAAAGCGAACAGGTTCCGGGCATGATCGAGCGCTATAGTGCAACTATCACTAATGCTGCTGGTACGATCCACCGTCTGGAAGACTGGGGCCGCCGTCAACTGGCTTATCCGATCAACAAACTGCATAAAGCTCACTACGTTCTGCTGAACGTTGAAGCGCCGCAGGAAGCGATCGATGAGCTGGAAACAAACTTCCGCTTCAACGACGCCGTTATCCGTAGCATGGTTATGCGCGTTAAGCACGCGGTAACTGAAGCATCACCAATGGTTAAAGCGAAAGACGAACGCCGTGAGCGTCACGACTTCGCGTCAGAAGCCAATGATGATTCTGAAGCTGGGGATTCTGAAGAGTAATTGCCGTGGTGACCACTAATCGTCTGGTACTTTCTGGCACTGTGTGCAAGACACCGGTTCGAAAAGTAAGTCCTTCTGGAATTCCGCATTGTCAATTTGTGCTTGAGCACCGATCAACACAGCAGGAAGCCGGATTTAGCCGACAAACATGGTGCAGAATGCCCATCATCGTCAGCGGGCAAAAGTCACAAGCATTAACTCACAGTATAACGGTCGGCAGTCAGTTAACCGTTGAAGGCTTCATTAGCTGCCATCAAGGCCGCAATGGGCTAAACAAATTGGTTCTGCATGCCGAGCAGATTGAATTTATAGATTCTGGAGACTAGCCAAATGGCACGTTATTTCCGTCGTCGCAAGTTCTGCCGTTTTACCGCGGAAGGCGTTGTAGAGATTGATTATAAAGATATCGCTACGCTGAAAAACTATATCACTGAAAGTGGTAAAATTGTCCCGAGCCGTATTACCGGTACTCGCGCAAAATACCAGCGTCAGCTCGCCCGTTGTATCAAGCGCGCACGCTACCTGTCTTTGTTGCCGTACACTGATCGTCATCAGTAATCGGCCACTGTCCATTAACGACTTTGAGAGGATAAGGTAATGCAAGTTATTCTGCTTGATAAAGTAGCAAACCTGGGCAGCCTGGGTGACCAAGTGAACGTTAAAGCGGGCTACGCTCGTAACTTCCTGGTTCCACAGGGTAAAGCTGTTCCGGCAACTAAGAAAAACGTTGAGTTCTTTGAAGCACGCCGTGCAGAATTGGAAGCCAAATTGGCTGGCGTTCTGGCTGCTGCTGAAGCTCGCGCAACCAAAATTAACGAACTGGTCAGCGTCACCATCGCTTCTAAAGCAGGTGATGAAGGCAAACTGTTCGGCTCTATCGGTACTCGCGACATCGCTGATGCAGTTACTGCAGCTGGCGTTGAAGTAGCCAAGAGCGAAGTTCGTCTGCCGAATGGCGTTCTGCGTACCACTGGTGATCATGAAGTTCACTTCCAGGTACACAGCGACGTGTTCGCTAAACTGAACGTGATCGTGGTTCCAGAAGCGTAAGTTACGCTGCTGTAAACCTGTTAAAACGCCAGCCTCGTGCTGGCGTTTTGCTTTTTGGTCAAGGGACAAAAGGCCTTAGGGTGCCGCTGGCAACATAATATCAAATGCACACAGTTCAGGTGCCACCCCCGAACAGCTATAAATCTCAAGAAAAGTAGTCTGCTGATACCGCCAATGTGGTTTTCCACTGATAGATGCTCGCCAGGTTTGGTTATCAAAGTACATATCAATTAATTTACCTTCGGCTTGCAAGTTATAGGTACATTTTTGGAACCGTCCCTGATCAATAATATTATCTTCCCCACCATCACTATTGAGAATCAGAAGGGCTTCATGGAAACTCTTAATCGCGCTGTCCTGGGGAATTTCTCCTTGCACGGTACCAATCCACTCATCGACACCGGCAGTGGTTGCGGTATAGACTCCATTGTTGTGCTTGATAGTATCAATGGCTGGGCAATGCTGTGTTGCAAATGCGCTAAAGGGCATTAATAGCAACGCAAAAGGTAATTTATATTTCATCATCATCCCCTCTATTTATAAATACAGCCGTCTGCTAGTGGATGGCGTAAACCATCCAAAACAACTTAATTCGAGGGGCGTTCGGATGACAATATCAAAGAAAATAAGGCGTTAGATAGAAGGGGCTAGGTTGGCTACCATTAACGCACGCGACGATAGCTGCCATCGCTTTGGCGGGTAAACAGCACTTCGGTACTATTGGTGGTTTCAATAGCTAAAGCGGCGACCACGCCTTGTGCGTCCAGCATAATTTTGACTTCCTGGCCGGCTTTAAGGTTACTGAGCGGTTTATCATTACCTTCGGCTTGCGCCATGGCAAAAACTTCATTTACCGGCAAATTATTATCGCGAAATAACTGTGCCAGCGTTTTCCCTGCTTGAATTTGATAACTCTGCCAATTTCCTTGTAACGGGGGAGTCGCCTCAGGTGTAAGCGGAGGCGCCACCGTTGGAGGTGGCGGAGCATCAAGATTACCCTGTAATTGGGCCTGTAGTGGCACGTCTGTGGACGGTGCACTCACCGGGAATGCGCTATTGGTGTTATCACGGGAAACTGGCCACAACAGTGCCAGCAGCAATACTGTGGTTGCGATAATGACCCAGCGACGGTGAAAGTGAGGTAATGGCTCCATCCATGCAAAACTGTCCGGCAAGTGCCAGATTTTCAGCAGTAGTTTTTTAATCCCTTTTTCCTGTGCGGCGGTAGCGACAGTTTCAGGGGACACATTATTTTCAGTAGAGGTGATATCCTCAGCAGGAGAAATGTGTTCAGACGCACTGACTTCAGACATCAGATTGTGATCATCAACATTTTTAGCATCTGGCATTATTCTCTGCCTGATACTCAGCCAGGTGTGCAGCAGTGGCTGATAAACCCGAGTGCTTTTCCTTCTCCTGGGCGCGATTCTGCCCATGGTGACCTCTCTTCGGCTACGTAAAACTACATAAATAATAAAATGCTACTTTACCCATAGGCTTCTAAGTATAACCCTTCTTGCTTGAAGTTGGGTTAAGCCACTATCTGACTAATGGCAAAAAACAGAATATTATGATACCTAAACGGGGTATTCCCTATTAGCCTGCTGCCATTGTTTCTTTTTCTACGACAAAAGTCATCATTCGCGAAGCAAGATTTTACCGCGCTCCCCTGCTGCTGTTATGCTGGCGGCTTCGACATGATTAGCGACTAAAGGAAAATCCATGACAACCCCTTCTTTTGATAGCGTTGAAGCGCAAGCAAGCTACGGAATTGGTTTACAAATCGGGCAACAATTGCAAGAGTCCGGGCTGGAAGGTTTACTGCCAGAAACACTGTTGGCAGGTTTGCGTGACGCGATGGAAGGGAATGCACCGACCGTTCCTGTTGATGTTATACATCGCGCGCTACAGGAAGTGCATGAAAAAGCTGATAAAGTGCGTATTGAGCGCCAACAGGCTTTGGTAGAGGAAGGGAAAACATTCCTGGAAGAGAATGCCAAGCGTGATGACGTCACCACCACTGAATCTGGCTTACAATTCTCTGTATTACAGGCGGGTGATGGCCCAATCCCATCCCGTCAAGACCGTGTACGGGTGCACTATACTGGCCGTCTGGTGGATGGCACTGTATTTGATAGCTCAGTTGAACGTGGCCAACCTGCAGAATTCCCAGTTAGCGGTGTTATTCCGGGCTGGATTGAAGCTCTGTCCATGATGCCAGTTGGCTCTAAGTGGAAGTTGTACATCCCGCACAATCTGGCTTATGGCGAGCGTGGTGCTGGTGCGACGATCCCACCATTCAGCGCATTAATGTTTGAAGTGGAACTGTTGGAAATTTTATAATTTCCACGCGCAGCGATATGAGAAAGGGCGACGTGATGTCGCCCTTTTGCATTTTAATACTTCAATTCAGATTATTACTTCTGTAAATCTATTTTGTATACGGCGAAACCGATCTCGTCAGTACCCATTGCTTTCATTGGGTATTGCGCTTTTTGCTTAATAAATTCAGCGGCTTTGGTACTTGGTGAGGTTTCAAAACGAATATCCAGCGGCTGCTGACTATTCAGCGTCGCCAGACGCCAGTTGTTATCCGCTTGTGGGGTCACCTGCCCATGCTTTTTAGTTTCTGCACTGATATAAGCTGACAGAACCGCTCGGTTTTCATCTGGAGAGGCGAACGCAATATGACTATCACCGGTGCCAGCAAATTTACCGCTATAGGCGCGGTAGTTATTGGTGGCAATCAGGAATGTGGCTTGCGGATCAATAGGTTTACCATTAAACGTCAGGTTTTTGATGCGCTCAGCTTTGTCATTAATCAGCGCGCATTCGCCGTCATAGCGAGCAGGCTGGCTGACATCAATTTCATAGTTAACCCCATCGATAACATCGAAATTATAAGTACGGAAACTATCCCAGTTAATCAGTGATTGCGGTTTACTGCTATTCACATCAATTTGATTAAATTGTGCGGCGGAGCACTCCAGCCACTGCTTAACATCCGCGCCACTGGCTTTCACTACCACCAATGTGTTCGGGTAAAGATAGAGGTCGGCGGCGTTGCGGAAAGTCAGTTCGCCTTTTTCCACTTCGACAAAACTAGCAGGGTCATTTTTGCGGCCGCCGGCTTTAAATGGCGCAGCGGCGGAAAGTACCGGTAAATCGGCCAAGTCAGGATCGCCCTGAATAAAGTGCTCGGTATAGGCGCGCTGGGCATTATTGACAATTTGTACTGTCGGATCGTCTTGGATCAGCGACAGATAGCTATACATATTATCCGATGCTGTGCCGATCGGCTGGCTGACAAAATCACGGGTGCCTTGGTGATCGGCGGCTAACACTTTCATCAAGTTTGCATTTTCGGCGGCCAGCGATTTTTGTGTCGCTTTATCAAAGATAGGGCGGGCTTCGGCCTTGGCTTGAGTTACCTGCCATTGACCTTGGTCATTATTCAACACAAAATCAACCACTCCAAGGTGGTCACCCCACTGGCCTGGCATCACAGCTGGAATACCGTTTAATGTTCCCTGAGCGATATCTGCCCCTTTGATAGTGGCAAAGTCTTTACTCGGGAAAACGGCGTGGGCATGGCCAAACATAATGGCATCAATTCCTGGCACCTGGCTGAGGTAGTAAACCGAGTTTTCCGCCATAGTTTTGTAAGGGTCACTGGAGAGGCCGGAGTGGGGGATGGCGACCACTAAGTTGGCACCTTGCTTACGCATTTCCGGTACCCATTTTTTAGCAGTTTCGGTGATGTCATCGACGGTAACTTTGCCGGTAAGGTTGGCTTTATCCCATATCATGACTTGCGGAGGCACAAAACCAATGTAGCCAATACGCAGGTTATGGTTTTTACCGTCGCGATCCTTTACTGGGGTATCAACAATTAAATAAGGCTGAAACAGTGGCTTACCGGTTTTGACATCAATGACATTGGCATTCACATAGGGGAATTTAGCCCCCGCCAGTGATTTTTTTAGATAATCCAGACCATAATTAAATTCATGATTGCCGATGTTGCCCACGGCATAATCCAGTGTGTTCATTGCCTTATAAACAGGGTGAATTTCACCGGCCTTTAGCCCTTTGGCGGCCATATAATCGCCCAGTGGGCTGCCCTGAATCAGGTCGCCATTATCTACCAGCACACTGTTAGTGGCTTGTTGGCGAGCCGCTTCAATCAGACTTGCCGTACGAACCAGACCGAATTTCTCCGTAGGTTTGTCTTTGTAATAATCGAAATCCATCATATTGCTGTGCAGGTCGGTGGTTTCCAGTACTCGCAAATCAACAGTTGCGGCCTGCGCGGTTGAGGTTGTGAGAGCAATCAGGCTGGCAAGAAGGGATAACGTCAGCGGACGCTTAAACATGGCTTTCTCCATCGTGGCTTTTCCATTAAGAAAACAATTCGACCTGTATCGCAAAAGAATATGTAAATTTAATATACTCGTCATACTTCAAGCTGCATGTGCGTTGGCTGCCATCACTCACCCAAGTCATTGAGTTATCTCAACTCCTTGGGTTCATTTCGTTACCGCCTTCCCGCAACTCGAATTATTTAGGGTATAGGTCGTCATAACAAAGTGTGAAGTTTGGCAGAAAATGGTTTTGGATAACGCCAAGATGCTCACAGTTGCAGTAGGCAAATTTCCCTTATTTTATTGAGGGTTATCAGACAAAGGTGGCTATTTGGACGGAAAATAATTAGTCTGCCAAAGGGATGCTCGGCTTGGTAATGATTAATTTTTATTTTCGCTTTGCGTTCTAAAATGAATATAGAGCGAGTTCTTACTGGAACCCTTATTGATTTAAGCACCACTATCAATATTCGACATGACTCATAAAACCAAGGGGTGGATGATGTTAGAGCAAATTTGCCAGTTGGCCCGCGAGGCAGGCGTGGCGATTATGGCGGTCTATCAGGGGGAGAAGCCCCTTGATGTGGCCCATAAAAAAGATGATTCGCCCGTTACGGCGGCGGATCTTGCCGCCCATCAAATTATCAAAGCCGGGTTGGCGGCATTGACCCCTGACATTCCTCTGTTATCTGAAGAGGATCCACCGACTTGGGCAGTGCGCCAGCACTGGCAGCGCTATTGGTTGGTTGACCCACTGGATGGCACCAAAGAATTTTTGAGTCGCAATGGCGAATTCACCGTCAATATCGCTCTGATTGACCAAGGGGTACCAGTGCTGGGGGTAGTTTATGCTCCGGCGAGCGAAGTGATGTATAGCGCGGAAAACGGCCAGGCATGGAAAGAAGAGTGTGGTCGGCGTATGCAGATTGAGGTGCGTGATGCCATTCCGCCGCTGGTGGTTGTCAGCCGCTCTCACAGTGATGCTGAGTTGGAAGATTATTTGGCGCAATTGGGCGAACATCAGACGGTAGCGGTTGGTTCATCACTCAAGTTTTGTTTGGTCGCTGAAGGAAAAGCGCAACTATATCCTCGCTTTGGGCCGACCAATGTGTGGGACACCGCCGCTGGGCATGCAGTCGCCATAGCTGCCGGGGCACAAGTTCACGATTGGCAGGGTAAACCACTTTCTTATATCCCACGTGAATCTTTCCTGAACCCCGGCTTTAGAGTGTCTTTGTTCTAGTTTTACTGTTTCACAAGCTGGTGCAGTTGGTCGATGACCTGCTGCACTTCTTCTGCGGTCAGCGCACCGTCTTTGACAAACTTAACGTTTCCTTGTTGGTCCAGTACCACGATAGCCGACCCTTTCTCCGCTAAACCCCAGGCCTTTTTGACACTCCCATTGCTGTCGACCACAAACTGCGACCAGGGAAATTCCCGCTTATTGCTTTCAATGCTATTACGCACAAACATCGCGGTACCGATGATGGCGTCATCGGTATTAACGATTGTCGTCGTTTGGTAATGTTCGTGTGGCAAATTGGCGTGTTTAATAGCTTCCACCAACGGCGCATTCAGTTCTTTTGCTGATGTGCGGCCAGCAATATGCTGGACAACTCGCACTTTGCCGGGCAATTGCGAGCTATTCCAGTTTTTATAGCTAAACTGATCAGTAGCCTTATCGTAGTTTAATTCGCCTTTATCGCTGACACCTACTGGCGGAACCCGCTGGTCAAGTTGGATGGTGAGCGCGCTAGCCATAAAGGGGGTTAACAGCAGCGACAGTATAAGCAGGCTATTTTTTATCATGGGGTGTCCTTTAGGATCTTATGAATGGTGACTTAGTCCTGACAGCAGACAAGTTTCCCAATAATAGGTGCAGATCAGAGGTCTGTCCTGTTTGTCTAAAATAATTATTTCTAACACTGACTAGATGGTTATTCTGTCTTAAGCTCTCATTTTCTCTCACTCACACTGTAATATTATGTAAAGTCAGCATCAATGACTGGTTTTGCGGGAACTTAACTCCATACTCTAGGTCTATTACTCTGCAATTATCTTACGCTACCTGTGATCTTGGTCGCTAAGGCGCCAGAGGGTACGTACTAGTGCTATGGGAGGAAAGTAAAACAATGAGGATCTTCCAACGTTACAATCCGGCAAAAATCGCGATGTATGTCAAAACGCTATTTCGCGGTCGGTTGTATATCAAGGATATGGGGGCTTTTGAGTTTGATAAGGGCAAAATTTTAATCCCGAAAGTTAGGGATAAACGCCATTTTGAGGTGATGTCGGAAGTTAACCGGCAAGTGATGCGTTTGCAAACAGATACCCTTCTTTCTTGAAGTCACAGCGTTGTTAGCGGCACTCACTCACCCGAATCACTCACTTGAGTAAGCTCATCGGGGTTTATTCGCTTGCTGCCTAGCTGTAACTCCAATAACTTTGGGTATGATATCAGTCCGAACTGAATTAATTGCGGCTCCTAAATAGGAGCCGCTAATGTTTCAATCATCACAAAAATATCAGCGGTTATGCGTCACTGCTTTCATGCGGTGCTTTTGGCAATATTGGCGCTGGCTGATCACTGAGTTTGGTCACCAGTAACTGATCGATTTTATAGCTATCGATGTCCACTACTTCAAACTTATAACCGGCATATTTGACGAAATCAGTACGCTTTGGAATTTTGCGTAACATATACATCATAAAGCCGCCGATAGTTTCATAATTGCCCGATTGTGGGAATTCGTCGATATGCAGCACGCGCATGACGTCTTCAATTGGCGTACCGCCCTCAATCAGCCATGAGCTTTCATCACGGGCGACAATCTGTTCTTCCTGCCCTTGGCCGACCAAATCGCCCATCAAGGTAGTCATTACGTCATTCAACGTAATTATCCCAACGACCAAAGCATATTCGTTGAGGATAACCGCAAAGTCTTCACCGGCAGTTTTAAAGCTTTCCAGCGCTTCAGAAAGTGTCAGGGTATCTGGCACAATCAAGGCCGAGCGAATTTGCACCCCACTGCTCAGCACCAGGCTCTGGTTGCCCAACACTCGGTTGAGCAAATCTTTGGAGTCAACATACCCCACCACTTGATCGATATGACCATCGCAGACCAGGAATTTTGAATGCGGGTGGGTCGAAATCTTCTCTTTGATGCTGTCTTCGCTTTCCCGTAGATCAAAATAAATCACACTTTCGCGTGAAGTCATGGAAGAAGGGACGGTGCGGGATTCCAGTTCAAAAACGTTTTCAATCAGCTCGTGTTCTTGCTTGCGTAGCACCCCTGCCAATGCACCCGCTTCCACAACCGCGTAGATATCATCCGAGGTAATGTCATCATTGCGAACCATTGGTAGCTTGAATAGGCGGAAGATCAGGTTCGCCATCCCATTGAAGAACCAAACTAATGGGCGACAAATCATTATGCAGAAGCGCATCGGGTTGACGATCCGCACAGCAACTGCTTCAGGTGAAATCATACCGATGCGCTTCGGGGTTAAATCTGCAAACAGAATAAATAAGCTGGTTACCAGGACAAATGAGCAAATGAAACTGACTTGATCGGCAAGCTCAGGCGACATAAAACGTTCAAATACCACCTTGAAAGAGGGCGAGAATGCCGCATCACCGACAATACCACCGAGGATGGCGACGGCATTCAGCCCAATCTGAACCACGGTGAAGAAAATCCCCGGAGTTTCTTGTAATTTAAGTACTCGTAAGGCGTTGATATCGCCTTCATCTGCCAGAAGTTTTAATTTAATTTTTCGCGATGCTGCGAGTGAAATCTCTGATAACGAGAAGAAGGCACTCACTGCGATTAAAAATAGAATCAGTAAAATACTGTTTAACATAATCTGTCCGTGTCGTACCGACGATAGCGCCGGCGATCGTAAGGAAGGGCCATACTGTTATTTCGGTTAATTCAATTAGTTTCTAGATAACGGCAGAAAGTCGTTATCGGGCTGAGTAAACAGCCCGAAGTAGTATAACCCGTCTTACTTTAAGTTGCAGCGGTGTTAGTTACGTTCACTTACCCGAATCACTTACTTGAGTAAGCTCATCGTGATGCGTTCGCTTGCTGCCTACCTGCAACTCCAAGTCATTAGGGTTAGCAGCAGCGATGAGAGCGCCGCCAGCCTTACAAATTAGGAGGCATACAAACGCCGATACCGCCCAGGCCGCAATATCCCTGTGGATTTTTGTATAGATATTGCTGGTGGTCATCTTCGGCGTAGTAAAACGGCAGGGCAGCGGCAATCTCACTAGTGATAGCTCGGCTGTCACCTGCTTTTGTCATGGCTTGTTGGAACAGAGCCTGACTCTCTTGCGCTTGCGTTTCCTGCTCGGGGGTCAACACGTAAATAGCTGAACGATATTGCGTTCCGACATCTCCACCTTGACGCATTCCCTGAGCGGGATCGTGGTTTTCCCAGAAAATCTGCAATAGTTGCTTATAACTAATGATGGCAGGATCAAACACAACTCGAACCACTTCTGCGTGCGCGGTGCGGCCACTACACACTTCATGGTAGGTTGGATTTGGTGTGTATCCACCACTGTAACCCGCGGCGGTGCTATATACGCCCGGTTGTTGCCAAAACAGGCGCTCAACACCCCAGAAGCAGCCCATGGCGAAGATAGCAACTTCCATACCCTCGGGGACATGTGTCATGGAGTGTCCATTCACCACATGGAGAGTTGCGACCGGCATCGGTGTCAGTCGGCCCGGCAAAGCATTAGCCGCATCAATGACGGCAGTTTTATCAAAATTTTGCACCACAATAGACTCCGATGTTGACAGTGAATCCTAAGTTTACAGTAAATTGCTAACAAGATGTTTACAGTGAATGGCGATAGACAGTTGTATCTGATGGCGAGTTTGCACACAATAAGAGCCATTCCGCATAAATGTAGCGGCTTAAGGTAGAGTTTTAGGGGTTATAGGCTTTAATCGGTCTTTGTACGCGGGATAATATACTCGTCATACTTCAAGCTGCATGTGCGTTGGCTACGTTCAATCACCCGAATCACTTACAAAACAGTAAGCTCATCGGGTTTCTCTCGCTTGCCGCCTTCCTGCAACTCGAATTATTTAGAGTATAGTGTGTTTGATTGGGCTTTTTCACACACATGCCCGCAAGATCGTTTTTTACAGGAAAGTAGACCTAATCAGGAGTACGCGTGCCACGATACCCTATTCTGTGTTTTTTATGTGTATTGCTCGCCACACCTATCGCCTATGCCGCTAATGTGCGGTTGCAGGTTGAGGGGCTTAGCGGGGATTTAGAAAGAAACGTCAGGGCGCGTTTATCAACAATAAGTACTGATGAAGTCACGGCTGATGGGCGATTTCGTTCCAGGGTGGATGAAGCCATCCGTCAGGGGCTACGTGCTTTGGGTTATTACGACCCCACCATTACTTTCGATTTACAACAACGCCCTGCACCTGCTCGTTCGGTGTTAATCGCCAAAGTGGTTCCCGGAGAGCCGGTTTTGATTGCTGGTGTGGATATCGTGCTGCAAGGTGGCGCGAAAACCGATCCCGACTATCTGGCACTGGTGCGCCGCGATACCCCAAAAATTGGCTCGGTTCTTAATCATGGCGACTTTGATAATTTCAAAAGTTCACTGACTGGCCTGGCTTTACGCCGCGGTTATTTTGATGCCAATATGATCAAAAGTCAGTTGGGTGTTGCTGCTGAACTGCGCGAAGCATTCTGGGATATCGATTTCGACAGCGGCGAGCGCTATCGCTTCGGTAAAGTCATTTTCCAGGGCTCACAAATCCGTGAGGACTATCTGCAAAATCTGGTGCCATTTCATGAGGGTGAGCTGTACACCTCTGATGAGTTGGCCGAGTTGAACCGCCGCCTGTCCGCTACCAACTGGTTTAACTCTGTGGTGGTTTCGCCAGATTTTCATGATGCGAAAAAAACCAAAATATTGCCGCTTGATGCTGTTGTGACCCCTCGAACAGAGAATACTGTTGAGCTGGGGGGGCGGTTATGCCACGGATGTCGGCCCGCGCCTGACGGCGAGTTGGCGTAAACCTTGGGTGAACTCCTACGGGCACAGCCTGACGACGAGTACCACACTCTCGGCTCCTGAGCAGACGCTGGATTTCAGCTATCGCATCCCGCTGTTAAAAAATCCACTCGAACAGTATTACCTGTTACAGGGCGGGTTTAAACGCACTGATCTTAATGACACCAAATCAGATACTACGACACTCAACGTTGCTCGTTTCTGGGATTTATCCAGCGGTTGGCAGCGTGCGATCAACCTGCGCTGGAGTCTGGATCACTTTACTCAGGGTAGTGTGACCGACACCACCATGCTGTTGTATCCGGGGGTGAGCATTAACCGCACTCGCCAGCGTGGGGGAGCCATGCCGGTCTGGGGTGATAGCCAACGCTATTCCATTGATTGGTCGGATACCACCTGGGGATCTGATGTTGATTTCGGTATCTTCCAGGCGCAAAACGTGTGGATACGCACTCTGGGTGAGAAAAACCGCTTTGTGGCGCGTGGCAATTTGGGGTGGATTGAAACCAATGATTTTGACCGTGTACCGCCGTCATTGCGCTTCTTCGCCGGTGGGGACCGCAGTATTCGAGGCTATAAATTCCGTGATATTTCTCCGCGTGACAGCGAAGGTAAGTTAACTGGTGCTTCTAAATTAGCTACCGGTTCTTTCGAATACCAATATAACGTCACTGGCCGTTGGTGGGGGGCGGTGTTCGTCGATACCGGTGAAGCGGTAAATGATATTCGCAAAAGTGATTTAAAAACTGGCGCTGGGTTTGGCGTGCGTTGGGCTTCCCCGGTCGGCCCGATTAAACTGGATATCGCGAAGCCTATTGGTGATAACGAAGCACATGGCGTGCAATTTTACATCGGTTTGGGGCCTGAACTATGACTCGCATAAAAGAACCGACGCAAATAGAGGAACAGATGCCGGTAAAAAAACCGCTGCCGGTAAAGAAACTGAGGTGGGTAAAGCGACTCAGTATCGCATTTTTGCTCATTATTCTGTTGTTGGTGGGAACTCTGGCGGGCTTACTTGGTACCACCAGTGGTTTGCATTTTGTTATCAACAGTGCCGCGCGTTGGGTGCCTGGCCTGGATATAGCCAGTGTCAGCGGTGGCTGGCGAGATCTGACACTCAAAGGCATCCAATACCAAATGCCGGGCGTTACCGTGAAAGCGGGGCAGTTTCATCTGTCATTGCAGCTATCATGTCTGAAACGCAGTGAGCTGTGTGTTAATGCGCTGACAGCACAAGATGTGGATGTGGTAGTCGATACCAAAGCTATGGAACCTACCGCCCCCGCACCTGCCAGCACTGAACCTATGGCTGAATTGAGTACTCCGTATCCCATCACCCTACGTTTACTATCGCTGAATAATGTCAAAGTGACTATTGATGACACGGCGATTTCACTAAATGAATTCCGCACTGGCGCGCATTGGCAGCAGCGTGCATTGAACTTGATGCCGACTAAAATCAGTGGGTTATTGATTGCATTACCGAAAACAGTGCCCGCTATCGTCCCTGATGCGGCGAAGCCCGCAGTGGAAACCGCTATCGCCGTCAAAGAAGCGGTTGAGCAACAGGCTGCGGCCCCCGCGCCAGCCGAAACCCCTCTGGGTGAAACCTTAAAAGAGCTATTTGCCAAGCCACTATTACCCGATTTGCCAGATTTCCGGTTGCCGCTGGATTTACAGATTAAAGAGATTTCAGGGCAGCAGCTTCGGCTAACCGGTGACACCGATGTGCTTATCACCAGTCTGTTACTGCAAGCCAGCACTCAAGATAACCGCATCACACTGGATACACTGGATATCAAATCGCCACGGGGTGGGCTGTCTGCCCGTGGTGAGGCGACGCTAGCAGATACGTGGCCGCTGAGTATCACCGTCAACAGTGCGTTGAACATTGCGCCACTGAAGGGCGAAAAAGTGAAACTGACTGTGGGGGGCGGGTTACGCGAACAACTCAACGTCGCGCTTAATTTGTCCGGCCCGGTGAGCGCGCAATTGGAAGCTGAAACCGCGTTAGCACAGGCGGGGTTGCCCATGGCACTGACCCTGCAAAGTAAGCAACTACGCTGGCCACTGAGCGGCGAACCTCAATTTCAACTCGATAATCTCAGAATGCGGCTTAATGGGCAGGCGACAGATTACGCACTCTCAATCCGCTCGGACTTTAAAGGTACTGACTTGCCGCCCGCTATCTTCACATTGGACGGCAAAGGGAATGTTGAGCAATTCAATCTGACGCGTTTGCGCCTGGCAGCGCTGCAAGGTAATACCGATCTGACCGGTGTGGTGGATTGGAGTAAGGCGATCAGTTGGAACTCGGTATTAACTCTGTCAGGGATTAATACCGCCAAACAGTGGCCGGAGTGGCCGGCAAAACTGGATGGCAAGATTGTGACTCGCGGCAGTATTCATGGCGGCAGTTGGCAATTACAAGTGCCGGAGCTGACGTTGGACGGCAATGTGAAACAGAATCGCGTTACTGCTCGCGGTTCATTGACCGGTAATGCAGCAGGGCAGTGGCATATTCCGGGTATCAATCTGGCATTAGGCCGTAATAAGCTGGATGTCAAAGGTGACCTAAATGACAACTGGCTGCTTGATGCCAATGTCGATGCACCGCAGCTTGATGGCGCGTTGCCGGGATTGGGCGGCATTGTTAAAGGCACACTGAAATTACGCGGTAACCTTAAAGCGCCACAACTGTTGGCAGATCTCACCGCGAGCCGCCTGCAATGGCAAGAATTGACCATTAATCGGATCAAGATTGATGGTGATGTTCGCTCGACAGATCAAATTCAAGGCCAACTGGCCATTAGGGTTGAGCAGCTCAAGCAAGCCGATCTGGTGGTAAGCCTCCTAACGTTAGATGCCCGTGGCAGTGAAAAACAGCATCAGTTGCGCCTGAATATGCAGGGGGAGCCAGTTTCTGGCCAATTGGCGCTGGAGGGAAGCTTTGACCGGCAGCAAGAGCGCTGGCGCGGGACTCTCAATAACACGCGCTTTGATACGCCGGTAGGTGAATGGCGTTTAAGTCGAGCCATCGCATTGGATTACCAAAACACACTTGAGCGGGTCACCATCGGGCCACATTGCTGGCTTAATCCGAATGCGGAACTTTGTGTGCCGCGTGCGATTGAAGCAGGCCCGAGTGGGCAGGCGAGTGTGGTACTTAATCGCTTTGATTTAGCGATGATAAAACCGTTCCTTGGCCCGGATACCACTATGAGTGGTGTGTTTACAGGTCGGGCCGATGTGAGTTGGAAAGCTGGTGGTAGCTTGCCAGATGTGCGGGTATCACTCAGTGGCAATGGCGTCAAAGTTCAACAAATGGTACAGGGTAATCCTCTGCCGATCGCCTTTGAAACACTGAATTTAAATGGTGGTTTGGCTAATGGGCAGGTACGGGCCGACTGGTTGATTAAACTGGTGAATAATGGCCAATTCTCTGGACAGGTGCAGGTGGCTGACCCTGAGGGGCGGCGTAATCTATCCGGTAACATTGCTATCAGTAATTTCTCGTTGGCAATGATCAATCCTATCCTGAGTGATGGTGAAAAAGCCTCTGGCTTATTAAATGCCAATCTCCGTTTAGGCGGCAATGCGAAAAGCCCGTTAGTCTTTGGCCGGCTGGCGCTGGACAATGTGGATGTTGATGGGAGTTGGATGCCGTTTGATATCACCGAAGGGCGTCTGGTGATGAATTTCGACGGTATGACCTCGACGCTAGAGGGGCTAATTCGCACCTCGCAGGGGCAACTTAATCTATCCGGCGATGCCGACTGGCGTGATATCAATGCCTGGCGGGCCAGAATTGCGGCGAAAGGCAATAAATTACGGGTCACAGTCCCGCCAATGGTGCGGATTGATGTTTCTCCGGACATTGTTTTTGAAGCCACGCCGCAACTGTTTAGTCTTAATGGCTCGGTGGACATCCCGTGGGCGCGTATTACGGTGCAAGAAGTGCCGGAAAGCGCCGTCGGTGTCTCGCCGGATGAAGTGATGCTCAATAATGATTTGCAGCCTATTTCACCGCGCACAGCTGGTATCCCAATTAACAGCAACTTGGTTATTCATGTTGGTAATGATGTTCGCCTGAATGCATTTGGCCTGAAAGCGCGCCTACAGGGCGATTTGAAAATGATACAGGACCAGCGCGGCTTGGGCCTGAATGGGCAGATTAATATCCCATCCGGTAGTTTCCGCGCTTATGGTCAGGACTTGATTGTTAACAAAGGGGTATTGTTGTTCTCTGGGCCACCGGATCAACCGCTGCTTAATATTGAGGCAATCCGTAACCCTGATGCCACCGCCGATGGCGTGACTGCTGGTGTGCGTGTGACAGGTATGGCTGATTCACCACGGCTGGAAATATTCTCAGATCCGGCGATGTCGCAGCAAGAAGCGCTATCTTACTTGTTACGTGGGCAAGGGTTGGGCAATTCAGGAGCAGACAGCGGGCTGATGACTTCAATGTTGGTCGGCATGGGGGTTGCGCAAAGTGGTAAGCTTGTGGGTAAAATCGGCGAGGCATTTGGCGTCAGCAATCTGGCACTGGATACTCAAGGGGTTGGTGATAGCTCACAAGTGGTGGTGAGCGGCTATGTCACCAAAGATCTGCAAGTAAAATACGGTGTGGGTATATTTGATTCGCTGGCTACGTTAACATTACGTTATCGGTTGATGCCCAGGTTGTATCTGGAAGCGGTGTCTGGTATTGATCAGGCATTAGATGTGCTTTATCAGTTTGAGTTCTAACAATGCGAATTATTGTCTACGGTAGTTTACGGCGCAAGCAAGGTAACAGTCACTGGATGACGGACGCCCAATTGTTGGGCGAACATGACCTGGAAGGCTTTGATATGTACAACTTAGGTCATTATCCGGCAGTGGTTCCCGGAGATGGCACCGTGCATTGTGAAGTTTATCGGATTAACTCATCTATTATGAATGAGTTAGATGAACTGAAAAGTAATACCAAGGATTATCGGCGTGAATTGATCCAGACGCCTTACGGCAGTGCCTGGATATACCTTTACCGTTTACCGGTTGAAGGATTACCACGGATTTACAGTGGTGATTGGCTTAAGCGCCATGAAGAAAATGATAAGCCGCAACGCTAGATAAGCAAAAAAAACACCGCACAATGGCGGTGTTTGAGGTTAATGACAAAATACCCGTAACGGTGAAAACAGGCAGATCGTAAAGACGCCGTAAACCCCTCCCTGGGGGCTCGAGCCGCGCCGTCCCTGGCGCGGACGCTTTACTCTTCTACCTGCCTTCACCTTGCAACATCGAGTTATCGAGGTTTGTCAGCAGTCTGAAACACCGCACAATGGCGGTGTTTTTGCTATGTATTTTCTGTTATATAAAATAGAAAACTACTTTTTAGCGCGTTCGAAAGAGGACAGGATTTCGGCTTTAGCGGCAGCGGCATCTTCCCAACCGTCCACTTTCACCCACTTGCCCGTTTCCAGATCTTTGTAATGCTCAAAGAAATGTTTGATTTGAGCTTTCAGCAGCTCTGGCAAGTCTTGCACGTCTTTAACGTGGTCATATTCTTTGGTCAGTTTGCTGTGCGGAACCGCAACCAGCTTGGCATCTTCGCCTGCTTCGTCAGTCATTTTCAACACGCCAACTGGGCGGCAACGAATAACTGAGCCTGGCTGCAACGGATATGGCGTTGGTACCAGCACATCAACCGGGTCCCCATCTAATGACAAGGTATTGTTGATGTAACCGTAGTTGCACGGATAAAACATCGCAGTAGACATGAAGCGGTCTACAAACAGAGATCCAGTCTCTTTATCGATTTCGTATTTGATCGGATCCGCGTTCGCCGGGATTTCGATCACAACATAGATATCTTCTGGCAGGTCTTTACCTGCGGGTACTTGGTTCAAGCTCATGTCGGTTTCCTTTTATCAAACCAGAAATGGAGTGCTGGCTATTATAGCCAAGTCTTATCTGAATTCCTGTCCTTTTCACTGCTTGATGATGGTGATATTGCCTGAAACAAGGCCATTCCAGGGAGATAAAATACCGTCATTATCTAATTGCATCTATTTTAAGCTGTTTTTCCGGTGGTGGTTCAAGACGACTCTCTTAGCGCCGATAACTTAAGCAAATAATAAGACAGTCCACTGTACTGCTAACACTTTGTAATCTTAACCATTTGCACATAACCGGAAAAAACCGATGTTAAAAAAGATTACCATTAAGAATGGGCTTATTGCCCAGTTAAGCCTTATGTCATTGATTTTATTAATCGTCAGCGTAATTGGCATTAATTCAATCCAGGAAAGCTCACGCGCATTACAGGCCATCAATCAAATCCAAGGGGAGGAGCTGGGATCATTATCAAATAGCTTTACTGCTACATTAAGCGCCAGAACTGAGGCGGCATTGGCCATTCATCAATTAGAGATAGGCTTGATTGATGAGTCTTTGCAAACTGCAAAGCAGGCCGAAGAGTCACTGGCATTATCGCAAAGGGAGATGGCACGATTTGTCAGCGCAGTATCTGAGCGGGGAGAGGGGCAGGAACTGGCGACTAATATCCAAAAAAGTTATAAAAATTATGTTGATAAGGGCGTTATACCTATGCTGACGGCCATCAAGGCCGGTTACGCTGATGAGTATTACGAGGTGCTGGAAAAGAGCATTACCGATATCAGCAAAGCATTTAATAATGATGTCGCGACCTTTCGCAGTTATGCGTTGAATGCTGGTCATTTACAAATTGATAAAGCCAATAGTGCCGCCAAAATTAAATTAGCCATCATTGTGGCTGCGGGCATAATCACCTTAATTTCTGCGGTATTGGCGTGGTTTGCGCTTAAATACATCATTTTGCAGCCATTGGAGCAATCAATTCATCAGTTGGAATATATAGCTGATGGCGATTTAACTCACAATATCAACAGTGAGGGCAATACGGAGTTGGCCCGGCTGGCAAAAGCGCTGCAAACCATGCAGCAATCGCTGGTGGCGTCTGTCAGTAATGTGCGCGATGTCGGTGGTCAAATTGGTATTGGATCGCGAGAATTAGCCGCAGGTAATAACCATTTGGCGGAACGAACTGAAGAATCGGCATCTTCATTAGAACAGACTGCGGCCAGTATGGAGCAGTTGACCTCGACGGTGAAAATGAATGCTGAAAACTCGGATCAAGCCAATCGTCTGGCGATGAGTGTGTCGGATATCGCCAGTAAAGGCAGTAAAGTCGTCAGCCATGTTGTTGATAAAATGCAGGCGATTACCACCAGTTCACGCCGTATCTCCGATATTATTGCTGTGATTGACGGTATTGCGTTTCAGACCAACATCTTAGCGCTTAATGCGGCAGTTGAAGCCGCCAGAGCCGGAGAGCAAGGCCGTGGTTTCGCGGTGGTGGCGGGCGAGGTTCGCAATCTGGCTCAGCGCAGCGCACAATCAGCAAAAGAAATTAAAGACTTGATTGTTGAATCGCAAAATCGAGTGCGGGAAGGGGCGGATATGGCTGAATCCGCAGGGAAAACCATGCATGAGATTGCCGATGAAGTGAACCGAGTCACTGCATTGATGCGCGAAATCTCAGCTGCTTCTTATGAGCAAAGTAGCGGAATTGAGCAAGTGAATGTCGCGATAGCTCAGATGGATCAGGTGGCGCAGCAGAATGCCACATTGGTGGAGCAAGCGGCTGCGGCAACGCGTTCATTAGAGGAACAAGCCGATGCACTGTCAGCCAGTATGGCAGTATTTAAATTACAAGGTGATGAGCTGGCGGTCGTCGCATAAAAAAACAGCGGCTTAGTGGGCCGCTGTTGAGGTTAATGACAAAGTGCCCGTAACGGTGAAAACAGGCAGATCGTAAAGACGCCGTAAACCCCTCCCTGGCGCGGACGCTTTACTCTTCTACCTGCCTTCACCTTGCAAGATCGAGTCATTGGGTTTGTCAGCAGTCTGAAACAGCGGCTTAGTGGCCGCTGTTTTCTAATGTTAGCGATAGTTACTTAGCTTCTTCATCCGGGAATTTGGCGATAAAGCTTTCCGCATCTTCAACCATGGATTTAGTGCCCACGAAGAAAGGTGCGCGCTGGTGCAGTTTCTCCGGCACGATATCCAGAATGCGATTAACCCCATCAGTGGCTTTCCCACCGGCTTGTTCTGCCAGGAATGCCATTGGATTGCACTCATACAGCAAACGCAATTTACCTTGCGGATGGCTGGCGGTACTTGGGTAAATATAAATCCCACCTTTCAACAGGTTACGATGGAAGTCGGCAACCAGTGAGCCAATATAGCGTGAAGTGTATGGGCGCTGAGTGGCTTCATCTTGCTCTTGGCAATATTTGATGTATTTCTTCACACCCAATGGGAATTTAATGTAGTTCCCTTCGTTGATGGAATACATGCAACCGGTTGCGGGATAACGCACTTTTTCGCCGGATAAACAGAAAACGCCCAGCGATGGATCATAAGTGAAGGTATGGACGCCATAACCGGTGGTATACACCAACATGGTTGACGAGCCGTACACCACATAGCCTGCCGCAACTTGCTTAGTGCCCGGTTGCAGGAAGTCTGCTTCAGTAATCGGTGTGCCAAATGGGGTGATGCGACGATAGATGGAGAAAATAGTACCGACGGACACATTCACGTCAATATTTGAAGAACCATCCAGCGGATCCATCAGAACCACATATTTGGCATTTTCTGCGCGGCCACCATCAAAGATAACAATGTCATCTTCTTCTTCTGAGGCGATACCGGCCACTTCGCCACGCGCTTTTAGGGCTGCTTTCAACTTTTCATTGGCAAACAGATCGAGTTTCATCTGGTCTTCGCCTTGAATATTTGAAACACCGCTCGCACCTAAAATATCAACCAGACCTGCTTTGTTGATGTCGCGATGAATGATTTTTGCGCCGAGTTTGATTGCTGAAAGTAATGCAGTTAATTCGCCGGTGGCGTGAGAGAAGTCTAACTGTTTCTCAACGATGAATTCGCCTAACGTTTTCATGACACAATCCCTGAATCTACGGTTAAATATCGATTTATTAACGAACAACTCACTTAATGGCAGCAGTGTAGCCCAAAGGTAAGAATTATTCATAGGCAATTCCATTTCTTCTCTTTGATTCTGAGCGGTAGAATGGTGGCAAACTCGAAGCTATTAATACGGAAAATTTATGCGCATTCACATATTAGGTATCTGCGGCACTTTCATGGGCGGCTTGGCTATGCTCGCCCGTTCATTAGGTCATGAAGTGACGGGATCGGATGCTAACGTGTATCCGCCGATGAGCACACAGTTGGAGAACCAAGGGATCGACTTGATCCAGGGATATGACCCAGCTCAGCTGAAACCAACACCGGATCTCGTTATTATCGGCAATGCCATGACCCGTGGTAATCCTTGCGTTGAAGCGGTATTGGAACAAGGTATCCCGTATGTGTCTGGCCCACAATGGCTGCATGACCATGTGTTGCCGGAGCGCTGGGTATTGGCAATCGCCGGTACACACGGCAAGACCACCACTGCTGGGATGGTAGCCTGGATTCTGGAAGCTTGCGGTTATGAGCCTGGTTTTGTCATTGGTGGTGTGCCTGGTAATTTCGATGTTTCAGCTCGTTTAGGCAATAGCCCATTCTTTGTCATCGAAGCTGATGAATATGATTGCGCCTTCTTTGATAAGCGTTCCAAATTTGTTCATTACAGCCCAAGAACTTTGGTGATGAATAACCTTGAGTTTGATCATGCTGATATCTTTGATGATCTTAATGCGATCCAGAAGCAATTTCATCATCTGGTGCGCCTGGTGCCACCAGGAACAGGCAGAATCATTATTCCGGGTAATGACAACCATCTCAAACAAGTAATGGCGATGGGCTGCTGGAGTGAACAAGAACTGGTGGGGGAAACGGGCCGTTGGTTTGCACGTAAAGTCGCAGTAGATGCCAGTGTCTTTGAAGTGTTCCTCGACAATAAATTGGTGGGCGAGGTCAGTTGGTCATTGGTGGGTGAGCATAATATGCATAATGGCTTAATGGCTATTGCTGCTGCTCGGCATGTAGGCGTACTACCGGCTGCAGCTTGTCGGGCGCTGGGGGATTTTATTAATGCCCGTCGCCGGTTGGAATTACGCGGTGAAGCCCATGGTGTCACGGTTTATGATGATTTTGCCCATCATCCTACAGCAATTCTTGCGACACTGGCGGCGCTGCGCAGTAAAGTCGGCGGAACAGCACGAATTCTGGCGGTACTGGAGCCGCGTTCTAACACCATGAAGTTGGGGATGTGTAGAAACGAATTGGCACCGTCATTAGGCCGTGCAGATGAAGTATTCTTGTTCCAGCCGCAGCATATTCCATGGCAAGTGGTCGAAGTTGCCGAAGCCTGTATTCAGCCAGCGTATTGGAGTGCTGATATTGATACGTTAGTTGATATGGTTGTCAAAACAGCCCAACCAGGGGATCACATTCTGGTGATGAGTAATGGCGGCTTTGGCGGTATTCATGACAAATTATTGAGTGCTTTGAGTCAAAAAGCAGAGTATGAGGCACAGTCTCAGGAGTAAGCAGGATAAAAAAAGCCCCCGCATAGCGGGGGTAAAAGGGTTCGTCGGATAGACGACGAGGGATTATTCTGTTGCGGTAGTGATCTAATACATCTGTTAAATCAATATCATTTCCAATGAGTATTCTATTCAATAGTCAGAAAATTCATCTTTGTGTTAATTTTCAACCTATTGAATAAACCATCGAAATATTAAAAACCTAAAATAGAAAGTATGCCCCTTATTACGGGGCATTTACTTTTATTTCTTAAACTTACTTGTAGATCTCAGCAGTGGCATGCCAATTGTTCTCTTCACGAGCTTCAATCACTTTGTAAGCTTTAGCGCCCATTGCATCGGCTTTCTCAGACAGTGCCTGGCGAATATCAGAAGGTGCACCATTCAGGCCACTGACGGTAATAGTCCCCATCGGCTGTAAGTTAGCGGCTTGATTTTCACTGATTGAATCAGCTGCAAAAACACCAAATGACAATGCAGATAGAATGCTCATGGTTGCGATAGTAGTTTTAACTTTCATATTATTACCTCTATTTATTCTTTTATCACTTCACAGGAAGTGTGATTTACGTCACGAAAATGAGTATACAGCTAGTAACTGAGAATATTAATAGCCAGCTAATAATATTTGTCGTCACTTTCTCGTAAGTTATTACTTTTTAATAACCAAAAGGAATAAAAACTGATTAAAAAACAGCAGTTTTAAGAAAAAATAGTGTTTTTTCAATGCGATAAGTGTTTTTGACTAAAAGTGCGAAAGAGTATGGTGACTTTGACCATAAATGGAATAAAAACAGGGGTATTGAGTGATTTTAAATAGATAAGGCAGTCTGATGCCCTGTTTGTTGCGAGATATTTAGGACTAATAAGGGGGAGATGTGTACCAAATGAGAAAATGCGGCATATAAGGCCGCATCTATAAATTCGTGGAGAATTAAAGCTCTTGTTCAAACAAGCGGAGGATGGCCTCGTGTAACTGTTCGACAGTGAAACCTCTGGCTGGCGTGGTAAAAATGGTATCGTCACCCGCAATACTGCCTAGAATACCTTCCGCTTTACCTAATGAGTCCAGTAGGCGCGCGATCAATTGGGCCGCACCTGGGCTGGTGTTAATCACCACCACTGAATCGTTATAATCGACATCCAATACCAGGTTCTTTAGTGGGCTGCTGGTTGTCGGAACGCCTAATTCAGCCGGTAAACAATAAACCATCTCCATTTTTGCATTACGCGTTCTGACCGCACCAAATTTGGTCAACATGCGCGAAACTTTGGACTGATTAATATTTTCAAAGCCTTCTTCCTGCAAGGCCAAAACGATTTCACCTTGAGAACTGAATTTCTCTTCTTTCAATAACGCTTTAAACGCCTTGATAAGATCTTCTTGTTTGGCGGGGTTACGCATTTTTTATGCCCTGAACAGTCAATAGTGAATAGGATTATTATGCATATAAATGAATTTTTATTCAACATGACTATGGAGTATTGGTGATAAAAGCCCTGATATCAAGGTGTGCTGAAATTTTAACACTACCCGCCTGTTACGATTATGCTAAATCAGCTTTTTTTAACATTAGTGCTGAGTAGCTAAAATGTTATTAAAATGATGTTGTTTTGATGTAAAGGAAGGGTGTAATGTAACCGCCGATTAACCTGTCATGAATACTGCGAGGAATTTTAGAATAATGTGCGCTATATCATTAATGAATAAGCGATTTACTCTAAAATAGACAAACCTTATGCGCCTTTTTGATGCGTGATATCTCAATCTGACTGTTAATAGATTGTGTTTAAAATCGCAATAAATTAAGGTTCGTAAATAGATGAATTCACGGCAAATTTAAATTAAATATAATAAGGAGTATAGGATGAAAGTTGCAGTTCTCGGTGCCGCTGGTGGTATCGGCCAGGCCCTCGCTCTTCTACTCAAGACCCAGCTTCCTTCAGGTTCAGACCTCTCATTATATGACATCGCGCCAGTGACTCCTGGTGTTGCGGTTGATCTGAGCCACATCCCAACTGCTGTTAATATTAAAGGTTTCAGCGGTGAAGATGCTACCCCGGCCCTGAAAGGGGCAGATATTGTTCTGATCTCTGCGGGTGTCGCACGTAAACCTGGCATGGATCGCTCAGATCTGTTCAATGTGAACGCGGGTATTGTTCGTAATCTGGTTGAGCAAATCGCGCGTACTTGCCCGAAAGCTTTAATTGGTATCATTACTAACCCAGTTAATACAACCGTTGCTATTGCGGCAGAAGTGCTGAAAAAAGCCGGTGTTTACGATAAAAACAAATTATTCGGTATTACTACTCTCGATACCATCCGTTCAAATACCTTTGTTGCAGAGCTGAAAGGTAAGCAACCTCAGGATATCGAAGTACCAGTTATTGGCGGCCATTCAGGTGTGACCATTCTTCCATTGCTTTCACAAATTCCAGGTATCAGCTTCACAGAACAAGAAGTTATTGATCTGACTAAGCGTATCCAGAATGCAGGCACTGAAGTTGTCGAAGCAAAAGCCGGTGGCGGGTCAGCGACTCTGTCTATGGGGCAAGCTGCTGCACGCTTTGGTCTTTCTTTGGTTCGTGCTTTGCAAGGCGAAAGCAATGTTGTGGAATGTTCTTACGTTGAAGGTGATGGCAAGTATGCCCGCTTCTTTGCTCAGCCAATTCTATTGGGTAAAGATGGCGTAGCGGAACGGAAAGATATCGGCAAACTGAGTGCTTTTGAACAACAAGCACTGGAAAATATGCTAGATGTTCTGCATAAAGATATTGAGTTAGGCGAGCAGTTCGTCAAATAAATCAGTGTAGTAGGGGCTATATAATAGCCCCTTGAATGACACCATCAACCGCCGATGCATTTTATTGGCGGTTTTTTTATTCTTCGGTTATAGGCTGTCTTATTCTCACTTTTCGGTCGAGAAGTGCACCGGTTTTTGAATCAAAATAGCGTGTTGGCCAAATTTCAGAAGGATGAATTTCCAGACATTCTGCAATCAACCATTCCCCCTTAGGCCAAGGCCGAGTTAGCGCATTAGCAAGTGTGGATGAGCTTAAACCTGCTTTTCGAGAGACTGCTGCCAGAGTGGTGTCTTTTTTACGTAGTGCCGCAATGATGTCGGCTGGGTGCCAATCAGATTTCCTTAAAATCATCTTTAATCCTTTTTTTTTCTAAGCCGCTGGCGTGTTAGTGATATAAATAACGGTACATTGTTAATCATACGGTGAACAGAAAGTAATTATTTAGAAGTATTCTAACATTTATTTTCTGAAAGATTTTAAATGTTTTCTAAATATTCCTTTTTTGTGTCGTAACGCATATTAGGAAGCAACACCATGAAAAAAGAGTGGTTTGCCGCTAAGGAATTGGCCGGTCTTGATGGGCTACCGTCATCACCACAAGGAGTTAACCTCATGGCTAAACGTGAGGGATGGGAACAGCGCCGCCGCCGTGGTGTTCAAGGCAAGGCTGTCGAGTACCATATTGAAAGTTTACCTCCCACTATACTGAATTCATTACAGTTAAGGGAGGATCCTGCTCAATATACGACAACACGACAGGACCCGCTGGTTCTCTGGGTTGAAGCGTATTATCATTTTACTGAGGCTGAACGTGAGCAAGTCATTACGTTTATTTTTCGTGAGGGCGCTAAAAGCTTGATAGAGCGGTTGGCGACAGATTAGTGCAGGGGTTGTTGCCAATGGATAACTCCGGCAATGATACCGGAGTTTCCATATGATTTCTTAAAACGAACGTTGTACGGCAATATGCGCCAAACCTTCTAAAGCCAGGCGATAATCGCTTTCAGGGAGAACCTGCAAAGCAGCAATGGCTTTGTCTGCCTCTTCTTCAGCACGCTGGCGGGTGTAATCGAGTGAGCCACACTGCTGCATTGCAACTAATACGGGTTCGAGTAAATGGCGGCCATTACCTTCTTCAATGGCTTGCCGAATCATTGCGGCTTGCTCTGGCGTTCCATTGTGCATTGCATGCAGTAAAGGGAGGGTTGGTTTGCCTTCGTTCAGGTCATCACCGGTATTTTTACCCAAAGTGGTGCCATCTGAACTGTAATCCAGCAGGTCATCGATAAGCTGAAAAGCTGTGCCAAGATAGCGGCCATAATTCTGTAAGGCGAGTTCCTGCTCTTCAGTCGCATCGGATAAGACCGCCGCCGACTGCGATGCTGCTTCGAACAAGCGGGCTGTCTTGCTGTAGATGACCTGCATATAGTTTTCTTCAGTGATGTCAGGATTATTGCAGTTCATTAACTGCAAAACTTCACCTTCCGCAATCACGTTGGTTGCGTCCGACATCAATGTAAGAACACGCAGCGATTCAAGGCTGGTCATCATCTGGAATGAGCGGGTATAGATATAGTCACCCACCAATACACTGGCAGCATTACCAAAGGCGGCATTGGCTGTCGCCTTACCACGGCGCATATCTGATTCATCGACGACATCATCATGCAGCAGAGTTGCTGTATGGATAAATTCAATCAATGCCGCGACCGTAATATGTTTAGTGCCTTGATAGCCAAGCGCTCGAGCCACCAAAACCGCGATCATGGGACGGATACGTTTCCCACCGCCACTGATTATGTAATGGCCCAATTGATTGATGAGAACAACATCAGAGTTCAATTGATCGAGAATGGTTGTGTTTACAGCCGCCATATCTGGCGCGGTTAAGTCGATAATCTTTTCTAGGTTCATTGTTATATTCAGCTGTTTTTCTCTTTAACTGCGACGAGATTACCGCCCACATTATTACATGACGTTCCCTGAGACTATGATTGTACTTGAAAAATCCATCAAATAAACGAGATGTAAGAAACTGTGCTTTTTTTCTTCTCTTGGGCTGATTATATACTTGTCATTCACTACATTTTTGCGTAGAATTCGCGCCCTATTGTGAATATTTATAGTGCGCTCTGGACTACAAAAGTGGAGTGTGCGGAAAGCGGAGTTTTATATGTACGCGGTTTTCCAAAGTGGTGGTAAACAACACCGAGTAAGCGAAGGTCAAACCATTCGCCTGGAAAAGCTGGACATCGCAACTGGTGAAGCTGTTGAGTTTGACCAAGTTCTGATGATTGCTAACGGTGAAGAAATCAATATCGGCGCTCCTTTAGTTGTCGGTGGCGTGGTTAAGGCTGAAGTCGTTGCTCACGGTCGTGGCGAGAAGATTAAGATTGTTAAATTCCGTCGTCGTAAGCATTACCGTAAGCAGCAAGGTCATCGTCAGTGGTTCACTGATGTTAAAATCACCGGTATCAGCGCTTAAGATTTAGGAGAGCGGATAAATGGCACATAAAAAGGCTGGTGGCTCGACTCGTAACGGTCGTGACTCCGAAAGTAAACGTCTTGGCGTAAAACGTTTTGGCGGCGAAGCAGTTTTGGCAGGTAGCATCATCGTTCGTCAGCGTGGCACTAAGTTCCATGCAGGCATCGACGTAGGTTGCGGCAAAGACCACACTCTGTTTGCTTTGAAAGACGGTAAAGTCAAGTTCGAAGTTAAAGGCCCGAAAAACCGTAAATTTATCAGCATCGAAGCTGAATAAGTTTTTCGCGTCCTGTAAATAGATGTAAGCCCTGCAATTTCGTTGCGGGGCTTTTTACATTTCTGGGTTAACCCCCCCTGGTAAAAAATGGATACGAAGCAGCAGGCTGGTTTAGGTATTTTTTTGGCACTAACCACTGCCGTATTCTGGGGTGCCTTGCCGATTGCAATGAAGCAAGTACTCGAGGTCATGGAGCCTTATACCATTGTTTGGTATCGCTTTATGATGGCGGCTATCGGCTTGGGGATTATTCTGGCTTCGCGTCGTCAGTTGCCTTCTCTTAAACTTTTTCGCCAACGTCGCTGGCTAGTATTACTGATAGTTGCGACTTGTGGCTTGCTGGGGAATTTCATCTTCTTCAGCTCATCATTACAATATCTCAGCCCGACCACATCTCAGGTTATCGGGCAACTCTCGCCGGTCGGGATGATGGTTGCCAGTGTGCTGATTTTAAAA
Source organism: Yersinia enterocolitica subsp. enterocolitica (assembly GCF_901472495.1). Lineage (NCBI taxonomy): Bacteria > Pseudomonadati > Pseudomonadota > Gammaproteobacteria > Enterobacterales > Yersiniaceae > Yersinia > Yersinia enterocolitica. The sequence continues at coordinate 3,834,997 of NZ_LR590469.1, forward strand.
GAGCGGATGCGCATCACCCAGGTTATCGGTGCGGTCATGCTGATTTGTGGGCTGCTGTTATTTTTTAATACTAGTCTGCATGAACTCTTTACTCGCATGACTGATTATACCCTTGGCGTGGCATTGGGGGTTTGTGCAGCGGTTGTCTGGGTCAGCTATGGTGTTGCCCAGAAGGTGCTATTAAGGCGTATGGCATCGCAACAAATCCTATTATTGTTGTACACTTTATGTGCAATCGCATTATTCCCATTAGCAAAGCCCGCCGTTATTTTTCAGCTAAATGGGTGGCAGTTTGCCTGTTTACTGTTCTGTGGGGTTAATACCCTGGTTGGTTATGGTGCTTTGGCTGAAGCCATGGCGCGCTGGCAGGCCGCGCAGGTAAGTGCACTCGTCACATTGACGCCGCTGTTTACCTTGTTCTTTTCAATCTTATTGGCGCTGGCCTGGCCAGATATGTTCGCCGCACCATCTCTCAACTTTGTGGGATACGCAGGCGCATTCGTGGTAGTGGCAGGTGCAATGTTTTCCGCAATTGGGCACCGTTGGTGGCCACGTCGGACAGAAATAAATCGGGTTGCTGCGCAGAAATAGCAGCTCGGTGAATGATTTACGGAGAAAGTAAATGAAGTTTGTAGATGAAGCTACAATTTTGGTTGTAGCCGGTGACGGTGGTAACGGTTGTGTCAGTTTCCGTCGCGAGAAATATATTCCTAATGGTGGTCCTGACGGTGGTGATGGTGGTGATGGCGGCGATATTTATCTGCTGGCTGATGAAAACCTCAACACACTGATTGATTACCGCTTTGTGAAGTCTTTCCGTGCTGAGCGCGGTGAGAATGGGCAGAGCCGTGACTGTACCGGTAAACGCGGTAAAGACATCACCATTAAAGTCCCTGTTGGTACTCGTGTACTGGATCAAGGTACCGGTGAGATTGTTGGCGATATGACTCGCCACGGTCAGCGCCTAATGGTGGCAAAAGGCGGTTTCCACGGATTGGGTAATACCCGTTTCAAATCCTCAGTAAACCGCGCTCCTCGTCAGAAAACTATGGGGACGGAAGGCGAAACTCGTGAGTTAATGCTGGAACTGCTGTTACTGGCTGATGTGGGTATGTTGGGTTTACCTAATGCCGGTAAATCAACCTTTATTCGCGCCGTTTCTGCTGCTAAACCAAAAGTTGCTGATTATCCATTTACCACGCTGATCCCAAGTCTGGGTGTGGTTCGTATGGATCACGAGCAGAGCTTTGTGGTGGCTGATATCCCTGGTCTGATTGAAGGTGCTTCTGACGGTGCTGGTTTAGGTATTCGTTTCCTCAAACATTTGGAACGTTGCCGCGTACTATTGCATTTAGTGGATTTGGCTCCGATCGATGAATCTGATCCGGTAGAAAACGCCAAAATCATTATTAATGAGCTGCAACAATACAGCGAAAACCTTGCACAGAAGCCACGCTGGCTTGTTTTCAACAAGATTGACCTGGTAGGGCCGGAAGAAGCTGAAGTACGCGCTAAGGCCATCGTAGAAGCTCTGGGATGGGAAGGTAAGTATTATATGATCTCAGCAGCGAATCGCGATAACGTGAACGCCTTATGCTGGGATGTAATGAATTTCCTGAACTCACAACCTAAAGCGATGGCTATTGCTGAAAGCGCGCCAGAAAAAGTTGAATTCATGTGGGACGATTATCATCGTGAACAACTGGCTGAAGTGGAAGCTGAAGCAGAATCAGAAGACGACGATGATTGGGATGAAGAAGACGATGACGGCGTAGAGTTCATCTACGAACGTTAAGTTTCCCAGTAGTTGCACGTCAGTGAAGTAGGATGTGAACAAGGGCTGCCATTCGTGGTGGCCCTTTTGTTTGCAAGAGGAGCGCTGGTATTAATAAACTCGTTTAGCTGTGTGTGGTCGCCGGTATCCAGCATTGTGCTTTTAGTCCTGAACGGTCAGCACGATTTTCCAGCGTTAGCCTGCCTTGGTGCAGTTGGGCAATTCGGATCACAATATTCAGCCCCAAGCCGCTGCCGCCGTAGCGTTGGTCCATGCGACGAAATGCCTGCGTCAGTTCACCTGCTTGTTCCTGCTTTATTCCTGGCCCTTCATCCATGACTTGCAACAGAGTCCCCTGTGCTTCAGAAGACAGTTTGACTGAAATTTGACTGCCGACCGGGCTGTAGCGATGGGCATTTTCAACCAGATTACGCAGCATTAAACGCAGCAATGTGGCATCGCCCTGAGTTTGAGCATCAGAGGGGTGTTCCCAACGTAGGCTTTGCTGACGCTGAGCACACATTTCTTCCAGCTCTTCTTTCAGTGGCTGTACCACGTTCTCTATCCAATCCAATGTCTGATAAAGGCCACTGGCAAAATTCTGACCTGCCCGCGATAGCATCAATAGTTGTTCAATGGTATGCATCAATAAATCAATTCGGCTGATAAGTGACTTACTTTCAGTAATACCTTGCTGTTCCATTAATTCAAGATGCAGCCGGATACCGGCAAGGGGGGTACGTAGTTCGTGTGCCGCATCGGCGGTAAACAGGCGCTCTTGCGCAATGGTATTGGAGAGTCGGGATAGCAATTGATTAAGGGTAGAAGTCACAGAGACAATTTCTTGCATGTCACTATTGACGACGACAGGGGTCAGGTTATCTGCGGAGCGCTCAGCCAATTTCTGCTGTAATTGATCGAGCGGTCGAATTATCCAACTGATGGCCCAGAAAGAAAGCAGCAGGGTAATCGTCATCATAATGAGTGACGGAGCCAGCAGTGAGGCTATGGCCTCAGCTATTTCGGTATCAACCCGCTCATTACGCACTTTGGCACTTAGCGTTTCATCGACCAAAAAGCTGATTTGTTCTTGGCTTTCATGCCACAACCAAAATGCACTGATTAACTGGGTAATCAGCAATATTAACGCTAACATTAAAATGAGACGACGCCGCATACTGACCATCATGGTGCTTCCAGCCGATAGCCAATACCCCGCACTGTTCGGATGCGATCTTTGCCTAATTTACGTCGCAGATTGTGGATATGTACTTCCAACGTATTGGAGCCAAGATCGTCATTCCAGGTATACAGATCTTGTTGCAACAGCTCACGATTGACGGTTTGACCCGCTCGCATGATTAAACGCGACAAAATCGCAAATTCTTTCGGTGTGACTTCCAGCGCCTGACCCTGCAAACACACTTGCTGTGTTGATAGGTTGAGGCTCAGGTCATCTTGCTGTATCAGATTGTCACTTTGCCCTTGATAGCGGCGGATAAGTGCTCGTACACGGGCCAATAATTCTGCCAGAGCGAAAGGTTTTATCAGATAATCGTCAGCACCGGCATCCAGCCCATCAACTCTATCCTCAAGGGCATCACGAGCAGTGAGGATCAGCACTGGTAGTGTGATGTGCTGGCGTCGCCATTGACGCAGCAATACTGTGCCATCTTGATCCGGTAAGCCGAGATCGAGAATAACCATACTGTACTGACTGGAGAGTAACAAACTATGCGCTTGTGCCGCGGTGCCAGCACAGTCGCAGGCATAGCCCCCGCTGGTCAGCGCCATAGCGATCCCTCGTTGCAGTAGTTCATCATCTTCGACAATCAGTAGTTTCATCGTTTTTAATTGTTCTGATAAATATCTTTATACAGTCGGCTTTCGAAACGCACCAATGGCGCACGGCGATTTTTTTGATCTTCAGGTGGCACAGCGTAGCCTGACAAGAATTGCACAAAAGCCATGCGTTGCCCACTGGCGGTAGTAATAAATCCGGCCAAATTGTAAACGCCTTGTAATGCGCCTGTTTTAGCTGAAACTTTGCCGTCAACACCCGCTTCGTGCAACCCACCACGATAGCGTAATGTGCCGTCGTAGCCTGATAATGGCAGCATTGAGATAAAGTTAAGTTCTTGATCATGCTGAGCTATATACTGTAAGGCCTGCATCATGGTTGCCGGTGATATCAGGTTATGGCGTGATAAGCCCGACCCATCCACCACAATACTGTTCCCCAGATCCACACCTGCTTTTTGTCGCAACACCTGGCGTACCGCATCAGCACCGGCGCGCCACGTTCCCGGCACGCCAAAACGCTGATGGCCAATGGTTCTAAATACGGTGTCAGCAATCATGTTGTCAGATTTTTTCAACATGATTTTCAGCAAGTCATGTAACGGCGCTGATTGAGCTTGAGCTAACACGGTTCCAGCGGCATTGGGTGTCGTCTGGCGGCGTAAACTGCCATCAATTTGGATGTCAGCTTTTTTCAATTCATCTTTCAAAATAGCACCGGCATAGCTGGCCCCATTTTGTACTGCAAAGGCCAAGGGCAGCGGTTCACTACGCTGTGTCAGGCAGCCGGTCAGGGTGAATCGGTTTAATTCACCAGGCACCACATCTAATTCGCAATATTGCGCATCAGGCGAGCCTTTGGCTAAGGTGCGAACTTCACTAAACATCTGCACTGGGTAATAAGATGCGACTCGGATAAATGCCATGTCACCTGGATTCGGTGCGCTATAAAGAGAGACAGAAAAACAGTTACGATCGACAATCGCGGCCGCAGGCGGCGCACTAAAGCACTGTGTCATGTCGTTCCACGGCCAACCTGGAGCTTTGTCATGGCTGGCAAACACCGACGTATCAATAATCAAATCACCGGCGATTTGTTTCACGCCCGATTTTCTTAATGTCGCCACCATATTACGCAATTGCTGGCGTGTTAAAGTGGGGTCGCCATCAAAACGTGCTATCAAATTGCCACGTAAAATCCCATCACTAATCGTGCCGTGGCTTTCCAATGTGGTATTGAAGCGAAAATCTGGCCCAAGCTGCAATAATGCCGCCAGCGCAGTCAGGACTTTTTGCGTACTGGCAGGCAATGCCATCTGCTGAGCGTGATAGTCTATTGCTGGGGTAGTAGCCCCGATTTTTTGTACGACTAACGCAAGATTTGCCCCATCAGGCAGATATTGTGTGTAATTCTCGACCTGAGCCGCATTGGCATTAGATATGCTGATATTGATCGCAATAGCACAGGCCAATCCACTGACAATTCGTGAAAAATGCATAATTTCGGTATAACTGCTGAATAACGTGTTGCCATACTACGGTGCAACGAGGGCGAAAGTAAACGATGACCCTAAAGGAACTCTACGTTAAAATGCATATCAAAATGCAAAATTGATCCTGACTTGGGGTTTTGGCTCCGGGGTGATTTTTTTTGTTTATCGCCTGGAGGCGGGTAGGGTGTCTGTCTAACCGCATTTTCATTCGAAAACGTTAGGATGACGGTTTTTTGAACAGGATAGATTTAGAGGTATTTAAAAGATGAAACAGATTCCGATGACGGTAAATGGCGCAGAGAAACTGCGCGAAGAGCTGGATTATTTAAAAGGCGTTCGTCGCCCTAAAATTATTGCTGATATCGCCACTGCCCGTGAACATGGCGATTTAAAAGAAAATGCAGAATATCATGCAGCCCGTGAGCAGCAAGGGTTCTGTGAAGGTCGTATTCAAGAAATAGAAGCGAAGCTTTCTAATGCGCAGGTGATTGATATCACTAAAATGCCAAATAATGGCCGCGTTATTTTTGGTGCCACTGTACGTGTATTAAATGTGGTTTCTGAAGAAGAGCAGCAATACCGGATTGTGGGTGATGACGAGGCTGATTTTAAACAAAATCTTATTTCAGTTAACTCACCTATTGCTCGTGGCCTGATTGGTAAAGAAGTCGATGACGTGGTTGTTATTCGTACTCCAGGTGGCGAAGTAGAATATGAAATTCTTACCGTAGATTATGTGTAATACTTGTTCATCTGAATAGTAACTACACATTGTTTATAAAAAATGAAGTTGTAAAGAAAAGTAAAAGGCCGCTTGCGGCCTTTTATCAGAACAAAGTGCATGGCACCTTTTCTCTAAAACAAGCGTCATTAACGCGGTAAAATAATCTTGCGCTCTTTTGCCGGGCGATAGAGCACTAAAATATTACCGATGATTTGGACGTTAACGGCACCGGTCTCACGCACGATGGCATCAGCAATTAGAGCTTTGGTTTCACGCTCTTCTGCAGTGATCTTCACCTTGATAAGTTCATGATGTTCCAGCGTTTGTTCGATTTCAGCCAGCACCCCTTCGGTTAACCCGTTGTTGCCCAGCATCACTACTGGCTTTAACGGATGGGCCAGGCTTTTCAGGTGTTGTTTTTGTTTGTTATTCAGATTCATCGTCTTTTTTGCTTAAGTTGGGATTGAAAACGGTTCATTCTACCGCCATCTCATGTGTATCACCAAATCGGTCTACGCCGAGGGGGAGTTTACGCGAGCTAAGCAAGAGATGCGCGGGCTCTTAAATAAGATAGTTGGAAAAAGAGATGTCTAATAAAAAGCGTTCGGCTAGCTCCAGTCGCTGGTTACAAGAACACTTTAGCGATAAATATGTCATTCAGGCACAGAAAAAGGGGCTACGCTCCCGCGCCTGGTTTAAACTTGATGAAATACAACAGAGCGATAAGCTTTTTAAACCGGGTATGACTGTGGTCGATTTAGGCGCAGCACCTGGTGGTTGGTCCCAATATGTTGTAACCCAGATCGGTGGTAAAGGGCGGGTCATCGCATGTGATCTTCTACCAATGGATCCTATCGTTGGTGTCGATTTCCTTCAGGGCGATTTTCGTGATGAACTGGTTCTGAAAGCTTTACTTGAACGTGTTGGGGATAAAAAGGTTCAGGTGGTCATGTGTGATATGGCCCCGAATATGAGTGGTACTCCGGCAGTCGATATTCCTAAATCAATGTATCTGGTTGAATTAGCTTTAGATATGTGTCGTGATGTACTTGCACCAGGCGGAAGTTTTCTGGTGAAGGTGTTCCAGGGAGATGGCTTTGATGAATACCTACGGGAAATTCGCTCCCTGTTTACGAAAGTTAAGATTCGTAAGCCAGACGCTTCTCGTGCGCGATCGCGTGAAGTGTACATTGTAGCGACAGGGCGGAAACTGTAGTACCCTAACGCTGTTTGTTAACACAGTTGTAATATGAGGTTAATCCCTTGAGTGACATGGCGAAAAACCTAATTCTCTGGTTAGTTATTGCAGTCGTACTGATGTCTGTATTCCAGAGCTTTGGACCCAGCGAATCGAATGGCCGTAGAGTGGATTACTCTACTTTCATGTCCGACGTAACCCAAGATCAGGTTCGTGAAGCACGTATCAATGGACGTGAAATTAACGTTAGTAAGAAAGATAACAGCAAATATACGACTTTCATTCCGGTCAACGATCCAAAGCTGTTAGATACCTTATTGACTAAAAATGTGAAAGTTGTTGGTGAGCCACCGGAAGAGCCGAGCTTGCTGGCCTCTATCTTTATTTCTTGGTTCCCAATGCTGTTGCTGATTGGGGTCTGGATCTTCTTTATGCGTCAAATGCAGGGCGGCGGCGGCAAAGGGGCAATGTCCTTTGGCAAGAGCAAAGCCCGAATGCTGACAGAAGATCAGATAAAAACTTCTTTTGCTGATGTGGCGGGTTGCGACGAAGCAAAAGAGGAAGTCAGTGAATTGGTTGAATACTTACGTGAGCCAAGCCGTTTCCAGAAACTGGGCGGTAAAATTCCGAAAGGCGTATTGATGGTCGGCCCTCCGGGGACAGGTAAAACCTTGCTGGCGAAAGCCATTGCAGGCGAAGCTAAAGTACCATTCTTCACCATTTCGGGTTCTGACTTCGTAGAAATGTTCGTTGGTGTGGGTGCATCCCGTGTCCGTGACATGTTTGAACAGGCTAAAAAAGCCGCGCCTTGTATCATCTTTATTGATGAAATTGATGCGGTAGGCCGTCAGCGTGGTGCAGGTTTGGGTGGCGGTCATGACGAACGTGAACAGACACTGAACCAAATGCTGGTTGAGATGGATGGCTTTGAAGGTAATGAAGGCATCATCGTCATCGCGGCAACTAACCGTCCAGACGTTCTTGACCCAGCGTTACTGCGTCCGGGCCGTTTTGACCGTCAGGTTGTGGTTGGTTTACCGGATGTACGTGGACGTGAGCAGATTCTTAAAGTTCACATGCGCCGCGTACCACTGGATATTGACATCGATGCTTCTGTTATCGCTCGTGGTACACCAGGTTTCTCTGGTGCTGACCTGGCGAACCTGGTCAACGAAGCCGCACTGTTTGCCGCTCGCGGTAACAAGCGCGTCGTTTCCATGGTTGAGTTCGAGAAAGCGAAAGATAAAATTATGATGGGTGCGGAACGTCGCTCCATGGTAATGACAGAAGCGCAGAAAGAATCAACGGCATATCATGAAGCAGGGCATGCGATCATTGGTCGCTTGGTGCCTGAACATGACCCAGTACATAAAGTGACCATTATTCCTCGTGGTCGTGCATTGGGTGTGACATTCTTCCTGCCGGAAGGTGATGCAATCAGCGCCAGCCGTCAGAAACTGGAAAGCCAGATCTCGACTTTGTATGGTGGTCGTCTTGCTGAAGAGATCATTTATGGCCCGGAAAAAGTGTCTACCGGTGCTTCGAATGATATCAAAGTGGCAACGTCTATTGCGCGTAACATGGTGACTCAGTGGGGCTTCTCCGAGAAACTGGGGCCGTTGCTGTATGCTGAAGAAGAAGGCGAAGTATTCCTGGGCCGTTCAGTGGCGAAAGCCAAGCATATGTCCGATGAAACCGCGCGTATTATCGATCAGGAAGTTAAATTACTTATTGAGCGTAACTACCAGCGTGCGCGTAAATTGCTGTTAGAAAACATGGATGTTCTTCATTCCATGAAAGATGCGCTGATGAAGTATGAAACTATTGATGCACCGCAGATTGATGACTTGATGAATCGCAAAGAAGTTCGCCCGCCAGCGGGTTGGGATGATGCGAACAAGACTAAATCGACGGACAACGATAGTACGCCAAAGGCACCAACGCCTGTTGATGAGCCGCATACACCAACGCCAGGCAATACCATGTCAGAACAGTTAGGCGATAAATAAGTCTACTGTTGGCATCTAAAAGCGTAGTGATTAATATAAACCTCGGGCTTGCTCGGGGTTTTTCTTTTTTTTAAGGCGCAATAATATGTATTTAACGGCCAGAGATCGGGTTTTGGATCTCACTCGCCCACAAGTTATGGGTATTTTGAATGTTACACCTGACTCATTTTCAGATGGTGGGCATCACAATAATCTTGATAAAGCACTACAACATGCCGAACTGATGTTGTCCGCAGGTGCTACGCTGATTGATATTGGTGGTGAATCCACCCATCCGGGGGCGGCACACGTCAGTGAACAAGAAGAGCTTGATCGGGTCGTGCCGGTAGTAGAAGCGCTGGCGCAGCGTTTTGATGCCTGGTTATCTGTCGATACATCCAAAGCGGCGGTCATCACCGAGTCGGCGGGTGCTGGCGCTCATCTAATCAATGATATTCGTTCATTGCAGGAACCCGGAGCGCTTGAAGCTGCGGCTAAAACCGGGTTGCCGGTGTGCCTGATGCATATGCAAGGGCAACCACAAAACATGCAGCAGTCTCCTTATTACGATGACTTAATGGCCGATGTTAATCAGTTTTTTAAGCATCATATTGATCGTTGTGTTGCGGTCGGCATCGCAAAAAGTAAATTGTTACTCGACCCAGGCTTCGGTTTCGGTAAAAATCTAGCGCATAATTATCAGCTACTGGCTCGTCTGGCCGAACTTCACCATTTTGAGTTGCCATTATTGGTAGGGATGTCACGGAAATCAATGGTCGGTCAGCTACTGAATGTCCCGCTACAACAAAGGGTTATCGGTAGTGTGGCTTGTGCTGTGATTGCCGCCATGCAAGGTGCACAAATTGTCAGGGTGCACGATGTCAAAGAAACTGTCGAGGCGATGCGAGTCGTCGAGGCAACACTTTCAGCGAAGGGATGAATAAAAATTATGAGCGACCGTAAATACTTTGGTACAGATGGCATTCGCGGCAAAGTGGGTGACAGTCCGATTACGCCAGATTTTGTATTAAAGCTCGGCTGGGCCGCCGGAAAGGTTCTGGCTCGACATGGTTCTCGTAAAATTATTATTGGTAAAGATACGCGCATTTCTGGCTACATGCTGGAGTCCGCACTTGAAGCTGGCTTGGCTGCTGCTGGGCTATCTGCCTCATTTACCGGCCCTATGCCGACGCCTGCGGTTGCTTACCTGACGCGAACTTTCCGTGCAGAAGCCGGTATCGTTATTTCTGCCTCTCATAATCCTTTCTATGATAATGGCATCAAGTTCTTCTCAATTGATGGCACTAAATTGCCTGATGATGTGGAGGAAGCCATTGAAGCCGAGATGGAAAAACCACTCACTTGCGTAGAGTCTGCGGAACTGGGTAAAGCTAACCGCATTGTGGATGCTGCGGGCCGCTACATTGAATTTTGTAAAGGGACATTCCCGAGCGAGCTCAGTTTGAATGAGCTGAAAATTGTGGTCGATTGCGCCAATGGGGCAACTTATCACATTGCGCCAAGTGTATTACGTGAGCTAGGGGCAACCGTGATTACCATTGGCTGTGAGCCAGATGGTATGAACATTAACGAAAAATGCGGTGCTACAGATGTTCGTTTGCTGCAAGAGCGTGTGCTTGCAGAGAAGGCAGATGTTGGTCTGGCCTTTGATGGTGATGGTGACCGGCTGATGATGGTCGATCATTTGGGTAACAAGGTTGATGGTGACCAAATCCTCTACATTATTGCCCGTGAAGGTTTGCGCCAGGGTCAACTGAAAGGCGGTGCTGTCGGCACTTTGATGAGTAATATGGGGCTGCAATTAGCCTTGAAAGAGCTGGGCATCCCATTTGTTCGCGCCAAAGTAGGTGACCGCTACGTGTTGGAAGCTATGCAGGAAAAAGGCTGGCGTATTGGAGCTGAGAACTCCGGTCATGTGATCCTGTTGGATAAAACCACCACCGGTGACGGTATCGTCGCTGGCCTGCAAGTGCTGACAGCAATGGTGCGTAACCATATGATCTTACATGATTTGTGCAGCGGTATGAAATTGCTACCACAAATCCTGGTGAATGTGCGTTTCTCCGGCGATCATAATCCACTGAAATCAGAGAACGTCGAAGAAGTTACCCGCCAGGTTGAAAAAGAACTGGGTGATCGTGGTCGTGTCCTGTTACGTAAATCAGGTACTGAGCCATTAATCCGAGTGATGGTTGAGGGCGACGACGCAGAATCAGTGATTGCAGAAATGGCCAATCGGATTGCTGATGCAGTGAAAGCCGCAGGTTAATGACTTTTTTGATGAGGGAGAGGTTGCTCTCCCCTGGAAATTGCACTGAAGTTGAATAACTTGGCGTTTTTTTCTGCAAATGAACCCATGTAATGAAATTGCCCTTGCGTGTATTAGACGCTTTGGTTAGTATTCACACCCGCTTAAGTGGGTGAATAAGTCCCCGCTTGATGGGTGAGAAGCATTTGGCATGCGGTGAACCCGCAAGGATACAGGTACAACTATGTACGAAGCTCTTCTGGTTATTTTCTTGCTGATTTCGATTGGGCTAGTTGCTCTGATCATGTTACAGCAAGGCAAAGGCGCGGATATGGGAGCCTCATTCGGAGCAGGTGCTTCTGCAACTCTGTTCGGTTCGAATGGTTCCGGTAACTTTATGACCCGTATGACGGCTGTATTGGCGGCGCTGTTTTTCGTCATTAGCTTGATTTTGGGTAATATGAGCACCAACCAGGGCAATAAAGGCAGCGAGTGGGAAAATCTGGGTCAGCCAGCAAAAGCTGAGCAGACTACAGCACCAGTAGCGCCGACTAAGCCGAGTAGTGATATCCCGCAGTAATGTTTCAAAAGTAGTGAGTAGTAAGAACGAAAAAGAAAGTTTTAAAGTGGTTGTGAAAACTTAAACAGTAAAAACAACCATTTGAATCAGTGCCGGGGTGGTGGAATTGGTAGACACGCTACCTTGAGGTGGTAGTGCCCGATTGGGCTTACGGGTTCAAGTCCCGTCCTCGGTACCAAATCAGACAGATAACTTGCTTTTTTGTCGTTATCAACGTAATATTTGCCACGTTTTCGGACGCGGGGTGGAGCAGCCTGGTAGCTCGTCGGGCTCATAACCCGAAGGTCGTCGGTTCAAATCCGGCCCCCGCAACCACTTTCCTAAAGTGTTTTTTTTCAAATGTTGTATTCGGTAGACCTCAGATACTTTCGATTTCAATTTGAAAAAAATACTTGTCAGAAAGTTGTACCGAAGCCGCTTTGCGGCAAACAGGGTCCAGTTGCATAAAGCCCCGAATTTCGGGGTTTTTTGTTATTTGACAGCAGAATCACTGGGCTATTAGGCCCTTTTTTTATGTCTTGGGGGTGGGCTTGTCCACATTAGAACAAAAGTTAACAGAGATAATTTCAGCACCGGTTGAGGCCTTAGGCTATGAATTAGTCGGCATTGAGTTCATCCGGGGGCGCCAATCGACGCTACGAATCTATATTGATAGTGACGACGGAATCACTGTTGATGCTTGTGCTGATGTCAGCCACCAGGTCAGCGCTGTCTTGGATGTAGAAGATCCCATTACGGTCGCTTACAACTTAGAAGTTTCCTCTCCGGGCCTTGAACGCCCAATGTTCACTGCTGAGCACTATACTCGTTACCTTGGTGAAGAGGTCACTCTGGTTTTGCGTATGGCAATGCAGAACCGCCGTAAATGGCAGGGCATTATCAAAGCCGTTGATGGTGAAATGATCACGGTTACTGTGGATGGAAAAGATGAAGTGTTCGCGCTGAGCAACATCCAGAAAGCGAACCTGGTACCCCACTTTTAAAGTTTGGATGAGGCAACTAGGATGAACAAAGAGATTCTGGCTGTTGTAGAAGCAGTTTCCAATGAGAAATCCCTTCCGCGCGAGAAGATTTTTGAGGCGTTGGAAACCGCTCTAGCGACAGCGACCAAGAAAAAATACGAACAAGAAATTGAAGTTCGCGTCAGCATTGACCGTAAAACCGGTGATTTCGACACCTTCCGTCGTTGGGTTGCCGTTGACGAAGTCACGATGCCAACCCGCGAAATTACGTTAGAAGCGGCTCAATACGAAGATCCTTCGCTCCAGTTGGGCGATTATGTAGAAGATCAGATTGAATCTGTCACTTTTGACCGCATTACAACCCAAACAGCCAAGCAAGTTATCGTACAAAAAGTACGTGAAGCTGAGCGTGCTATGGTTGTTGAACAATTCCGCCAGTATTTAGGTGAGATTGTGACCGGTACGGTTAAGAAAGTTAACCGCGACAGTATTGCACTGGATCTGGGTAATAATGCCGAAGCGGTTATTAACCGTGAAGACATGTTACCGCGTGAAAACTTCCGTCCAGGCGACCGTATCCGTGGTGTTTTGTACGATGTCCGTCCAGAAGCACGCGGTGCTCAGCTGTTTGTCAGCCGTTCACGTCCTGAAATGCTGATCGAGTTGTTCCGCATTGAAGTGCCAGAAATCGGCGAAGAATTGATCGAAATTAAAGCTGCGGCCCGTGATCCTGGCTCGCGTGCTAAAATTGCGGTCAAAACCAACGACAAACGTATCGATCCAGTCGGTGCCTGTGTTGGTATGCGTGGTGCCCGTGTTCAAGCTGTATCCAGCGAACTTGGCGGCGAGCGCATTGATATTGTATTGTGGGATGATAATCCAGCCCAGTTTGTTATTAATGCCATGGCGCCAGCTGATGTTGCGTCAATTGTGGTTGATGAAGACAAACACACGATGGATGTTGCCGTTGAAGCCAGTAACCTGGCGCAGGCAATTGGCCGTAATGGTCAGAACGTACGTTTAGCCGCACAGCTGAGTGGCTGGGAACTGAACGTAATGACGGCGGACGATCTTCAGGCGAAGCATCAGGCCGAGGCTCATGCCGCTATTGATACCTTCACCAAATATCTTGATATCGATGAGGACTTTGCCACCGTTTTGGTAGAGGAAGGTTTCTCTTCTCTGGAAGAGTTGGCTTACGTGCCAATGAAAGAGCTTCTGGAAATCGATGGTCTTGACGAAGATACGGTTGAAGCGCTGCGTGACCGCGCCAAAGCTGCATTGACCACGCTGGCCCTGGCACAAGAAGAAAGTCTTGGCGACCAAAAACCCGCTGATGACCTGCTGAACCTGGCCGGTCTGGAACGTAGCATGGCATTTAAATTGGCTGCGCGCGGTGTGTGTACGCTGGAAGATCTTGCCGAGCAGGGTATCGACGATCTGGCAGATATTGAAGGGCTTAGCGATGAGCAAGCCGGCGAGCTGATTATGGCCGCACGTAATATCTGTTGGTTTGGCGATAACGCGTAATAAACTGTAGCAGGAAGGAACAGCATGACAGATGTAACCGTAAAATCGCTGGCAGATGAAATTCAGACTCCAGTTGATCGCCTGGTACAGCAATTTGCTGATGCAGGGATCAAGAAGTCTGAAGTAGACTCAGTTACCCAGCAAGAAAAAGAAACATTGCTGGCACACTTAAACCGTGAACACGGTAGTGCGCCTAATAAACTCACGCTGCAACGCAAAACGCGTAGCACCTTGAATATTCCGAGCACCGGCGGAAAAAGTAAATCGGTGCAAATCGAGGTCCGCAAGAAACGCACTTATGTAAATACGCCGGAAGCTGAACAAGCGAAAGCGGAAGAGCAGGCACAGCGTGAAGCGGAAGAGCAGGCACAACGTGAAGCGGAAGCAGCAGCGCAGAAAATCGCTGAAGAAAAAGCTAAACGTGCGGCCGAAGAACAAGCCAAACGTGAGGCCGCTGAAAAAGCTAAGCGCCAAGCAGCGGAAAAAGAAAAAGTGACGAATCAACAAACCGACGAAAAAACCAAGCCAGCTCAGACTGATAAAGCACGCCGTGAAGCTGAAGCTGCCGAGCTAAAACGCTCAGTAGAAGAAGAAACACGCCGTAAGGTCGAGGAAGACGCTAAACGCGTTGCTGAGGAAGCCCGTAAAATGGCAGCCGAAAACGAAGGTAAATGGCCAGAACCTGTGGCTGAGCAGACTGAATCTGCCGATTACCATGTAACTACCTCACAACATGCGCGCGCCGCGGAAGATGAAAACGACGCCAAAGTTGAAGGTGATCGCCGCAGCCGCACCCGTGGTGGTAAAGCGACTAAACAGAAGAAAGGCAATAAACTCTCTGAGTCTAAAGCTGATCGCGAAGAGGCACGTGCTGTTGGCCGTAAAGGTAAACGTAAACCAAGCACATTGCAGCAGAGCTTCAACAAACCTGTCGTTGCCGTTAACCGTGATGTAGTGATCGGTGAAACTGTGACTGTTGCTGAACTGGCCAACAAAATGGCAGTTAAAGGCTCTCAGGTCATCAAAGCGATGATGAAACTGGGTGCAATGGCAACGATCAACCAGGTTATCGATCAGGAAACAGCACAGCTGGTTGCTGAAGAGATGGGCCATAAAGTTATCCTGCGTCGTGAAAACGAGCTGGAAGAAGCGCTGATGAGCGACCGTGATACTGGCGCTGAAGCCGCAGCCGAGCACCGCGCTCCGGTTGTGACCATCATGGGCCACGTTGACCACGGTAAAACTTCTCTGCTGGATTACATCCGCTCCACGAAAGTGGCGTCAGGTGAAGCCGGTGGTATTACTCAGCACATCGGTGCTTATCACGTTGAAACTGAAAACGGCATGATCACCTTCCTGGATACTCCAGGACACGCCGCATTTACTTCAATGCGTGCCCGTGGTGCTCAAGCGACTGATATCGTGGTGCTGGTTGTTGCAGCCGACGATGGCGTGATGCCGCAGACTATCGAAGCTATTCAGCATGCCAAAGCGGCGAACGTGCCGGTTGTGGTTGCAGTGAACAAAATCGATAAACCAGCTGCAGATCCAAATCGTGTTAAAACCGAATTGATTCAACACGGTATTATATCCGAAGATTTTGGCGGCGATGTTCCATTCATCGAGGTATCTGCGAAAGTGGGTACCGGTATCGATGATTTGCTGCAAGCAATTCTGCTGCAAGCTGAAGTCATGGAACTGAAAGCGGTTCGTACTGGCATGGCAAGCGGTGTTGTTATCGAATCCTTCTTGGATAAAGGCCGTGGCCCTGTAGCTACCGTGCTGGTTCAACAAGGTACGTTGAACAAAGGTGATATCGTACTGTGTGGCTTTGAGTATGGCCGTGTGCGTGCGATGCGTGATGAGTTAGGCCGTGATATCACGTCTGCTGGTCCGTCGATCCCAGTTGAGATCCTGGGCCTGTCCAGTGTTCCTGCAGCCGGTGACGAAGTTACTGTTGTTCGTGACGAGAAAAAAGCCCGCGAAGTTGCACTGTATCGTCAGGGCAAATTCCGTGAAGTTAAGCTGGCTCGTCAGCAGAAATCTAAGCTGGAAAACATGTTTGCTAACATGACCGAAGGTGAAGTTTCTGAACTGAACATCGTAATCAAATCTGACGTACAGGGTTCTTGTGAAGCTATCTGTGATTCACTGGAAAAACTGTCTACCGATGAAGTGAAAGTACGCATTGTTGGCTCAGGCGTTGGTGGTATCACTGAAACTGATGCAACATTGGCAGCTGCTTCTGGCGCAATCATCCTTGGCTTCAACGTCCGTGCTGATGCTTCAGCGCGTCGTGTGGTTGAAACCGAAGGCCTGGATCTGCGTTACTACTCAGTTATTTATAGCCTGATTGACGAAGTTAAGCAGGCAATGAGTGGTATGTTGGCACCTGAGTACAAACAGCAGATTATCGGTTTGGCTGAAGTTCGTGACGTATTTAAATCACCGAAATTTGGCGCGATTGCTGGTTGTATGGTGACTGAAGGTGTGATTAAGCGTAATAATCCAATCCGTGTTCTGCGCGACAACGTGGTTATCTATGAAGGCGAGCTGGAATCTCTGCGCCGCTTCAAAGATGACGTTAACGAAGTCCGTAATGGTATGGAATGTGGTATCGGCGTTAAGAACTACAATGACGTCCGTACTGGCGATGTGATCGAAGTCTTCGAAATTATCGAAATTAAACGTACCATCGCTTAACCACCTCTGATTTGCTTATATCCATTTGGGGGGCCTTGGCCCCCCAAATTGTCTGGAGAATCCCAAATGGCAAAAGAATTCAGCCGTTCTCAGCGTGTTTCACAGGAAATGCAGAAAGAGATCGCACTCATCTTACAGCGCGAAATCAAAGACCCTCGTGTTGGCATGGCAACTGTGTCAGGCATCGAGCTGTCTCGTGATTTGGCTTACGCTAAAGTTTTTGTGACCTTCCTGAATGTGTTAACTGACAATGCTGATCCGGATACAGTAAAGAATGGCATTAAAGCGCTGCAAGATGCTTCCGGTTATATCCGCACTCTGCTGGGTAAAGCGATGCGTTTGCGTATCGTGCCAGAACTGACCTTCGCTTATGATAACTCTCTAATTGAAGGGATGCGGATGTCTAACTTGGTGACTAATGTCATCAAAAATGATGTAGAACGTCAGGTTAATCCAGGAAGCGACGAGGAGAAGTAATGGGGCGTCCACGTCGTCGCGGCCGTGACATTAACGGCGTTCTGTTATTGGATAAGCCGCTGGGCCTCTCCTCTAATGATGTTTTGCAGAAAGTAAAACGTCTCTTTAGCGCAAATCGCGCAGGCCATACCGGTGCACTCGATCCATTGGCGACCGGCATGTTACCTATCTGTTTGGGTGAAGCGACCAAGTTTTCCCAATTTTTGCTCGATTCAGATAAGCGCTATCGAGTGGTTGCCCGTTTAGGTCAACGCACGGATACCTCAGATGCCGAAGGCGCATTAATCAGCGAGCGTGAAGTTAATGTCACGCAGGCACAGATGGATGCCGCGTTGGACAGTTTCCGTGGTAGCAGCCAGCAGGTGCCATCCATGTATTCTGCGCTGAAGCATCAAGGCAAACCGCTGTATGAATATGCCCGCCAAGGGATTGAAGTTGAGCGTGAAGCGCGCAGTATTACTGTGTACGAACTGCTGTTTATCCGCTGGGAAGGTAATGACCTGGAACTGGAAATCCACTGTTCCAAAGGCACCTATATTCGTACCATTATTGATGATTTAGGTGAATTACTGGGTTGCGGCGCACATGTGAGTTATCTGCGTCGGTTGCAAGTTGCGACTTATCCAAGTGACCGCATGGTGACATTGGAACAGTTGACTGCAATCGTTGAAACAGCGCAAGCAGAAGAGCGCTCGCCAAATGCTGAACTGGATGCGTTGCTATTACCGATGGATAGTGCGGTATTAAACTTCCCAGAAGTCAATCTGTTACCTGCTGTTGCGGCCTATGTGAAACAAGGGCAACCAGTACATGTAGCGGGAGCTCCTGGTGAAGGAATGGTCCGTATCACTGAAGGTGAAGAGCGTAATTTCATTGGTATTGGCACGATTGCTGAAGATGGCCGCGTTGCTCCGAAACGCTTGGTTGTAGAACATGTGGATGGTGCAAACCCTGTTGTAGCAGGTGTAGCGGCAGGAAACACACCGTAGGCCAGAAGGCCTTCCTTGCGATCCCGCAGTTCAAAGAGTAGAATAGTGCGGCTTACATATTGGGTTGCTGAATTAGAGATCGGCGCCTGTCTTAATTTATCTATATATATTTGGAGTTGTATCATGTCTCTAAGTGTTGAAGCGAAAGCTAAAATTGTTGCTGACTTCGGTCGCGATGCCAATGACACCGGTTCAAGCGAAGTTCAGGTTGCTCTGTTGACTGCTCAAATTAACCATTTGCAAGGTCACTTCTCCGAGCACAAAAAAGATCACCACAGTCGTCGTGGTCTGCTGCGTATGGTATCCACGCGTCGTAAGCTGCTGGACTACCTGAAGCGTAAAGATGTAGCGAGTTATGTTTCCCTGATCGAACGTCTGGGTCTGCGTCGCTAAGTCTGCGAGTTTCGGGAGAAAGGGGCCAAATTGGCCCCTTTTTTCTAAGAAGCAATGATAAAATACGTTAGTATATTGTTGTTGTTCTATATTTTTAAAACATAGGATCTTCCGGTGCAGAGGTTCGCGCGGCTAATGAGAGACTTTAACTCATGGGAGTTAAGGGTTGTCATTAGTCGCGAGGATGCAGTGTGAAGGTATGAGTAACAGGTGGATGAGATCGTCAATACGATCCGGCACCGCATAGTATAAGGATACTATTTTGCTGACTCCGATTATTCGTAAATTCCAGTACGGCCAACATACCGTTACTATTGAAACTGGCATGATGGCTCGCCAGGCGACTGCTGCCGTTATGGTCAGCATGGATGACACCGCAGTATTCGTTACTGTTGTTGGCCAAAAGAAAGCTAAACCAGGCCAGAGTTTCTTCCCTCTGACTGTTAACTATCAGGAGCGTACCTACGCTGCTGGTCGTATCCCAGGCAGCTTCTTCCGTCGTGAAGGCCGCCCAAGTGAAGGCGAAACACTGACTTCACGTCTGATTGACCGCCCGATTCGTCCACTGTTCCCAGACAGCTTCCTGAATGAAGTTCAGGTTATTGCGACTGTTGTTTCTGTTAACCCACAAATTAACCCAGACATCGTGGCACTGATTGGTGCATCAGCTGCGCTGAGCCTGTCAGGTATTCCATTCAATGGCCCAATCGGTGCTGCTCGTGTTGGTTTTATCAATGACCAGTATGTGCTGAACCCAACCACCGATGAGCTGAAAGAAAGCCGTCTGGACTTGGTTGTTGCCGGTACTGCGGGTGCAGTATTGATGGTTGAATCAGAAGCAGACATCTTGTCTGAAGATCAAATGTTGGGCGCGGTTGTCTTTGGCCACGAACAACAGCAAGTTGTGATTGAAAATATCAACGCTCTGGTTGCTGAAGCGGGCAAACCAAAGTGGGATTGGCATGCTGAGCCAGTAAACGAAGCGCTGCATGCGCGCGTTGCTGAGCTGGCTGCTGCACGTCTGGGCGATGCTTATCGCATTACCGAGAAACAAGAGCGTTATACTCAAGTTGATGCTATCAAAGCTGATGTGACTGAAGCACTGTTAGCGCAAGATGATACATTAGATGCTGCGGAAATTCAGGACATCCTGGGTAGCGTTGAGAAAGACGTAGTTCGTAGCCGTGTACTGCGTGGCGAACCGCGTATTGATGGTCGCGAAAAAGACATGATCCGTGGGCTGGATGTGCGTACTGGCGTGTTGCCACGTACCCACGGTTCTGCGTTGTTCACCCGTGGTGAAACTCAGGCGCTGGTTACAGCAACACTGGGTACTGCACGTGACGCACAAAATATTGATGAGCTGATGGGTGAGCGTACTGACTCATTCCTGCTACACTATAATTTCCCTCCATATTCTGTTGGTGAAACAGGCATGGTTGGTTCACCGAAACGTCGTGAGATTGGCCATGGTCGTCTGGCGAAACGTGGTGTGTTGGCAGTGATGCCAAGCCCGAGCGAGTTCCCTTACACTGTGCGTGTGGTTTCTGAAATCACCGAGTCTAACGGTTCTTCCTCAATGGCTTCTGTTTGTGGTGCTTCTCTGGCCCTGATGGACGCAGGTGTGCCGATTAAAGCCGCTGTTGCTGGTATCGCAATGGGTCTGGTTAAAGAAGATGAAAACTTTGTTGTTCTGTCTGACATTCTGGGTGACGAAGATCACTTGGGCGACATGGACTTTAAAGTAGCCGGTAGCCGTGACGGTATCACCGCACTGCAGATGGACATTAAAATTGAAGGTATTACCCGCGAAATCATGCAGGTAGCTCTGAACCAGGCTAAGGGTGCGCGTCTGCACATTCTGGGTGTTATGGAACAGGCTATCAGCACACCGCGCGGCGATATCTCTGAGTTTGCTCCACGTATCTACACCATGAAAATCAATCCTGAGAAAATCAAGGATGTGATCGGTAAAGGCGGTTCTGTGATTCGTGCGCTGACTGATGAAACTGGCACCACCATTGAAATCGAAGATGATGGCACCATTAAGATTGCAGCAACTGACGGCGACAAAGCGAAACATGCTATCCGTCGTATCGAAGAGATTACTGCTGAAATCGAAGTGAACCGTATCTATGCGGGTAAAGTTACTCGTATCGTTGATTTCGGTGCATTTGTTGCCATCGGCGGCGGTAAAGAAGGCTTGGTACATATTTCTCAAATCGCTGACAAGCGTGTTGATAAAGTGACTGATTACCTGCAGATGGGTCAGGAAGTACCGGTTAAAGTTATCGAAGTTGATCGCCAAGGTCGTATCCGCCTGAGCATGAAAGAAGCGACTACTCCTGATGCAGAAGCATCGGCACCAGAAGCAGCAGAGTAATTAGTATTCCACAGCTCCTTACTCATGAGTGAGGAGCTGTGTTATCTCGAGGGCAGGATGCTCTTGTGTTAAACAAATGGATGAAAGGATATTTATCCAATGTTTGTCTTCGGGAGTAGGAAATGAAGCCTTTCTTGCGCTGGTGTTACGTTGTGACAGCACTCATGCTGGCAGGATGCAGCAACCATGATTGGCGTAAAGACGAGGTATTGGCAATCCCGTTGCAACCTACGTTGCAGCAGGAAGTGATTCTGGCGCGCATGGAACAAATCCTTGCAAGTCGGGCACTTACGGATGATGAGCGCGCACAGCTTTTATATGAGCGCGGAGTGCTGTATGATAGCCTCGGGCTACGGGCACTAGCGCGAAATGATTTTTCGCAAGCGTTAGCTATTCGTCCTGATATGCCAGAAGTTTTTAACTATCTGGGCATTTATTTAACGCAGGCAGGCAATTTTGATGCTGCCTATGAAGCGTTTGATTCTGTACTAGAGCTTGATCCAACTTACAATTACGCGCGTTTAAACCGGGGTATCGCTCTGTATTATGGCGGTCGACTCCCGTTGGCGCAGGATGATCTGCAGGCGTTTTATCAAGACGATCCAAATGATCCCTTCCGTTCGTTGTGGCTGTATCTAGTGGAAAGAGAAATCGATCCCAAGACAGCGGCAGTAGCGTTACAACAGCGCTATGAAAAATCGGACAGAGGGCAATGGGGATGGAATATTGTCGAATTCTACCTGGGCACGATCAGCGAAAAAACGCTGATGGAAAGGCTTAAGGCAGATGCAACGGATAACACTTCGCTCGCTGAGCATCTCAGTGAAACTGACTTCTATTTAGGTAAACATTACCTAAGTCTGGGGGACAAGGACACCGCTTCGGCGCTGTTCAAACTGACGGTAGCTAACAACGTTCATAACTTTGTTGAGCACCGCTATGCATTGTTGGAATTGGCGCTTTTGGGCCAAGAACAAGACGACCTATCGGAATCGGACCAGCAATAGCTGACGAACAACTATTAGCCTGACTACCTTGGTTTTTGCCAACGTTAATCACCCTAACAGGTGATGGCCTTTTTGTTCGTTTTATAATCTAATTTGAGCCGGTTCACACTTTTCAATGAAAATGACTGAAAATTTTCTCGACGAGTTATGTAGACTGGCCGCCATTATTAATGAGGCACGTGTACATGACTACTGAGCTTGAAACCTCTTTTGCTGATCTGGGGCTGTCCGCTCCAATTCTTTCTGCTCTGACTGATCTTGGTTATGAAAAACCATCTCCTATCCAGTTGGAGTGTATTCCACACCTGTTGAACGGCCGTGATGTTCTCGGCATGGCGCAAACCGGTAGTGGCAAAACAGCCGCATTTGGTCTGCCGCTGTTACACAACATTGATCCAAGCCTGAAAGCACCGCAAGTGTTAGTACTGGCTCCAACTCGTGAGTTGGCTATTCAAGTTGCTGAAGCATTATCTAGCTTCTCTAAACATATGAACGGCGTTAACGTGGTTGCCCTGTATGGTGGCCAGCGTTATGACGTTCAATTACGCGCTTTGCGTCAGGGGCCACAAGTTGTTGTTGGTACCCCAGGTCGTCTGTTAGACCATCTGAAACGCGGTACCCTTAACCTGTCCAACCTGAGTGGTTTAGTGTTGGATGAAGCAGATGAAATGCTGCGCATGGGCTTTATCGAAGACGTGGAAAATATTCTGGCGCAGATCCCGGCTGAACATCAGACCGCGCTGTTCTCTGCCACTATGCCAGAAGCGATTCGTCGTATTACCCGTCGCTTTATGAAAGAGCCACAGGAAGTTCGCATTCAGTCTAGCATGACTACCCGTCCTGATATCAGCCAGAGCTATTGGGTTGTAGACGGTGTTCGTAAAAACGATGCATTGGTTCGTTTCTTGGAAGCTGAAGATTTTGACGCTGCTATCATTTTCGTTCGTACCAAAAACGCGACGCTGGAAGTGGCTGAAGCTTTGGAACGTAGCGGTTATAACAGCGCTGCATTAAATGGTGACATGAACCAGGCTGCACGTGAGCAGACTCTTGAACGCCTGAAAAATGGTCGTTTAGATATTCTGATTGCAACTGATGTTGCGGCTCGTGGTTTGGACGTTGAGCGCATCAGCTTGGTAGTAAACTATGATATCCCTATGGATTCAGAGTCTTATGTCCATCGTATCGGTCGTACCGGTCGTGCTGGTCGTGCTGGTCGTGCATTACTGTTCGTTGATAGACGTGAACGTCGTCTGTTGCAGAACATTGAACGTACTATGAAGATGACTATTCCACCAGTGCAATTGCCAAATGCAGAATTACTGGGCGAACGTCGCTTAGCCAAATTTGCGGCTAAAGTTGGCCAACAGCTGGAAAGCAGTGATTTGGATATGTACCGTGCGTTGTTGGCTAAGCTGCAACCAGAAGAAGAGTTTGATATTGAAACTCTGGCTGCTGCACTGCTGAAAATGGCACAGGGCGAACGTCCTCTGATTCTGCCTCCAGAAGCACCACGTCGTCCACAGCGTGAATTCAATACTCGCGATGACCGTGGTAGCGATCGCGGTCGTGACCGTAATGATAGCCGTCGCGAACCTCGTTCTGACAGCCGTGACGGTGGCGAACGTCCAGCACGTCGCGAACGTCGTGATGTTGGTGAGATGGAACTGTACCGCATTGAAGTTGGCCGTGATGATGGTGTTGAAGTTCGTCATATCGTTGGCGCTATCGCTAACGAAGGTGATATCAGCAGCCGTTACATCGGTAACATCAAGCTGTTTGCTTCACATTCAACTATTGAACTGCCGAAAGGCATGCCGGGCGAAATGTTATCTCACTTCACTCGCACCCGTATCCTGAACAAGCCGCTGAACATGCAGTTGTTGGGTGATGCACAGCCGCATGAGCGCCGTGAGCGCCCTGCAGGTGGTAACGGTGGTGAGCGTCGTGGCGGTGGTGCTGGCCGTTCATTCGGTGGCGAACGTCGTGACGGTGCCGCTGGTGCTCCTCCTCGCCGTTCATTCGGTAGTGACCGTGCTCCAGCCGGTACTGGCGAACAGCGTCGTGGCAATCGTGATGGTCAGCGTCCAGCTGCACCACGTCGTGATGATGCAGCAGCGCCTGCTGCACCTGCTCGTCGTCGTTTCGGTGATGCATAAGTATTAGTCATCTTTGATGATTAAACATAAAAACCAGCCTTCGGGCTGGTTTTTTTATGCTTATCAAACGGGCTTATTTTGCCTAATAACAAAAAATATTTGGAACAGATTTACCTAATGAAGATTGGAAATAATCTATTACTTTCAATTCTTAATCAAAATAGAAATAAAAATAATTCAGCTTATATTTTTTTATTGTAATCGGATATTTGAGTTGCATATTATTTAGCATCATAATTAATTCACAATTGATAGCTCATTTACATATGTTTTCTTTTAAATTAAGAAAGATTACATGCCATTGTGATAGATTTGCGTTGAAACAAAAACAAAAAATTATTTATCATAAGGATCTAAATATGAAAGCTTATATGCTGGTTATACCTCTTTTTTCTTTTGTTCTTACTGCATGCTCAACGCCTGTAACCTCGCTAAATAATGAAGATCTTTGCGCTAAATTAGCCGAAGGCGAATACTTTAAAAATAATTGGATTTGGGACCCGGCATTTAAAGAATACCAAGATAGGAAAACAAAAGGCACTATTTCAGTAGAGCAATGCGAGACAATAAAGGCGCAGAATATCGCGAGTTTTGCGAAAAAAGATGCTGAAGCAGAGGTTGAGTCAGACTAGCCCAGCCGGCATAGGTAAAGAGTCGATCCCTGAAAGGAATTGCTGTTTCCTTGGCACAGTAATGCGTTGTTATCACATACAAAAATTGCCTCAAACGAGTATCTGGCGATAAAACATCGCGCGAGTTATTGGTTTTATTATGATTCACTTCAGCCATCTATTTTATTTTTCTTAAGAAAATGGAGCAAAGCGAAAAGGGTAGGAAACTCAAAATAGAGTTTATTGGATTAGAGCGTGTTTATTTTACGCCTCTGATGGCATTTATATTATTACCTATTTTTATCTAACAAATTCAATACACTTTTTAGCTGAATGAAATAGTTCAATGATGAGTTTGTGATGACTTTATGGTTAAACATAAAACCAGCCCTAGAGCTGGTTTTATTATATCTCTAATTCATTGATATAAATAGATTAGAGATGCTCGCCAGGTTGCAAGTCTTGTTGCAGGCTGGCAACTATCTCAAATGAATATAATCTCGCCTGGTGATCAAAGATCTGGCCATTCACCATTAACTCATCAGCCTGAGTTTCACGCAATAACGACTGAAGCCCGTGTCGGACTTTACTCTTATCACCAATAATGGACAGACGCAGTGCTTGATCAATACCAAACTGTTCGGCTGGCGAGCAGATTTTCTCCATATCTTCGACTGGCGGAGGAAGCTGCCCCGGTGTGCCACGGCGCAAATTGACAAACTGCTGCTGCATTGAGGTAAACAAGAAACGGGCATCACGCTCGCTGTCTGCGGCGACGACATTCACACACACAATCGCATAAGGTTGCGGCCATTGAGCGGAGGGTTTGAAGTTTTCGCGATACAATTTAAGCGCCTGGAATAGCATGTCCGGCGCAAAATGCGAGGCGAAAGCGAAAGGTAGCCCCATAGCTGCTGCCAGTTGTGCACTATACAGGCTGGAACCCAGCAGCCACAGAGGAACATGCAAACCTTGACCGGGAACCGCTTGGACTGCTTGCCCAGGTTGCACCTCGGCAAAGTAGTTTTGCAGTTCGCGCACGTCAGACGGGAAGTTATCTACCTCACCGGAGAGGTGTCGGCGTAGTGCCATCATGGTGCGCTGATCAGTGCCAGGTGCCCGGCCCAGACCGAGGTCGATACGGCCAGGATACAGCGAGGCGAGGGTACCAAACTGCTCAGCTATCACTAATGGCGAATGGTTTGGCAGCATAACACCACCTGAACCGACGCGGATGGTGCTGGTGCCACCGGCAATATAGCCAATTAGCACAGAGGTCGCAGCACTGGCAATGCCGGTCATATTATGATGTTCAGCCAGCCAGTAGCGGTGGTATCCCCACTTTTCAGCATGTTGAGCCAAGTCCAGCGAGGCGTGAAATGCATCTTGTGGCGTGTTGCCCTGAGCTATCGGTGATAAATCGAGAACAGAAAGCGGTACAGTTTTTTTGTCAGTCATAGAATCGTCCATCTTAACCTTATGTCGAGTCGCTTGAAGGGCGAACGCACTAATCCTCTTTGTCCTTGACGTTGCAGGGGCGCTAGCTGCGCGCACTTACCCAAATCACTTACTTGAGTAAGCTCATCGGGATGCGTGCCTACCTGCACCACCAATGACGTTGAGGATCTAACTAATTTGCTCACAGAAATGCGAGGCTATTACCCTTAGCAGCATAATCTAAATAACAGTTGCTGACGGGGTAATAAATGCGGCGATTAAAGGGCTAGCAAACCTATGAGGATTTACCCTGCTGTTAGTGGTGCGGGTTTATATATTGTATTGCCGGTGAAATGGGGTAAACCTTACCTCACGTTGGGTTGAAATATTTTTTTTCGCAATCCTTACATAACACTGAAAAAAGCAAACAGTCGATATCCGTACAATTGCGAATGATTATTCTCATCACAATTTACGGTACAAATTTATGCGCAGTAAGATTATTTTGGCGTGTTTGGTGTTCACGCTGGTCGCTTGCGATCAAAGCTCTTCACCTTCAGCTACGCCCTCACTCAAAGAGGTGGGGGTGGTGACCTTAAAAACCGAACCAGTGACATTGAGCAGCGATTTATCGGGCCGAACTGTTGCGGTGATGGCGTCTGAAGTCAGGCCGCAAGTCGATGGGATAATCAAGAAGCGCTTATTCACTGAAGGGGCTGAGGTCAGTGCTGGTCAAGTGTTGTATCAAATAGACCCAGCCAGTTATCAGGCGGCTTATGACACAGCAAAAGCCGCGCTGCAAAATGTTCAGGTCAGCGTAAAATCCGCCAGGCTGAAAGCCCAGCGTTATGCCGCATTAGCCAAAGAGAATGGTGTATCACAGCAAGATGCTGATGATGCCCAAACCAGCTATCAACAAGCATTGGCCAATGTGGCTGAAAAAACAGCCGCGCTGGAAACCGCACGTATCAATTTGGCCTATACCCAAGTGCGGGCACCCATTTCAGGTCGTATCGGTATCTCCTCTGTGACGCCCGGGGCGCTGGTGACGGCTAACCAAACCACGGCATTAGCAACCATTCGTAACCTCGACCCCATTTATGTCGATTTAACCCAATCCAGTGCGCAATTACTTGCTTTACGCAAACAGCGGCAGGCCGGTAATGAAACTGTGGTGAATGCCCCTGTTCAACTGACGTTGGAAGATGGCTCAGTTTATGCTCACGAGGGTTCACTGCAACTGGTTGAAGTGGCCGTGGATGAAGCAACTGGCGCGGTGACTCTGCGGGCTGAATTTCCTAACCCAGAACATCAATTATTACCGGGTATGTTTGTGCGCGCCTCGGTTCGTAACAGTGTGAATAACGCTGCGATTTTAGCGCCTCAGCAAGGTATCACCCATGATGCGAAAGGACATGCTACCGCGCTGGTCGTCAATCAACAGCAGCAAGTTGAGCGGCGTGAAGTGGTCACCGAGCGTGCCATTGATAACTACTGGCTGATTAACAGCGGGTTGGTTGCGGGTGATCGCCTGATTATTGAGGGAACGGAAAAAGTCAGTGTCGGTGATGAAGTTAGACCGGTAGAGGTGAGCACCAGGCTGCCTGTTGTGGTTGAATCTGTCACGCCATCAACCGGGGAGAAATAATCGATGTTTGCTCGTTTCTTTATCCATCGTCCGGTTTTTGCCTGGGTCATTGCCATTGTTATTATGTTGGGTGGGGCGGTTGCGATGCAAACCTTGCCGATAGCCCAATATCCCGATGTGGCACCGCCATCCGTTTCTATTAAAGCTACTTACACCGGAGCTTCGGCTGAAACACTCGAAAACAGTGTGACACAGGTGATTGAGCAAGAACTGACGGGGTTGGATGGTTTGCTCTATTTCTCTTCCTCCAGTAGCTCTGATGGTAAGGCTAATATCGTCGCGACCTTTAAACAGGGAACCAATGCCGATACTGCGCAGGTACAGGTACAAAATAAGGTGCAGCAGGCGCTAACTCGCTTGCCAACCGAGGTGCAGTCGCAAGGGGTCACAGTGACCAAATCGCAGACAAACTTCTTGTTGATCATGGCGCTGTATGATGAAAAGGACAAACACACCGGGACGGATATTGCCGACTATATGGTCAGCAACTTGCAAGACCCACTGGCTCGTCTCGAAGGGGTGGGTAGTGTGCAAGTGTTTGGTTCGCAATATGCGATGCGGATTTGGTTAAATCCAACCAAATTGGCGGCTTACAGCCTGATGCCCAGTGATATTCAAACTGCCATTGAAGCACAGAATACACAGGTTTCTGCCGGTAAAATCGGAGCATTACCGAGTGGCAAAGAACAGCAATTGACCGCCACGGTCATGGCGCAATCCCGCCTGAAAACCCCGGAGCAATTTAACAATATTATTGTTAAAAGTGACAGCACCGGCGCGGTGGTCCGGCTGAGTGATGTGGCTCGTGTTGAGCTGGGTAATGAAGACTACAGCGTGACCACTCGTCTAAATGGTCATCCGGCCGCGGGGATCGCGGTGATGTTAGCGCCGGGTGCCAATGCGTTAGCGACCGCCGAGAGAGTCAAGGCTAAAGCAGCCGAGTTCGAGTTGAGCCTACCTGACGGCTACAAAATTGCCTATCCCAAAGACAGCACTGATTTTATTAAAGTGTCGGTCGAGGAAGTGGTCAAAACGCTGATCGAAGCCATCCTGCTGGTGGTTATCGTGATGTACGTTTTCCTGCAAAATATCCGCGCTACCTTAATTCCCGCGATTGCGGTTCCCGTCGTATTGCTGGGAACATTTGGCGTACTGGCTATATTTGGCTATTCAATCAATACGTTGACACTTTTTGGTATGGTGCTGTCTATCGGTTTATTGGTGGACGATGCCATTGTCGTGGTGGAAAACGTCGAGCGGGTGATGCGGGAAGATAATCTCCCACCTCGTGAAGCCACTGAGAAATCAATGGGTGAAATCTCCAGTGCATTGGTTGGGATTGCACTGGTGCTCTCGGCGGTGTTCTTGCCGATGGCTTTCTTTGGTGGTGCGACTGGGGTGATTTATCGCCAGTTTTCCATCACGATTGTATCAGCGATGGCATTGTCGGTACTGGTGGCATTGACCCTCACACCAGCACTGTGCGCCGCATTCCTTAAACCCAATCATAAGCCGCTATCAAACACGGGGTTCTTCGGCTGGTTCAACCGTCATTATGACCGGATGCAGACGCGTTATGAAAGCATGGTCGGGAATGTTATCCATCGATCTTTACGCTATTTATTGATTTACGCCGTGCTGATTGTGGTGATGGGCATACTGTTTATTCGCTTGCCGACTGGCTTTTTACCCACTGAAGATCAAGGTGATGTCATGGTGCAATATACCCTGCCTGCCGGGGCAACCAGTGGGCGCACTATGGAAGTCAGTAAAGCGGTAGAAAACTATTTCCTGACCCAAGAAAAGGACAATACCAAAGCGGTCTTTACTATCTCTGGTTTTGGGTTCAGTGGCAGCGGACAAAATGCCGGTATGGCGTTTATTGCATTGAAAAACTGGAGTGAACGACCGGGCAGTGAAAACACCGCAACAGCCATTGCTGACCGCGCGATGAAGGCGCTATCGGTTATTCGTGACGCCCAAATTTTCAGTATGACACCGCCCGCGGTAGATGGATTGGGTCAGTCGAATGGCTTTACTTTTGAGCTACAGGCCGCTGGCGATACCAGCCGTGAGCAGTTACTCACTTTGCGCGATCAACTGATTAGCAACGCCAGTAAAGATCCTATTTTGACCTCCGTTCGCGCCAATACCTTACAACAAATGCCGCAACTACAGGTGGATATTGATAACGATAAAGCCGCAGCATTAGGTTTATCAATAAGTGATGTCAACGCCACACTGAGTGCTGCTTGGGGGGGAACCTATATCAATGATTTTATTGATCGTGGGCGGGTGAAAAAAGTATATATGCAGGGTGATGTAGATTCCCGTTCTAAACCAGAGGATATCAACCAATGGTTCGTGCGTGGCAGCAGCGATGCCATGACATCATTTTCTGCTTTTGCGACCACACGTTGGATCTATGGCCCGGAAACTCTTTCGCGCTATAACGGGCAGGCGTCTTATGAAATTCAGGGGCAGGCAGCTTCCGGCAGTAGCTCAGGTACAGCAATGGATCGCATGGAGAAATTGGCAGCCGAATTACCCGGTACCAGTTATTCATGGAGCGGATTGTCTTATCAGGAACGTTTAGCCAGTGGGCAAGCATTGTCACTGTATGCCATTTCAATCTTGGTAGTATTTCTGTGTTTGGCAGCCCTGTATGAGAGTTGGTCGGTGCCTTTCTCGGTCATGATGGTTATCCCGTTAGGGATAATTGGGGCAGTAGCCGCAGCGACATTGCGTGGTCTGGAGAATGATATCTACTTCCAGGTGGCCTTGCTGACGACCCTTGGGCTGGCATCGAAAAACGCCATTTTGATTGTTGAATTTGCTGAGGCCGCCTATTTACGTGGTGAGCCATTGGTAGCGGCGGCTTTGCAGGGCGCTGCGACGCGTTTACGGCCTATCCTGATGACTTCACTGGCGTTTGTTGCTGGGGTCATGCCTCTGGCAATTTCTACCGGTGCTGGAGCCAACAGCCGTATTTCAATCGGTAGCGGTATTATTGGCGGTACCTTAACGGCGACCGCGCTGGCCGTCTTTTTCGTCCCTCTATTCTTTGTATTGATTCGTCGCGTGTTCAGCGGCAAGTCAAAAAAAACCACTGAACATAAAGGAGTCTGAAATGTTCAGTCGCATACTGACATTATTGTTACCCGTGCTTCTGGCAGGATGTATTTCTCTCGATCCAGACTATCAACGTCCGGCAGCACCGGTTCCGGCAACGCTACCTTATTCAGCCGCCAGTAGCGGCACGGCGGCAGATATTCCGTGGCAGGAAACCGTGACTGAACCTAAGTTGCGTCAGGTTATTACCTTGGCATTAGGGAGTAACCGCGATTTGCGTCAGGCTATTGCCGATATCGAAGCTGCTCGTGCGCAATATGGGGTGCAACGTGCCGCGCAGATGCCAACGGTCAATGCCGGAGTAGAGGGTAGCCGCGGGCGCTCATTATCCGATACATCCGACGGCAACAACAATACGGCGATCAGTCAGAGTTATGGTGCTGAGATCAGTGTCAGTGCCTTCGAACTGGATTTATTCGGCAAAAAACGCAGTTTGTCTCGTGCTGAGTTTGAAACTTATCTGGCAACAGAAGAGGCCGCGAAAACCACGCGTATTACCTTGATTGCTGATACGGCAACCGCCTGGGTGACCTTAGCGGCTGACCAGAATCAATTATTGTTGGCCGAAGAAACGCTAAACAGTGCGGCACAGTCGCTCAAGTTAGCACAACTGCGGCAGAAAAATGGCGTAGCGTCACGTATTGACGTGGCCGCGATGGAAACCTTGTATCAATCAGCACGGGCCGATGTTGCGCAATACAAAACGACAGTCGCACAGGATAAAAATGCGTTGGATTTACTGGTGGGGCAGCCGGTACCTACGAATTTATTACCAGCAGCGGCAGCTACCTTGCCGCAGGTTATCAAAGCGGTACCTGTTGGGCTTTCCTCTGATGTGTTGTTGAACCGGCCTGATGTCTTGGCAGCTGAGCATAAATTGAAATCGGCTAATGCCAATATCGGGGCGGCTCGGGCGGCGTTTTTCCCCAGCGTGACCTTGACTGCCAGTGGCGGCGTGGGTAGCTCGGCACTGGCAACATTGCTCCGTGAGGGGGCAGGAATTTGGTTATTTGCCCCGGCTATTACCTTACCGATATTTGATGGCGGGGCGAATCAGGCAGCACTGGATTATTCACAAGCACAGAAAAACGGTTATATCGCTGCCTATGAGAAAGCCATTCAGACAGCGTTTAAGGAAGTTGCTGATGCTCTGGCGCGTAAAACCACCATTCAGGAGCAGTTGGCGGCCCAGCAAGCTTATGTGGCGGCAGCACAGGAAAGTTTTGAATTGGCACAGAAACGCTATAAACAAGGAATAGATACTTATTTGAATATGCTGGATGCTCAGCGCACGTTGTATTCGGCACAAGCCAGTTTGATCACTGTGCAACAAACACAAGCTAATAATATGATTACATTATATAAAGTTCTGGGCGGCGGGATATCTGACGCCAGCAAAGACTAGTCTCTCCTTCTGCGGGTGCATAACGTACCCGCATCTTTATCTTTAGCATTTCGCCAATTTAGCACTCCTGGCTGATTGTTCCAGTCAATTATTCTGATTTATTGACTGATAAATCAATTATAAAACATTTAATACTGTTTCAAGTGCTATTGGCTCTGAAAGATGTGACCATATCGACAAATATCACATTAACCTTTCTATTTGAGTGGTTAATTTTCATTGATGATCGTCACAGATTTACTGTTGAAAAAACATTGTTACGCAGTGCATATATACTAGTAAGTTACATATAATCTTTATTTATCAAGTGATTAATGAGTTACCTGTTCTTTTGTGAAATAATATACTGCTAATTGATCATGCTAGTAGATTAAAATTCAGAATAAGACTCTTTTTGTAGAAAAATTTTCCATTCACGATGAATTAATTAGGCTAAGTGAAAAAAACATTCTCTATTCCTCGGCGTAATATAGCCAAAAAATAAGAACACCTGCCCTCGGCTATTTTCCCAAATGAGTTAAATAGCGGATAACTCGCTCTGTACATATTCATAACAATAAAACCTACTAACCAGAGATTAAGGCGAGACCGATTATGGAAACGGCAAAAAAAAATGAGAGTGTCATTTTAATTGATTCTCCGGCAGCCAAAAATGCCAATATGACTGAGAGGGAATGGCAGGAAGCTATTAAGTTTGATAGCACGGATTTTGGCTGGGTAATAATGAGTATTGGGATGGCTATCGGTGCCGGGATTGTATTTTTACCAGTGCAGGTTGGGTTGATGGGGTTATGGGTTTTTTTGCTTTCATCTATTATTGGCTATCCTGCTATGTATCTCTTCCAACGATTATTTATTAATACATTGGCAGAATCACCAGAATGTAAAGATTACCCGAGTGTTATCAGTGGATATTTAGGGAAAAACTGGGGGATCGTGTTAGGTGCGCTCTATTTTATTATGCTAGTCATCTGGATGTTTGTTTATTCCACCGCCATCACCAATGACAGCGCTTCCTATTTACAAACATTCGGTGTCACCGAAGGGCTATTATCCGATAATCCTTTTTATGGTTTAGTGCTAATTTGCGTGCTGGTGGCAATCTCCTCACGAGGTGAAAAACTGCTGTTCAAACTGTCGAGCTTTATGGTGATTACCAAGTTATTGGTGGTGGCTGCATTGGGTATTTCGATGGTAGGGATGTGGCACTTGTACAACGTTGGTATGCTGCCACCCGTGGGTTTACTGATAAAAAATGCAATAATTACACTGCCGTTTA
Source organism: Yersinia enterocolitica subsp. enterocolitica (assembly GCF_901472495.1). Lineage (NCBI taxonomy): Bacteria > Pseudomonadati > Pseudomonadota > Gammaproteobacteria > Enterobacterales > Yersiniaceae > Yersinia > Yersinia enterocolitica. Next base: position 3,868,938 of record NZ_LR590469.1, read on the forward strand.
CTCTGACGTCTATCTTGTTTATTCAAACACTCAGCCCAATGGTTATCTCATATCGAGCCAAGGAAAAATCACTGGAAGTGGCTCGTCATAAAGCCCTGCGGGCGATGAATATTGCTTTTGGTATTTTATTTTGCACGGTGTTCTTCTATGCGGTTTCCTTTACGCTGGCAATGGGACACGATGAAGCGGTTAAAGCTTATGAGCAAAATATTTCAGCGCTGGCCATCGCCGCTAAATTCTTCCCCGGCGGATGGGCAACTGTAGTCAGTGTTATTTTAAATATCTTTGCAGTAATGACGGCATTTTTTGGTGTTTATTTAGGTTTCCGCGAAGCGACACAAGGTATTGTGCTTAATATATTACGTCGCATCATGCCACCTGAAAATATTAATGAGCGCTGGGTGCAAAATGGAATCATGGTCTTTGCTGTATTACTGGCATGGGGCGCGATTATATTAAATGCACCCGTCTTGAGCTTTACTTCTATCTGTAGCCCTATATTCGGTATGGTGGGGTGTTTGATTCCTGCATATTTAGTTTATAAAGTGCCGGCGCTGCATAAATACAAAGGCCTGTCTTTGACCGTCATTATTATTACCGGCGTTTTACTGTGTATTTCCCCATTCCTGGCATTCTCTTGAAATAACGGCATCTGACATTACCTGCTGTAAATGTTTGAAGGTATTTATTATGAGTAACACAACTGATTCTGCTTTATGGACGGCGTTTATCCATGTTATTCAACGGGATGTGCAACCCGCTGTAGGGTGTACTGAACCGATCGCCTTGGCGTTGGCATCAGCCATTGCTGCATCATATTTGCCCGCGAAAGCTGAGCGTATTGAGGCGCGGGTTTCACCAAATCTGATGAAAAATGGTATGGGTGTGACAGTGCCGGGCACCGGCATGGTGGGATTACCTATCGCCGCCGCAGTCGGGGCATTAGGCGGTGATCCTGACGGCGGGCTGGAGGTGTTGAAAAACCTCAGTTCGCAACAGGTGGTAGAGGCGAAAGCCATGCTGGATCGGGGGGATGTACGAGTCGATATGCAGGCGGGGGATGAAATCCTGTTTGCCGAAGCCACGCTATATCACGGAGATCAATGGGCTTGTGTCACTATTGCTGGTGGCCACACTCAAGTGGTGAGAATTGTCATTAATGGCAATGTTCTGTTTGAACTGGCACCAGAGTCCCCGTCAGAACAGGTGGCATGCCATGCTCATGATTGCTTGAAGCAGGCGACGGCTCGCCAAGTTTATCAATTTGCCACTCAAGTGCCATTTGAGCAGATTGCCTTTATTTTACAGGCCGCCAAATTGAATGGGGCACTGTCGCAAGAAGGGCTAACAGGCAACTATGGTTTGCACATTGGTGCTTCACTGATGCGTCAGCGCGGGCGGGGGTTGCTGGTTAAGGATTTGCTGTCGGATATCATGATTCGCTCGGCGGCGGCATCTGATGCACGCATGGGCGGAGCGCTGCTGCCCGCGATGAGTAATTCCGGCTCCGGTAATCAGGGGATTGCCGCTACCATGCCAGTAGTGGTGGTGGCAGAACACGTAGGAGCCAGTGAGGAAGAGCTGGCTCGGGCGCTTATTCTTTCCCATTTGATGGCGATTTATATTCACAACCAGTTACCCACTTTGTCTGCATTATGTGCCGCCACCACCGCCGCAATGGGGGCTGCAGCAGGGATGGCGTGGCTGCTGGAGCCGCGTTATGAACCGGTAGCATTGGCCATTGGCAGTATGATTGGTGATATCAGCGGGATTATCTGTGATGGTGCGGCCAACAGTTGCGCGATGAAAGTTTCCACCAGTGTTAGTGCGGCGTATAAGGCGGTGTTGATGGCATTAGACAGCAGCGGGGTTACTGGCAATGAGGGGATCGTCGCGGATGATGTCGATCAGTCAATCGCTAATCTGTGTGCGCTGGCCTGTGGTGCGATGCGGCAAACAGACAGTCAGATTATCGAGATTATGGCGCACAAGTGTCACTGTGATTAGGCATTGATAAGTATGAAGGGCAGGGAGGGCAATGCTGCTCTCCCTGTTATTTATTATTGGTTTATGACACTAATTCTAATCCTGCCAGCCGTCGCCAGTAGCCATTACAATCGGCTTTATCGGCCAGTGTCAGTGGGTTTAATCCCAACTCATTGGCGCGAAACTGATCAATGACATCCAGCGTTTCCATGCCTTGCGGCGAAAGGCGAACAATATCCACCAAACCTTGCATGGAAATCAGATCGTTACCAAGGTTATAGCAATAGCCACTTTGGGTCTGAATCCCATTAAGGATAAACACCTGTTGGTCTTCCTGTGACAACACCTTTCGACCTTGTGGGTACTTAATGCAGCAGGTTTCACATTCATCTTTGGCCCGGTCTTCTGAACGCGCGGTAAAACAGCGGGCAGAATAAGCCAGTGGCAGGTGACCGTAGCTCAAGACTTCAACTTCAAATTTATCGCGAAATCCCAGTTCTTCGCACTGTTGCAGCACATTCGCCAGCCAATCGCGCGAAAGCTCAACTGGCATACACCAGCGCATCATGCCCTGACGATGCAAAATGCGCAGAGTATAGGCGTTATAGCAATTGAGGGCATGACCGGCGACAAAGGGTAAACCGCGATCGGCCGCCATATTCACTGCACCTAAGTCATTGGCTTCTAACAAGAACTCGCCGTTTTCGACATAGCGCTTTAATTCATTTAATTCTGATGGTGCTTGCAGCAGGGCCAGTGTGGAAATCACCACCTGTTTGCCACTGGCGGCAACATCTTTGGCGAGTGCTAACCAATCACCCACTTTCATTTCGCGGCGTTTGGTACAAACATTCTCACCAAGATAAATAATATCGGCACTGCTGCTGGCCGCGGCCTGATAAAAAGTTTCAATATCGGTTTTCGGCCAGTAATAGAGTACTGCGCCTAAGGCGTACTTCATATTTCCTCCGGCTACTGCCACTTGCGATGATAAGCGCCCAGGGTGGTTTGGGTGCCTTCGGACATTGCGCCCAATTGTTCCATCCATTCTTCTTTGGCGGAAAATTGCGCAGGATTGGCCAGATAGCGGTCAATTGCCTGCCGCCACACTTTCGCCACCTGGCTGACATAAGCCGGGCTGCGCTGACGCCCTTCAATTTTCACCGAGGCAATATTGGCGGCAAATAATTCCGGTAGCAGTTCAAGAGTATTGAGGCTAGTCGGCTCTTCCAGTGCATGATAGCGCTGCCCATCCACCAAATAGCGCCCTTTGCACAAGGTCGGATAGCCGGCATTTTCGTTATCTTCATAACGGTCGATCAGCACTTCATTGAGGCGAGACTCCATCCCTTGCGGGGTTTGCTGCCAGCGCACAAAGCGCGCCGGAGAGCAGGCACCGACGGTATTGGGTGATTCACCGGTCAAATAGGATGAAAGATAACACCGCCCTTCAGCCATAATGCACAAGCTGCCAAAGGCAAAAACTTCCAATGGAACCGGGCTGGTGCGGGACAATTGTTTTACCTGATGCATGGATAGCACCCGCGGTAAAACAACTCGTGCGACATCAAAATGGCGTTGATAGAAGCGGATAGCTTCATCATTGGTCGCCGAGGCTTGTACCGACACATGGCGCTCAACTTGTGGGTAGCGTTCGGCGGCATATTCCAACATCGCCAAATCCGCCAGAATCAGGGCATCAGCCCCAAGCTGTGCCGCCATATCAACGGCCCGTTGCCAGCGGGAATAGCCGGCAGGGTGAGCAAACGTATTAATGGCGATATGCAATTTCCGTTTGCGGCTGTGAACGTAATTGACGGCTTCCTGTAATTTTTTATCGGTGAAATTCAGTCCGGCAAAATGGCGGGCGTTAGTATCATCTTTCAAGCCGATATAAACCGCGTCAGCACCATTATCGATTGCGGCCTTTAATGCGGGTAAATTACCGGCAGGACAAAGCAGCTCCATAGAATTTTCCCTATCCGAAGATGATATTAGAGTTTAGCGAATGGCGATTTTAGTTAACCCGCCGTGAACTGACCTTGATTTAGGGCAGTTTCTTTCGCATTGGTGCCATTCTTCTGATATTTAGCAAAGATCTGATGCAAAATTTATTGATATAACAGGCTTCCACATTCTGCCAATGTGGCAAAATAGAACTTTATTTTATACAGATTAATACCCAAAGTAATTGGAGTTGCAGGTAGGCGGCAAAAGAACTCATCCCAATGAGCTATTTACTGTAAGGTCAACGACCAGTAAGTGATTTGGGTGAGTGAATGTAGCCAACACCCCTGTGGCTTCAAGTACAAAGGGTATATCACCAAAAAGGAGTCAGCCTGTGTTGGGAGAACTACGAGCACGCCTTGTACGCCAAGGGCCAGCGCTGCTGCGGGGGCCGTTAAAATTGACGCCATTTGCTTTGCAACGCCAGGTGTTGGAGCAAGTGTTGGGCTGGCAATTCCGTCAGGCGCTGCTGGACGGAGATCTGGAGTTTCTGGAGTCTCGCTGGTTAAAAATTGAAGTGCGTGACCTCGCATTGCAATGGTTTATGACCGTGGAAAACGGTAGGCTGGTGGTGAGCCAACAGGCTGAGGCGGATGTTAGCTTCAGCGGTGATGCCAACGATCTGATTTTGATCGCTGCCCGTAAAGAAGATCCGGATACGCTATTTTTCCAGCGCCGGCTGCGAATTGAAGGGGATACCGAATTGGGCCTGTATGTGAAAAATCTGATGGATGCCATTGAATTGGAATCTATGCCGACGCTACTGCGAGTCGGTCTGCAACAACTGGCGGAATTTATTGAAGCGGGTCAGCAAGAGGGTGCGGCGAGTACTTCCCGTACATTAGCATCGTGCTGATCCGAGTTGAAATTCCAGTGGATGCTCCGGGGATCGACGCCTTATTACGCAAGGCATTCAAGGGCGATGATGAAGCAGGATTAGTGCAACAATTGCGCGAAGATGGCTTACTGACGCTGGGCATTGTGGCAACCGATGATGAAGGCGGTGTAGTTGGTTATGCAGCATTCAGCCCGGTGGATGTGGGCGGCGAAGACCGTCAATGGGTTGCACTGGCCCCGCTGGCAGTGGAAGAAAGTCTGCGTCGTCAAGGATTGGCTGAGAAGCTGGTCTATGAAGGCCTCGATTCTCTCAATGAGTTCGGCTATGCCGCAGTGGTGGTATTAGGCGATCCCGCCTATTATCAGCGTTTTGGCTTTGTGCCAGCGGCCCGTCATCAATTAACCTGCCGTTGGCCTGATACTGAAGAAGCCTTTCAGGTGTATGCGTTGGCAGAAGATGCACTGACAGATGCTGATGGCGAAGTGGTGTTTTCTGCGCCGTTTAATCGGTTCTAACGTCTAGCAACGATACCAATGAAGAGGGCTGGTTCATCACCAGCTTTTCTTTTTGTTGCTTACTGAGCTGCTTGACTCGATATTCCAGCTTCAACGCCGTTGAGCGATCCCCTGCTTCACAATGAAATACCAGCGCTAACTCTCCTTTGCCCCGCAGCGCTTTTGCGCCTTTTCCAGCTTGATGTTGCGTCAGTCTCCTGGCCACATCAGTGGTAATGCCGGTATACAGCATGCCACTGGTGGTGCGCAGCAGATAGAGATGCCAAAGGCTGTCCGACATAATCTTATTCCAGTCCGGGGGTAGCGGTTCGGAACATTATTACCGGAATTTCCCATTGCATCCTGACTTTTTTATCTGCTGGCACCTGATCAGTTTAAATTGGTTCTATTTGGCTCAATATGAACCATTCGATTATTTATTTAGTCTTTGCTGCAAATTCAAAGCGTGGTGAAACCAAACCGTACAGTGTCCAACCGAGGAAGGTGACAATCGCCCCCCAAGTCATGGCTTCCTGGCCTGAACTATAAAGCGCATAGAAGCTATACATCGCACCGATAAAGGCAATGATATTGGCTTTGCGCGCTTTTGCAGGTGGAACATTGGCGGTTTTCTGAATAATCACCAACGCTGCCATCGACAGAATATAAGGGATGATATTGGTTACAACTGCCAGATTGACCAGCACATTGAATTGTTTATTCAATGATGGGCTAATGGTCATTAGTGACAAGACACTCTGGATGACAACAATAGTCAGCATCCCTTTGATTGGCGCATCAGCTTTACTGACTTTAGAGAAGATTTTCGGGAAGAAACCTTCATCGGCAGAGGATTTAAATACCTGAGCGATGGTGAACTGCCAGCCGAGCAATGAACCCACACAAGACATAATCATCAATGCCATGATGATTTTACCCACAGCTGGGGTAAACATATAAGCGAATGCCAGGCCAAATGGCGCTGTTGAGTTCGCCAAGTCCATATTAGGGACAATACCGGCGATGACGTTGGTCGAAATAATATAGATAACCGCTGCACCTAAAGTCCCGCCCAATACGGCAATCGGGACGTTACGTTCAGGGTTTTCTACGGCGTCGGTATTGGCACAGGCAGATTCCAGCCCGAGGAAAGCCCATAATGTCATCGAAATGGAGGAACCGATAGCTTCAAAAGTAGGTACGCCATGTGGGTTCCATGCCGCCGCGTAAGCGGAGCCGCTAAACCAGAACCAACCAATAATTGAAATCCCCACTACCGGAATAATCACCCCCCAGATAGTGACACTACTGATCTGCCCGGTAATTCGTGCGCCGCCGAAGTTAGCCACCGTTGCCAACCACAGTACGCCGATAGTCGCGATACAAATACCCAGTGGCGTTAAGGTGGCCCCCAGTAATTCAGTTCCGTACCCGACCGCCGATATGGCAATAGCGATATTGGCAATCAATAGAGATGCACCATAGGTATAGTTGGCCATGAAGTTGCCGGATTTACCGAAAGCGTATTCTGCATAACCGCCCATCCCACCCGATTTACGGCTGAACATCCCGCACTGGGCAAATGCATAAGCCAGCGCCATGGAACCGACGGCGGTGACTAACCATGAAACGATAGAAATCGTCCCAACTTCGGCGAGTTTGGTTGGCAGCATAATTATGCCTGATCCCATCATATTGACGGCAGTCAGAATAGTTAACTGTACTACTCCCATCTTATTATTTGTTTTACTCATTTTTATTATCTCTTTTTAAATTTCAGAGACTGCGGGAATAATTAACTCCCGCAGGTTTGAGTTATTGGTGTTGTATAATAGAAGTCTTCTTTTTTACTTGTTTTTCATCATATAGCCGTATGCGCGGTTCCATCCGTCTTCATCGACTTGTAAATAAACACCTTGTAATTCAGGCGCAAAGCCTGGCAATAAATTAATACTTTCTTCAAGTGCCAGGAAATAACGTTGAGCAGCACCACCCCAAACTTCACCAGGGACAACACACAATACTCCCGGTGGGTAAGGAAGTGCGCCTTCAGCGGCAATTCGGCCTTCTGCTTTACACAGTGGAACTAATTCAGCATGTCCACGAACGAATTCAATATTGGCATCCTGAGGATTCATCATGACTTTAGGGAAATATTGTTTGCGGAACATTTCTTTTTGCAGCTGTTTAACATCGTAGCTGACATAAAGGTCATGCATTTCCTGACATAATTTACCGATGGTATAACCTTTATAACGAGTTTCGTTATTACGATAAACTGTTGGTAATACATCACTCAGCAATGCATCTTCTTCAATGAAACGTTCAAAGCGAGCAATTTGCGCCACCAGATGTTGCATTTTCGCTAAGTCTTCAGCTGGCGTTAATAAGAACAGAATGGAGTTCAGATCGCATTTTTCTGGCACGATGCCATTTTCACGCAGGAAGTTAGCCAGAATAGTAGCCGGAATACCTGAGGCGGTATATTCACCGGTATTAGTATCAATGCCTGGTGTGGTTAATAACAATTTACACGGGTCGACAAAGTATTGTGATGCTTCATAACCTTCAAAAGCATGCCATTTTTCACCGGGAATGAAATTAAAGAAGCGTAAATCTTGAGCCATAGCCTCGGTGTCATATTCTTGCCAAGGTTTACCATCAACCTCTACCGGCACAAAAGGTTTAATCATATTACAGGTATTTAAGATCATTTTACGGGCTTCAATACCGGTCTTCACACAATCTAACCACATGCGCTGACCACTTTTCCCTTCATGCATTTTCGCATTAACATCTAATGCTGCGAATAATGGATAGAATGGGCTGGTGGAAGCGTGCAACATAAAGGCATTATTAAAACGTTTATGATTACAATAACGATCCTGGCCTTTAATGTGTTTATCTTTCTTATGAATTTGTGAGGTTTGCGAGAAACCGGCTTGTTGTTTATGTACTGATTGCGTAACGATAATACCTGGATCGTTTTCATTCAGTTCAAGTAATAATGGTGAGCAATCTTTCATCATAGGAATAAACTGCTCATAACCGACCCAAGCTGAGTCGAACAGAATATAGTCGCAAAGATGGCCGATTTTATCCACAACCTGACGAGCGTTATAAATAGTGCCGTCATAAGTGCCTAATTGGATAATCGCCAGGCGGAATGGGCGTGCTTCGTTGGCACGTTCCGGGGCTACGCTACGGATTTGTTCACGCAGGTATTTCTCTTCAAAACAATGAGCATCAATACCACCGATAAAGCCAAACGGGTTACGGGCAGTTTCCAGATAAACCGGTGTAGCTCCTGCTTGAATCAGTGCGCCGTGGTGGTTGGATTTATGGTTATTACGGTCAAACAGTACCAGATCACCACGGGCTAATAGGGCATTGGTGGCGACTTTGTTAGAAGCTGATGTCCCGTTCAGTACGAAATAGGTTTTATCGGCGTTAAATACTTTTGCAGCATGTTTTTGCGCATCACAAGGTGCGCCTTCATGAATAAGCAAATCGCCTAATTTGACGTCAGCATTACACATATCAGAACGGAAAATAGTTTCACCGTAGAAGTCAAAGAATTGACGTCCAGCCGGATGTTTACGGAAGAACTGACCACCTTGGTGTCCCGGACAGGCAAAAGTAGAATTCCCCATTTCAACATATTTTTTTAATGTACTGAAGAACGGAGGTAGCAACTCTTTTTCATATTTTTCAGCTGCGGATTCCAGTTGTTTACCGTAAAAATCAGTATTGTCACCGCACAGTTCAAATACCCCATTTAAAGACGGTAATACATCGGTATTCAGTTCTTCTTCACAACAAACAGCCGCAAAAATCGGAATATCCAGACCTAATGAATGAATGCTTTCAATGACACCATTATTAATGTCTTGAACAGAGAGTACCACAGCAGCTACATCAGTAAAGTCGGTGTGTAAAACATCTACAACTTCGCGCTGTGATTCAAAACAAGGCATGGCAGATGTACTCGCCGCGATATTTAATTTTTTCATTTATTTTTCTCTCTTATTTTATTTAGGGTATATGAACCCGTCCAACATTTTTGCAAGTTGGATTTAGTCGTTTAATAAATTTTGTGTATAGCAGCCCGTATCAATGAATTAAAACTCATTAATAAGTAAGTCTGCTTTTCTGCGCAACACGTTGCCTTTATACCATTCCTTGTCTTTACATAAAAAAGACAGAATTTAAGGCGCAGTGATCCTCATGTCATTTAGCATTAATGACAAAGGTGACATCTAATTTTTACAGGATAGCTATGTTTCTGCTGAAAGACTTAAACACCAAGCCAATAGAAATTGAGTTGTAATTAGCAACAATCTATTAGGCGTTGAAATATTACTGCGTGTTAGTCTTTTCGGAGAAAGCAGACAATAGTTAACATAACGAAAAGATATCAAGAGATTTTCGTTGTTGTTAAAAATTGTGCATAGACAATGACTATCCAATAAAAAGCGGATGTCATCGCAGGAGGGATATTATCTATAATGGTAATAAGAAAAATTAAAATAACTACGGTGCGCCGGCATCATCAAATGCGTTGTCCGCCTTATATGCGCCATTTTCTTGTTGTTATTTTCCATTTGTGTAAGGTCTCTGTTTTTTTTAAACAAATTTCCGGTTTTAAACAAGGATGTCGTTTTAAACAAGATTTTCTAAAAACGAACTGATGACGGCTATTTTAGTCATAACACTTATTCATTCTGTGACGAATGTCATGTTTTTGTCCGATTTCTAAATGCCTTTTGACTAAAAAATGAATAAATAGCTAATTTTATTCACTTTAAACGTTATATATTCAAAACTGTACTGGGTATTATGCAAAACAGTAAGGTTATATTTAACACGGCAGATACATTGTCAGAGCTATTATTATGCGATATTAGCAATGAGAGCGGGTTCTTAATTGAAATTGTATTTTATTTGTTAAGCCAAAATTATTTGTTACATCCAAATTTATACGGAAATATTGCATATAAATTCAAATTAAGCATATGCAGTAAATGTTAGCTAAATCACGTTATCAGGCTGTTGCTCGTCTAAATCCCTATAATAAGGAAGGTTATGCTTGTCATCTTATTGTCGTTAGAGATAAATGTGGCAACACAGGGGCAAAAGCTGCCCCTGTGAGGAGGAATTTAACTGAATAACGGTAGGTCACTGGCGGTAAAGGGAATTTTTACCTGTATAACCTGCTGTTGACGAGTCAATTTGATGAATAATGTCTTGCCATCATTGTCTACCTGAACATCCAATAACGGGTCTTGGTTATTCATATCAAACACGCAGGTGACTAGTGATTCGGGTTGGTGAGCACGCAAAATCAGATAACTGATATCACGCACTGACGGATTGGCTGGTGCCAACCCTTGAAACAGAGTGGCATCCGCGGCGAGCCACAGTGTTAGCGGGCCAGCGGCTGTTTGATAGCGGCACTGAATCACGCCATTCAGTGGTTGGGCCGTAACTTGATGTAAATATTGCATTGGCCCACTAGCGCAGAAGGTCGTACTTTCACCTACCGATTCAATGACCGACCCGTCGATATGCAGTGTCCAGTCCCACTGTTGTTGATGTGGATTGACGATACTACTGATATCGATAATCGCATCTTCTAACCATAAAATACGGCGGCGAAATTTGACATCACGGTAAGCCTCGCTATCCCATTGGACTCGGGTATGACTGTCCAGCATGGGGGCTTTTTGGCTCCAATCGACCTCGGTATCTAACCAACTAAAGTTTGCGGATTGATACCAGTGATGAATAACTGGCACAGCGGGCGGCTGATTTTTCTGATTAATACTGAGCGTATTGTGGGTGGCACTATTTTTGTAGTAACCATAATGCAGTTGCGCGCCATAACCGGTAGTGCCTAAATCCGGTAGAACCTCTTGCCCTTGCTCAAACAGAATGAGATTCAGCCGATCATAATGGTCATGTTCACCCCCGTATGGACTGTGTTTTACCAGCAAAGCGCGGCCAGATTGCGGTTGGCGAAGAATGGTCAATCCACAATCTGGTGCATGCAGCGTATCTGTTGGAATGACATCAATCATTGGTGGTGGCAATTCTTCAACGCCGTACAGCAGCGCATCCAAATTCAAACGCGGTTCCTGGCGATAAATATGGTGCAGGGCGGCGGCATATTCATCATTACCATAGGTTTTAAAGGCAAACTCATACAAATGGGCATGATTAAGCTGCTCCTGACCTGCAGTGCAATCATTGATGCGAGGGAATGTGCCATCGGGCATCAGTAATTTTAAAGGGAAACTGAGCATATCGCGGTAATAAGGTAACGCCAGCAGACTGTAACGGCTCCCGGCGGCCAGTTTTTCAAATGACCAGAAGCCTTGCAATGCATAAAAGTGATAATGCACTGAGCCTTCAAACCAGAACCCTTCATTGAACAACCCATGCTCTAGCTGATAACGCAGGCCATACTCAGCATTGACGGCAAACTCAACATAGAGTTCCTCTGCGAGGATCAGGCCGATCACCGCGATAGCGCTGCTAATTTTCACTTCATGGTTATGCAACTGACGGGTGCGGTGCTGCATCAGGAACTCAGCGCCCTCGCGCAATAAGCGCCCAGCGATACAGTCGCGTTGTTCCTGACTGAGCGCCTCGGCAATAAAATCATAACCCAATGCAAAATCGAGCAGACAATTGGCCTCACACAAGGTTTGTGCATTGGCTTTGCCCGGCCCGTTGTAAGGGATACCGCCGTGCACTTCATAGTCGGGATAGTAGCGGGCATAATCTATCAAAATATCCCGCACCTTTTCGAAGTAGCGTATTTCGCCAGTGAGTTGCCACAGCAAACCGAGCTGGTTGCAGGCTTTGGCATTTAAGCCGTTAAGCGCTCGCCACCAGGCACCATCATAGGGTTCTCCGTTAAACAAATGAGAGTCTATCGGGCAACGGTGTTGCGTCGGTGAATAGCGATCCCACACTAACTTCACACCGTGATCGGGGCAATAATAGTAATGATTCCAGGTGGCGATACCGGTGGCAGGGACTAGTGTGTCTGAGCCCAAAACCACCTGATTATCTTCAATCAGCGTGGCAATAATCTCGGACTGCTGCACGCTATTTCCCTGTTGTTGCATAACGCGCTGGCGGATTTTAGCCATCTGCCTGTCCGTAAACTGCTTCATATCTGATGTGTCCTCGCGGTACTTATTTTTTGGCGATTAGGGGCTGTGTTATCGGGTAGAGCAATATTTCAACGGCATCCGGGTATTTGGCCATTAGGTATTGTGCTTTTTGTTGGAAATCAGGGTCAGCTGGGTAGGCACGGGCGGCGGTTATCATATTAACCAGTGCTTTTTTATCCTGCGCTCCGTCCAAATCTTTGTACGGCCAAACTTGGTCGCTGTTGATAAAGCCCGCCACATATTGATAGCCTTTTTTCAAACTGTGTTCATCAAGGCTAAAGTTCCAGATATCTTTATTGGCAACCTCTCCCAGTCGACCCAACTTGTTGTAGGCTTCCAGATGGAAATTGCTGTAATGCCATGGGCGGGTACGCTCCAGTTCAGCATTCTGACGGCCCTGGATATCAAAATGTGATGGAATTCGGCGTAGTTGAGTGATTTCCAGGCGCTTTTGCGCTGCGGCTTTTTGGTCACTGAATAGCGCAAAAGAGGCGGCCTGCATATCAAAATAGGTGCCGTGGTTATTGTGCCAATTATCCTCTTCGAAACCATTCTGGCTGGTGGTCATCCATTGGTAAAAATCTTTGTACCAAAGTTTGATGGCTTGATAGTCGGCCTCAGTGAGCACATTGGCGGGCCTTATCAATTCAACCGCATCTATCACGTCTACCAGTGCCCGGCTATCGATCAGACCAATACCTCGGCCTTCATTGATTCCTGGAATAGCTTGAGCATATTGGAGATTTGGGTTCATTCGGGTGTTGGGATTGACGAACCAGTTGACCAATTGTTCGCGTGCTTTGTCGGCATACTCCGGTTTGCCGGTAAAGCTATAAGCCAGTGCCAGATAATAGACATCTTCACTGAAGTTGTTCATGCGTTTTTTATCTGTCGCATCACTGTTGGCAGCAGGATTTGTTTCGCCATCTTTGCGCAAATAAGGCATACCGTCTTTCTTGCTTGGGTCTGGCCACCAATAAGGTGGGAAGCTGTAATAGTCGTGCTTGTCGCCACTGGCGGCTAGCAGGCTTTTATCCATGACAGAATAGAGCGGTTTTTTTAGCGCCTTATCAGCCTTAGTTATCAGATTTTTATAGGATTTTTCATATAGTGGGTTGTTCTGCTTAATTTGTTCAATGCTGTAGTTAATATCATCCATTTTTAATAATAATGGCTGGCTTTGCGCAGCGTAAATAAATGGCGAGGATCCCAGAAGAATAGCCATTAATAGATTTTTTTCAGCCAACATTTTCATCATCACTTTCCTTATTTTTTATGATTTACAGGATTGAAAATAAAATATTTTGGTTAATGTAATTAATTAATTCATTTTTAATGAATAGATTTTTTCACCTAATAAAAACAAGGTTATTAACTGTGTTAGTGTTACTTCAATAAAAAGAACACTGTTCCATTTCAGATGGATTTGAATTTTAGGGTAAAGTTTCTGGACTTTTGTGATCCAGATCCATCTTATAAATTATCTGTGAATAAATGATTTAAATTGTGATTGGTATCAAATTAAATCTCTATTTTAGACGTTTTTTAGGCAATTTAAATAATCTCGTGATTTTTTTAATTTTTAAAATGAAGATTTTATATTTTTGTTTTTAAGGGTTAATTTAATTAACTATCTATTTTGTGTCATTTTTCAAGTGTGATCTTAAGCAGAAAATTCAAAATGGAATTAAGTTTTGTTTTTTGTGGTGTAGTTTTTTGTTTTCCTCTGAGTTCTAATGTTGTCGAGTGTTTCGTGATTTTGTTCTGTTATTTAAATTCTGGGTAAATTCATAAAAATTAGATTTCAACGAGGACGCTGAGATGAAGACAAAAATGATAATGTCAAAAGTAAAAATAAAATCTTTGCTGTTGTTAACTTATTTAGCCGTAGGGATTCCGTCTCTCCACGCAGCAGAAACATTGCAGGTATGGATACGTGCCAGTAATGATTCCAAAAATATTTATAAGACAGAAGCCGAAACTTTTGAGAAGAAAACCGGCATCAAAATCGAATATTTCAATGCCACTACCGATTTTGAACAGCGCCTGGCACGAGCCGCAGCAGGAAACGCGCTGCCAGACTTGATTTTCAATGATGCGGCGGCTATCGGGCAGTTTGTCCAATTGGGGATTGTTGAGCCAATTGAACCGAAAAATATCATTGGCGGGGCAGATATCATAGATACCGCTTGGGAGAGTGCCCAGTATATTGATGGCAAATATTACGGCGTACCCACCTCAGCACAAACCTTTGCTTTGTTTATCCGTAAAGATTGGCGCGAAAAACTGGGATTAGAGCGACCCAAAAGCTGGGAAGATATCAGTACGCTGGCTAAAGCCTTTACCTTCAATGATCCCGATGGTAATGGTAAAAATGACACTTACGGCTTTATTTTGCCCGCCTCTACCACCCGTGGTTACGCCAGCTGGTTTATCAGTTCCTATCTGTGGCAAGCCGGAGGGGATTTCATTCGCCCAGCCGGTGAGGGCAAATTTAAAGGCTCACTGGAAGAACCCGCAGCGGTTGAAACTCTGAGTTTCATACGCGGCATGGTATGCGACAAAACAGTACAGCCGGGGGCAATTAACGCCACCACCGCAGATGCCATTCCTTCCTTCCGCTCCGGCCAAAGTGGCATGTTCGTCACCGGCCCATACCATATTGCTCTATTTGATAAAGACCCCGGCAAAGATACTTTTGAAGTGATCCCGCCGCCACAAGGGCCCAAAGGGCAGGCAACACTGGCTGAAGGTACCACGGTATTTATGATGAAAAGCAGCCAGAAAAAAGCAGCCGCTCAGAAATTCATAGAATTCATGATTTCACCGGAAGGGCAACAAATCGGTATGGGAATGGGCAGCAATAATATGCCAGTAGTGCGCTTATCCATTAATAAACTGGTTGATACTAAAGCGGTTTATAACGATCCGCGTTGGGCAATGTTTGCTGATTTGTACGCCGAGCATGGCCGCTATATTCCGCAAGTCCCTAACTGGACGCCGATTCGCCAGGTGACTGCTGAAGGTTTCAACCGCATCTTAGCCAACTGTGAAGGTGATATCCCTGCTGAATTAAAAGTAGTGAATCAGAAAGTGAATGATGAGTTGGCTAAACAGAATGTCTTAGGGCAGTGAGTAAATCATGATAACGCTAACCCCCCGACTAAAACGTAATCTGGTTCCGTGGCTGTTCCTGGCCCCGGCACTGGTCATCTTCACCTGGTTTAAATTCATCCCGATGCTGCAAGGGCTGGTGATGAGTTTTTACAAGGTTAACTTTAACCAGCCAAATGAGTGGGTCGGGTTTGACAACTTTTCCCGCGCGATGGGTGATGAAGCACTGCATTCTGCGGTTTTCAACACCCTGTTATATGTGGTGGTCACCATGGTGGTGGCCGCTTTTATCGCCTTCTTTTTAGCCATGCTATTGGAAGGCCCGGCACGGCATTTGCGTTTTATCCGTACCGCTATCTTCTTGCCCGCAGTGACCAGTGCGGCGATCGTCGCCGAAATGTGGCGAATTCTGTTTAACCCGACCAGTAATGGGGTGGTGAACCACATTTTGTCGTGGTTCAGCATTGAAGCGCAGGGTTTTCTGGCAGATACCGACCAGGCGCTGTGGACCGTGATGTTGTTGCATATCTGGAAAGCCGTGCCTTACAACATGGTTATCTTTATTGCCGGTCTGGTGGGGATTAGCCGTGATTTGTATGACGCCTCGAATGTGGACGGCGCTAACTGGTGGAACCGCCTGCGTTACGTCACTTTGCCCGGCATGATCCCCGCACTTTCTGTGGTGCTGATGCTGTCATTCATCCGTGGTTTCCGAGTATTTGCTGAAGTCTATGCCACCACAGGCGGTGGCCCGTCTAACGCGACAGAAATGATCATGACGCATATCTACAAGCTGGGTTTCGAACAGTTTGATTATGGGTATGCATCAGCGGTGTCCTTCCTGTTATTCGCTTTCACTGTGGTGCTGACCATATGTCATCTCACCTTGAAAAAGCGCATCGCCCGTTACTAACCGAGCCGGAGACTGGTAATGAAAAGTAAAAGTTGGAACAGTATCGGCCGCTGGATAATTTATGGCCTGTTGCTGGTGGTATTTGTCGGCCCGTACTGGGGTATTATCGCCACCGCATTCAGCGGCGCGCCGGTCAAACCTGGTGAGTTGTTGGCCTGGCCCAATCAGTTCTCGTGGGATAACTTTATCTTCGCCTGGATGGATATTGGCGTCTGGCAATACCTGTTGAACTCCATCGTCGTGGTGTTCTTCGGCACTGTGTTACAGGTATCGGTCAGTGCGCTAGCTGCCTATGCGCTGGCGCGTAAAAAGTTTGTCGGCGTCTCGCTGACCAGCCTGGTTATTCTGTCGACCATGATGCTGCCGGAAGAAGTGATCGCCATTCCGCTGTATATGATAATCAACTGGCGACTGCCGCTTATCGATGCTTCGCTATACAACAGCTATCTGGGCATGATCTTGCCGGTGGTGGGCTGGGCTTTCTCTATCTTCGTGTTGACCGAGTTTATGGCGGCTATCCCGAAAGAGCTGGAAGAAGCAGCGCGTATTGATGGTGCCAGCGAATGGCAAATCTTCTTCCACGTCATCCTGCCGCTGGTCAAACCGGCATTGGGCACGGTGGTGACCTTCGGCTTTATCATGATTTGGGACCAATACCTGTTGCCACTGATTGTGGTGAATCAGGACAGTTTGAACACTATTCCGGTGATCCTCGGCACATTACGTACTGACGAAACCATCACACCAAACATCTTTATTGCCATCACTCTGTTGGCGATGTTGCCAAGCATCATCGTGTATCTGGGTCTGCAAAAACATTTCAATCGCGGGATCATGTCTGGCGCGGTTAAAGGCTAGGGAGAAACAAAATGGGATCGGTTGTACTTAAAAATGTCTGTAAATCTTACGGTGACACCCATGTGATCCGCGATGTATCGCTGGAGATCCCTGATGGTGAGTTTTGTGTGTTGGTTGGCCCAAGTGGCTGCGGAAAGTCTACCTTACTGCGCATGATTGCTGGGTTGGAGGAGATCTCTGGCGGCACGGTGGGCATCAATGATAGAGATGTCACTGATGTTGAACCCAAGATGCGCGACATTGCTATGGTGTTCCAAAGTTATGCTCTTTATCCGCAGATGACGGTGCGCGAGAACATGGGTTTTGCATTGAAAATGGCCAAAATGTCCAAAGCCGATATCAATCAAAAAGTGGAGTCCACCGCCGAGTTACTGGGTTTACAAGCATTGTTGGAGCGGCTACCGAAAGATTTGTCCGGTGGTCAGCGCCAGCGGGTTGCTATGGGGCGCGCCATCGTGCGTAACCCACAAGTGTTCTTGTTCGACGAGCCTTTGTCGAACCTGGATGCCAAATTGCGAACTCAGGTGCGTGGCGAGATCCGTGAATTGCATCAGCGGCTAAAAACCACGTCAGTGTATGTCACTCATGATCAGATTGAAGCTATGACAATGGGGCAGATGATCGTGGTATTGCGCGACGGCCGTATTGAACAAGTGGGTTCACCACTGGATCTTTATGATCGCCCTGCCAATCTGTTTGTGGCCGGTTTTATTGGATCGCCGGAGATCAATCAACTGAAAGGCACTGTAGTACTCAACACTGGAAAGACTACAGAACAAGGCGATGAATTCCTGCTGCGGCTGGAAGATGGCTCTTTGCTGACATTGCCTGCCGGTTTGCAAGTGACGGATGGGCAAAATGTGGTGTATGCCATTCGCCCGGAACAGGTCAATGTGGTGGATGAAAGCCACAGTGCCAGTGCACTGAAAGCGACCATTACCGCGATTGAAAATACCGGCTCGGATATGCAGCTATTTTGTAGCACCGGCGGGGGGCGCTTTACCTCGGTCTTCAAACAGCGTCTGGCAGTGAATGCAGGGGAGACGGTGTATTTACAACCCAAGCTCGCCGGTATCCACATTTTTGATGCCGCCACTGGTGTGCGGGTTACCTGTCAGGCCGCATAAAGGAAGCAATGCCCATGACGCCAATAAAAACGTCTGCGACACCGATGAAACTGTACACGTTAGATGTGGATTGCCTGATCAAGGCGAAAGCGGTATTGCAGCAGCCATTTTCACCATTACAACCGGCCTTGCGCCGGTTATTAAGTGAAGCAGATGCATTGCGCGATCAACCGCCGGAAAGTGTGACACACAAAACGCTACTTCCCGTCAGTGGTGACATTCACGATTATTACAGTTTTGGCACTTACTGGTGGCCGAATCCGCGTAAGCCCAATGGATTGCCCTATGTGCGCCGCGATGGGCATACCAATCCACAGAGCCAGAATGACGATACCGATACTCAGCGCATTGAGCGGATGTGTGACCGCTGCCTAACTCTCGGGCTGGCATACTATTTTACCGGTAATAGCCGCTATGCTCAGGTGGCGGCAGAACAGATCCGTTGCTGGTTTTTGGATGCCAAAACCCGCATGAACCCGCACCTGAATTATGGCCAAGCTATCCCCGGCATTGTCTCTGGCCGTGGCACGGGGTTAATTGATACCCGATTGATGTGGATGGTGATTGATACCATCGGGTTGATATTACCCGCCAAGTTGCTGGATACCGAGGACACTGCGGTGTTGCAGCAGTGGTTCCGCGATTTTAATCACTGGATGTTCCACAGCGAAGTGGGTCATTCAGAGTATGTCTGGCACAACAACCACGGCACTTGGTATGACGTCCAGCGCGCAGCCAATGCGATGTTCTATGGTGATCGCGGATTGGTTTCCACCATTATCCGCCAGGGAATTACCCAGCGACTGGCGGCACAAATAGCGCAAGACGGTAAGCAGTGGATGGAACTGGAGCGCACCGTGCCTTTCCATTACTCCCTATTCAATATGGAGGCGCATTTGCTGCTGTGCCGTTATGGCGAACATGTTGAAATTGACCGCTGGGAGTGGGTACAGGATGGGCGCAATGTGCAGCAAGGGATTGATTATTTGCTGCCATTTATTGCTGAACCTGAATTATGGCCTTACCGCGATTTGCGAGGAATCGACTATGACAGTGCATTGCGGCTGTTATTACAGGCGGCGCGCGGTTATCCAAAAGAGGCGCAACGCTATCAGGCGGTACTCGCGACTCTTCCGGCTGACACCCTGACATCACGCGACCGTCTGATGTGGCAAAGTTAGTCGGGTCAAGGTTAATCAAGCTAAAGTTGATGTACACTCAAGGCTGTTTTTCAGCTGGAAAGTGATGTGAACAATGAGTGATGTGAATAACCCTGATGACCTGATCGCCATTACCCGCTTCCTGCGCCAGCAACATGTCCTGACGCTGTGTGCTGGCAGCGGTATGGATATGTGGTGTGCCAACTGTTTTTATGTTTTTGATGAAGCGAAAATGGCGCTTTATCTGATGACAGAAAAGCACACCCGTCACGGCGAGCTGATGCAGATAAACCCGCAGGTGGTCGGCACAATTGCTACCCAGCCACGCACGGTAGCATTGATAAAAGGCATTCAATATCGCGGTGAAATAACCGAATTAAAGGATGACGCAGAACACATCGCCCGTCAGCACTATTGCCGCCGTTTCCCGGTAGCTAAAGTCGTATCCGCCCCCCTCTGGCAGCTCAATTTGCTGGAAATCAAGATGACCAATAATACCCTTGGTTTTGGCAAGAAATTGTACTGGTCTCGTCTTGAGTCTCAGTGATCTACTGTTTTTTGCCATGCGTTTCGCCTGTAGGGAGTTTGTCGTTAAAAATACTTAGAATATTTATATTGTCAGTTGATTTACACAATACAAACGTAGATAGATCTCTATCAATTAGCAACTCAATTATTAATATATATAATTATTTGTTAACATAATATTTACTGTGAATGGTATTAATATCAGATTTTCTGCAAATTAAAGTAGCCTAAGATTAATAAGATATGAAATTTGTCACATAACACGATTTTATATAGTGTTGTAAATCAATCAGATACTCATTTATTTGTAAGGTATGTAATTAATTTCATATTTAAGTGATATATATCACATTTTGTTAATAAACAAAAAAAGCAGTAACACTTCTTATGATTCACATCTATAAATATTAGGTGGGCATAAAACCCCCATATTTATTGTCCCACAAAATATATATTTCAATATAGTAATATCTTACGACTTGATTAAATATCGAGTTCAACTCTATTCTATTTAAGGTAACTATCATGAATTCAGAACCTAAAAAAGGCTCGGCCAAAGCAACATTCGATTCTAAAGAAAGTGCTGATTTAGTTAAAAATAAAATGGTGACATGCACAACACGCTTTAAATTTTATTTACCAAAAGTTAATGGTGACTCAATAGAGTTCGGATTTGGTATTGAAAGTGATTGTGTTAATGCTGCTGATGATTTTAAAACGTTATTTAACTCATGGCTTAACAAAAAATCGTTAGCAACATCATCGAGTGAGTCTTGTAAACAAGTTGATATTCTCTCATGTGCAGTAGTCAAGAATCCCTTAGAGTACTCGATGAGCCAATTACAAGGAGATTTATACACGATATATATCGTCAGTGAGTCTGCTAATACAGAAACATTTTGGTTATTCCTTGATAAACCCGATAAATTAGCTGTCGGCTCTACTATATATGCAAACTCAGCTGCCAATCTAACAATAGCTTCCGGCTCATCCCCAGAAGCGACCTTTGGTATTCCTATTCAGTATAAGCTCGGGGCGAAATCGTCAAATAATGCTGTTGGGCTAAACGTGAAGGTTGCAACTTCGCAATTAAAGGATGTAAATATCCAGGATGTTTGGAAAGCAACCTTTTATGATGGGCCTGAACATCAAGCCCCAGACCTTGATAAAGCGGATGGTGTGGCAAATAAAGATGAGATAAATTATACGGATAACTCATTTGATCCTGATAGAGTTATTCAAAATTCATGGTATCCAAGTCAAACATTTGGCATACTGACTGAAAATGGATTTGTAGGTATGACTTGGGAAGCTCGGCCTGCTAAAACAGTCGCAATTGCGCCAAAATTAACATTCTTTGTAACGACGGGTGAATATTCAAGTAATCAACTGGCCGATTATTCTACGGTATCAAATAGTGCTCAAATCGTTAATCTATCTGATTTCTCAGGATTTGCAGCAACGGTTACTTATACCAAAGACGGAAAGTGGAGTATTAAAAAGGGGAGGCCATAATTGAATTTAAAACTCCAATGCACGAGTAAAATATAGTGAGCAAATATTTTATTTTCTATTATGGTTTTCTATAATGGGTCATGATAAATTTCACTATATCTATAATGAATATTAGAAAGCCTCATGTCATCATGAGGCTTTGATTTATTAAATTAAATATTAACAGAATGATTTATAGCCAGCGTGTTTATTAATGGGATTTTTTTTGTTTGTCATTTTTAAAATGTACGAATAAATTTAATATATTCTGCAAAGGTTTATTATTATCTATCATGTTAAAAGGTAGGGGGAATTTATATATCTATGGTCACTATCAACATCTTATAGACTTTGTCTTTTCCTAACTGTCTGTCGCAATTAAAAAACTTATTTACCAGTATTCCACATAACACAGCGCGCATACCGCTATGACTGTAAGATATATGTGGTGATTACACTGATATGGCTGACTGCCGCTTGCCGCGCTGCATTAGGTTTGTTACTTAATGACCGTTATCAGGCCATATATAGGGGGATGTTGTTGACGGCCCCATTGAATACTTGTCGACCCAACGGCTTACCTCCCAGCGATCACCTTCCTGTTATGTGAATTATTTAGGGTATTGTGTTTCTGGTATGTATTATTCATATCAATTGATTTGATGATTATCTCCATGTTGGGGTGGCGCTAGTGTTTTTATCAGGAGGTCAGATGGCGAAGGTATTATTACTGGGGGCAAGTGGTCTGGTGGGGGGCGAGTTACTGCGCTTGCTGCGTTTGGATGCCCGCGTAACCTCTATTATTGCGCCAACCCGCAAGCCGTTGCCAGCCATGAATAAACTGATTAATCCGCAAGGCGAGAATATCGGCGAGTTACTAAAAACTCTGGATGAGCCGGTGGATTTGGTGTTTTGCTGCTTGGGTACGACTCGCCAGCAAGCGGGCAGTCAGGCGGCATTTCGTCAGGTGGATTATCGGCTAGTGTTGGCTGCGGGTGAAACCGGTTTGCGGCTTGGCGCGCGGCATTTCCTGCTAGTAAGCGCGATGGGCGCTAACCCGAACTCGTGGCTATTCTATAACCGCACCAAAGGCGAGGCAGAGCGAGATTTACAAACTCAGGGCTGGCCACAACTCACTTTCGCCCGACCTTCCATGCTGGCCGGTCAACGTACTAAACCGCGCTTGATGGAAAGTCTTAGCGCGCCGTTGTTTGCCTTATTACCTGATAAATGGCGCTTAATTAAAGCCAAAGATGTGGCACAAGCGCTGCTTGATCAGGCTTTTGCTCCTCCACATGCAGGTGTGACAATTCTGTCATCCGCACAGATGCAGCAGCATTAATCATAATAAGCTAATTATCTGATTATCCTGCGCGATGGTGACGCCGTCGGGCAGTGTGTTGTCGAGCGCCCAGCTATCCAACTGATGGCTGATGTGGGTCAGCAATGTGGCTGCCGGTTTTAGTAACTCACTGATAGCGAGGGCCATTGTCACATCATTATGATTACGTGGCGGCGGACGGTGTGGGGAAAGATGATGTGGCGGATGGCTGCAATCTTGTACCAATAAATCAATATTCTTACTGGCTAAAAATAGCGCGCTATCGGCGGGCAAACCAATGGTGTCGGTGAGATAGGCGATAGTTCGGTTAGGGCTTTGCAGCAGGTAGCCGAAGGTGATTTTTGAGTGATTGAGGGGCACTGGCGTAACCCGTAAATCGCCAAATTGAATCGGGTGAAATGCGCTGAGTGGCGGCTGAAAAGCCAATATTCCCGGATGCTTATACAGATCGTCACAGCCATCAGGATCTGGCGGCCCGTACACCGGGATCGCATTTCCACACCCCCAACGTAACGGAAATAACCCCTGAACGTGATCCATGTGGTAATGTGTAAGCAAAAAACGCTGAATTTGCCCTCCAGCAAACAGTTGCTCCAGTGCTGGTAACCCGGCATCAATCAAGGTCGTTTCCCCCTGATAACGCAACATTGCACTGCAAGATTGACGGCGCAGCGCGGGTTGTAATCTGGCTTTGGTACAAATCACACACTGACAACCAAACACCGGCACCTGTTGGGCGCATCCGGTTCCTAACAATGTTAGTTCCATTTTTGATTCCCCTCCTGCTGTGTTGTGGGGGGCGTTGCCAGCAATTGCTGTAATTGCCCCAGCGTGTGGTGCAATTCGCCATCATTACAAAGTAGCTGGCAGTTAACCGGCAGTTGCTGTTGATAATGTTGCGCCCGTTGTAAACGCGCCTTGATTTGCTCACTGTC
This sequence comes from Yersinia enterocolitica subsp. enterocolitica, assembly GCF_901472495.1. Classification (NCBI taxonomy): domain Bacteria; kingdom Pseudomonadati; phylum Pseudomonadota; class Gammaproteobacteria; order Enterobacterales; family Yersiniaceae; genus Yersinia; species Yersinia enterocolitica. The sequence continues at coordinate 3,892,918 of NZ_LR590469.1, forward strand.
TTCACGCCCACGTTGCAGTAAGCGCTGAGCCAAAATTGCCGGCGAAACGGTCAGACACAGTGGCAGTAATTGGTGGTGATAGCGCTGCTGGGCTTGGGGTAAATAGGCTCGGGAGCCATTGACCACCACATCCAACCCGTGTTGTAGCCAGATATCAATCTCAATTCCTACCCCATAATGATGCTGATGTGCCTGCCAAAACAGCGCAAACAGCCCCTGTTTGGCGCGCAATAAAAACTCCTGTTCACTCAATGCGATATGATTTTCAGCCCCCGCATTGGCTTCGCGGGTAATATAACGATGCGCTACCATAACGTTGGTGGGCATGGCCACTCGTAGCGCGGACAGCAGGCAATCCTTGCCGGCACCGGAAGCACCCATCAGATAGATTAAGCGCGCCATCAGAATACCTGTATTCCCTGCCGCCAGACGTTTTGTACATACACATGCTGATTGTGCGAACCCTCATGGGTGCGCGCCAATATCAAATCAGCTCGCTTACCTTCGGCAATCACGCCGCGATCCGCTAGCCCTAAAGCTCTGGCCGGGTTACGTGTCACCAGATTGACCGCTTGCGCTAAGGTGAAGCTGTTGCTCTCGTCATGCGCGATACGGAATGCGGCATCCAGCAGGCTGGCGGGGTAATAATCGGAAGATAAGATATCCAACACGCCCAGTGATGCCAGTTGGTGCGCGGCGACATTGCCTGAATGGGAGCCGCCGCGCACAATATTGGGTGCGCCCATCAATACCTGTAACCCATGCTGATGTGAGGCTCTGGCCGCCACTTCGGTGGTGGGGAATTCAGCAATGACGCTACCCAATGCCTGTGATTCCGCCACATGTTCAGCAGTGGCATCATCATGGCTGGCCAGAGCAATTCCCCGCTGACGACAATGAGCGGCAATGGCCTGTCGATTCTGCCCCGACCAGCGGGCGGATAGGCTGATTTGCTCTTCTTCAAACTCTGCCATTTGCTGATCGTTAAGGTGATATTTCCCCTGATAATATTCACGGTACTTGGCGCGTGAAGCGAACTGGCGCTGGCCCGGTGAGTGATCCATCAGAGATACCAATGAAAGCTCTGGCTGCATCATCAGTTCTTCAAACAGTGGCAAGGTGCTGTCATGGGGTAATTCACAGCGCAAATGAATTCGATGCTCGGCTCGATTCAATCCTGACCGCTGGCTCTCGACCACGGCGTTAATCATTTTTTGCAGATTATCCAGCCGATGGCCGCCATCCCGCACATCACCAACAGCCACGGCATCCAACACGGTAGTTATCCCGCAGGCAACCATTAGCGCATCGTGGCTACTCATTGCCGAATGTGCTGGCCAATCCACATTGGGGCGTGGGGTGAAAAACTTGTCGAGATTATCGGTATGCAGCTCGATCAACCCCGGCAACAACCAGCTATTTTGTCCATCAATTGCTGCTGAAAGTTGCGTCGGACGATCACGATAACTGCGGATCACCCCTTGGTGGATTTCCAGTGATCCGCTGACCACCTGATCCTCAAGAATAAGATTGACGTTGTTGAAGATCATGATGGGATCTCTGTGCTGACGTGAGAGGGGGGCGGTGTCATGGTCAGTAAGCGGTCACTGACATGATTGCGTACTTTTTCATCGTGGAAAATACCGACAATTGCGGCTCCGCGCTGCTTGGCTTCATCAATCAGGCTGACCACTGCGGCGCTGTTGGTGCTATCGAGTGAAGCCGTCGGCTCATCCAGCAGCAAAATGGGATAATCGACAATAAACCCTCGCGCGATATTAACCCGCTGTTGTTCGCCGCCGGAGAAGGTAGAGGGGGCCAGATCCCACAAGCGCGGTGGCACATTAAGTCGCGTCAACAGATCCTGCGCCCGCTGTTGGCAGATTTGCCGATCAACGCCCAATTCCAGCAGGGGTTGCATCACCACATTTAATGCACTGATTCGTGGGATCACCCGCAAGAATTGACTGACCCAGCCCACCGTATGACGGCGCACCGCCATAATTTGCCGGGCTTGCGCGCTCACCATATCCAGCCATTCTCCCTGATGTTTCACCCAGATATGGCCGCTGTCGGGTAAGTAATTGGCATATAAAGAGCGCAGAAGAGTGGATTTTCCGCTGCCGGAATGGCCGTGCAGCACCACACACTCACCACTGCCAACTTCCAATGAAGTTTGATGCAGCACCGGCAGGCGAATACCGTGCTGGTGGTGTAACACAAAGGTTTTACTGAGATTTTCAACTTTTAGTTGTAGCATAGGCAGCTGTAGGGCGTTCATAGTCAGTTCTCACTCAGTTTTGTAATACCGATGAAACCAGTAGCTGGGTATAAGGATGGTGCGGATCATCCAGAACCCGGTCAGTCAGGCCACTTTCGATAACTTGCCCCTCTTTCATCACCAGCAGACGGTTAGCCAATAAGCGGGCAACCCCCAAGTCATGGGTGACAATCACCACCGCCAATTGCATTTCCACCACCAGATTGCGCAGTAAATCCAGCAACCGTGCTTGCACTGACACATCCAGGCCACCAGTCGGTTCGTCCATAAATACCAGCTTCGGATGTGTCACCAGATTGCGGGCAATTTGCAGTCGCTGCTGCATGCCACCGGAGAAGGTGGTGGGCAGGTCATCAAGACGGGATAAGGGGATCTCGACATCTTCCAGCCAGCGGCCTGCTTGTTGGCGTATCTCGCCATAATGGCGCTGGCCAATAGCCATCAGTCGCTCGCCGATATTGCCGCCCGCCGAGACTTGTGGCCGCAGCCCATCGAGTGGGTGCTGATGTACCACGCCCCATTCGGTGCGCAGTAAACGGCGGCGTTGGCTTTCTGCCATCTGATATAAATCAAGTGCTTGCTGTGCCGCAGGGCGGTAAATAATTTGCCCCTGTTGCGGTGCCAGGCGCGCTGAAATGGATTTCAGCAAGGTCGTTTTACCCGAACCCGATTCACCAACAATCCCTAACACTTCACCGGGATACAGCTGGAAAGAGACATCACTGAACCCCTTACCCGGCGCATACAAATGGGTAAGATTCTCCACCGACAACAGCGGGTGAACAGCAGAGGGTTTTGACATAATCTGTTCAACGATCATTGAATATTCACCTCTTGTGTGGCGGCCTGAGCCAGTTGTTGCTGGCAAAAATCAGTATCCGAACAAACAAACATCCGGCTGCCCTTATCGTCCATCACCACCTCATCGAGATAACTGTGGCGTGAGCCGCACAAAGCACAGGGTTCATTCCATTGCTGCACGCTAAAGGGGTGATCGTCGAAGTCCAGACTTTCCACTTTGGTAAAAGGTGGCAGGGCATACAGGCGTTTTTCACGACCGGCGCCAAACAGTTGCAGCGCGGGCATCATGTGCATTTTGGGATTATCAAATTTCGGAATTGGCGACGGATCCATCACATAGCGATCATTCACTTTTACCGGATAGGCGTAGGTGGTCGCGATATGGCCGTAGCGAGCGATATCTTCATATAGCTTGACTTGCATTACGCCGTATTCCTCCAGCGCATGCATTTTGCGCGTCTCGGTTTCACGCGGTTCAATAAAGCGCAGCGGCTCTGGGATCGGTACCTGATAGATAAGGATCTGATCCTCCGTCAGCGGCGTTTCTGGAATACGGTGGCGGGTCTGGATCAAGGTGGCGTTAGTGGTTTTTTCGGTAGTCGCCACTCCGCTGACCCGCTGGAAGAAGCGGCGGATCGACACCGCATTAGTGGTGTCATCGGCTCCCTGGTCGATCACTTTCAGCACATCGTAACGGCCAATCAGGCAGGCGGTTAACTGAATGCCACCGGTGCCCCAACCATAAGGCATCGGCATCTCACGCCCGCCGAATGGCACCTGATAACCGGGGATGGCCACGGCTTTCAGTAATGCACGGCGCAATGTTCTTTTGGTTTGCTCGTCCAGATAACCCAGATTGTAACCGGTGAGAACTTCAGTCATGGCGCGGCTCCTGTTGTTCTGCGGCTGCGGATGAATACTCACGGCGCAGGCGCTTGAGTAACTCCAGCTCCGCTTGAAAATCAACGTAATGGGGCAGTTTGAGATGAGAAACAAAACCGGCGGCTTCGACATTGTCGGCGTGGGATAACACAAACTCTTCATCTTGCGCCGGGCTGGCGACATTTTCGTCGTATTCCCGGCTTTGCAAGGCGCGATCCATCAAGGCCATCGACATGGCTTTGCGCTCACCACGACCAAATACCAAACCGTAACCACGAGTGAAATGTGGCGGTTCTGCAGCCGGACTGACAAAACCATTCACCATTTCGCATTCGGTGAGTAAGATCTCACCGATATCAATGGTAAATCCCAGTTCTTCCGGCTCAATTGCAATGGTCAGCTCGCCGGTGCGGATCTCGGCGGCGAATGGATGAGTTCGACCATAACCGCGCTGGGTGGAATAGCCCAGCGCCAGCAGGAAACCTTCATCACCGCGCACCAGCTGTTGCAGCCGAGCTGAGCGATTACACGGATAAACCGGCGGGTTGCGGGTGATATCTTCCGGCGGGGTGCCGTCATCCTGCTCAACTTTAGCTAATTGCTCTTGTTCCAATAAATCAAACACATGAGCGCAATTATTTTGCGATACAGCTTCTGGCGATATGTCTCTGCGATTGAGTGCGTGCGGCGCTTCACCTGCGGCCAGCAGGGTGAAATCCAGTAGCCGATGGGTGTAATCATAGGTGGGGCCGAGCACTTGCCCGCCGGGCAAATCTTTGTAAATGGCGGAGATGCGCCGCTCCAGCCGCATATTGCCAGTTGCCAGCGGTTGGCTGACGGCCAGACGCGGCAAGGTGGTGCGGTAGGCGCGCAGTAGGAAAATCGCTTCGACCAGATCACCGCTGGCTTGCTTGATGGCCAATGCAGCCAGTTCGCGATCATAGATACCGCCCTCAGTCATCACCCGATCTACCGCCAGACCTAGCTGTTGCTCAATCTGTTCGCAATCGATAGCCGGGATCTGTGTATCACCACGGCGCTGGTGTTCGAGTAATTGATGGGCTGCCGCAATGGCTTTTTCGCCCCCTTTGACTGCAACGTACATCAGCACACCTCCACATGGGTGGTTCGTGGGATAGCCATTAGGTTCTCGCCGCAGGTCAACAGAAAATCGAGGCCAGCAGGGAAAGCAGTAGGGCGGTTAAGCAGATAATTCAGCACGGCAGAGGGCAATTGCGGAGCCACTGTGCGGTGGTGCTCAATTCCCGGCCCGCGTAGGCGCAGAGGTACACCAAGGTGCAGACTTGTGGCCTGAAGAATAATGGTGGTGGAGTGCTCTGGCGAAAGTTCACTACCGGCCGGGCAACCAATCAAAACTTCTTCTTTTATCTCATTGTCAAATAAAGAAAAAAGTGAATTTTTGATGCTGGTTGTCAGCGGCGCTCCGCAATGAAAACGTATATTCTGTTGCACGGCATCATTGTTGAATGGTTCATCCAGGTAGAGCGGCGTTTCCTGATCAACCAGGGTCAGCAGGATGCTGGTGGTGGCGGGATTTAATGGCTGCCAGCCGCTGCTATGGGGCAGTGAAACGACAACTCCCGGTTCGCTTAATGCCTTGAGAATACGGCGAAAAGCGTGCTGAGCATCATCAACCGGCTGGTCAAAATGGTTTAATAGGCTCATTAGTCTTCTCCTCGCACCAGGGTGAAGAAATCCACTTTACTGGTGGCGATAGCGCGGGCGCGCAATTCCCGCCGCTCCTGCTGTATGGCCGCTAGAGGATGAATAACAGTTTTCAGCAGCAATTCACTCAGACCGGCTGGTTTTTCGTTAAGGGTGGAAAGCTGCAACAACGCATCTAATAGCGCGCAGAGTTCTGCATGAGGTTTATTGCGCCCGGCAATGTAGCTGTAACCATAGATATCTGTGCTGTGGTTGAGTTTGATTACCGCGCGGGTGAGGGTCATATCGCCCAGAATAAAGCGGCGGCCAGTGCCGCCCATTCGCGCCTGTAATTGGCTCAAACCAATCTCTGGCGCACGGATCACCTGATATTGCGGTGCCAGATTCAAGGATTGCCAATGTGCAAGCAATTGCGCCGGTTGGCTGTGGGCCAGCACCGACATCCAGCCCTGTCGGGTGTTAGAGATACTTTCCATTTAGTGCTCCATGGTCAGTTCAATCATGTCAGCGCGCGTCAGGCTGACGGAGTACTCCGCCACCTGCTGGCTATCAACACGGATATTCAAGGTGCGCACACAGAGCAGTGGCGCATGGGTGGCAATCTCAAGTAAACGGCTCTCTTTGGCCTGAGCACGGCGTGCGCTAATGCGCGTCTGGCTACGGCTTAAAGGCTGTTGCAGATGTTGGCTGATAAATTGATGTAATGAACCGGAGTTAAACTGCTGCAACGCGGGCCACCAACTCAACTCCGGCAGGTAGTGATCGATAACGCAGACCGGTACACCATTGACTCGCCGTAAGGTGCGTAAATGAATCACTGTCGTCCCTTCATCCAATGACAGCGCTTTGGCAACATGCTCTATGCACGGGCGTAAGACGGCGAGTAAGCGCTCACTGGTGGGGTCACTACCCTGATCTAATAAGTTTTGGCTAAAGCGCGCATTGGCATGTAGCGGGTAGTCATAAGGGCGCATTAACACCAGAATGCCGATACCTTGCCGACGTTGCAGCCAGCCGCGCTTGACCAATTCATCGACGGCCCGACGCAGGGTATGGCGATTGACCTGATAACGTTCGGCTAACTGCTGTTCGGACGGTAGATAATCCCCGCAGCGATAAGCGCCGCGCAGTTCCTGCTCTAACTGGGCCGCAATTTGTTGATAGCGGGTGGGATAACTGGTCGGTGGTCTAGATAAGTGCATGGCAGATATACCCTCGGTGTGCATCATCACTTCTGACGGCCATCCACAATGAAACACAAGGAGCAGTACTGATGAGCAGGTGGCGGATTGTCATGGTGATAACCAGTAAGTTTTCTCACCCGCTATGCTGGCGGTTTTTAATGACAGTAGGGTTAAGCTGTGATGGCGGAACGATGAAATCTTGCGGTTGTTGGCAGGTTTTTTTATGGGCTAAAAAGTGGTGTTTATACGAAAAAGTTTTATCGCATTATCAATCTGATACATATCACCACGATAAATTTTCAATTTAAACAAAAAATAAACATTGCCTTAACTTGAGGGAAACATAAGTGTCTCTTATAGTTAATTTACGCCGCCGTGGCGTTCTCTCTGGGGGGTTTTGCTATGTGCCCTAAAAATATCAGCCGTCTGAGCAAAATAAGTTTGGCAATATTACTGGCTTGCTCACTCGCGGCATGTAGTGGAAGTGGCGGAGGTTCTCACAATTCTGCGAAGAATAATGCGGGTCAGACAACTGGCGGAACAGGTTCAGGTGGTGGTGGTGATACTGGCTCTGGAGGTGGCACCGGCGGAGGAACGGATGGTGGTACGACTACAAATAATTCTGCGGTTGGCAATGTGGTCAGTGGTGTTGGCACTGCCGTCGATGGGGTAGGTAATACTGTCAGCGGTGTTGTTAGCCAAACCCCTGTGGGTAGCTTGCCAATCGTTGGTGGTGGTTTGGTTACCGTCGTTGATAGCGCGGGTAATGCTGTCAGTGACGTCGGGACTGGATTACAGAATGGCGTAGGCCAATTAGGAAATAATCCTAATGCATTGGGCACTACGGCTGCCGGTGTACCGAAGGCCGTGGCTGATGTTGGTACCGGAGTTTCAGGATTAGGTGGAACAGTTTCAGGTATTGCTGCCAACACGCCATTGGGCGGTGTTACCGGTACCGCAGGTGGGTTAGTTGATAAAACCGGTGGTGCAGTCACTTCTATCGGTAACGGATTGGCGCAAGACCTGCAAACCGGAACGACGAGTAAGCTAACCACCGCCGCAACCGGGATAGTGACGCCAGTTGTGGGTCAGGTACAAGATATTACTCAGACCGTTGGTTCGACCACCGGTATTGGTGCGCCAGTGAATAATTTACTGACCGCTGTCGGCGGTACTATTGTGACAACGGGCACTCAAGTGGGTAGTAGTACGCCAACGTTAGCGGGGGTTGGACAGGTACTGCAAGGCAGCGGGCAAGCCGTTGAGAAGGCGGGTGGCTTAGTTACTCCGCCAACATCAACAGGTGGTTCGAATGGCTTGCTGGCAGGTGTCACGAATACATTGACACCAACCTCTGGTGGCAGCAACAGCGGTTTGTTGGCCGAGGTGAACAATACTGTCGGTGGTGTTACCGGTGGATTAACTGCTGGCGTCTCAGCTAATGCCAATGCCAGTGGTGGTTTAGCTGGCGGGATAGGCGGAATATTAAAACCAAAAACCAATTAAATATATACACCCTGGATAATTCGAGTTGCAGGAAGGCGGCAATTGAGTGAATCCCGATGAGTTGACGTCAGTCAATGATTCGGGTGAGCGAGAGCAGCCAACGCACACGCAGCTTGAAGTATGACGGGTATAACGACACTTGCTCTCCCTTATTCATGGGGAGAGCATCGTTATTATAAAAATAGAATAGATTATTAAAATTATAATTTAATGTGCGCATAAGGAAATATTCTATGAATAATAGAGTGTGGCTATTATTTTTATTTGGTGCAGGAAATGTATGGCAGTTCAGCGCGTTCGCTAATACCATTCCTATGTTAATTGACCAGAATAACCCTTCCAAAATATCGCGTGATATTGCACGGCCACAAACACCCCGTACTGTGGTTCCACCGATTTCAACTCCAGTGCCAGAACCCAGTTCTAAACTAACACTGGATACTTTAATTGATGTGAAACATATCCAATTTATCGGTGGTACCCAATATGATATTAATATACTCAGTGAGCCATTTACGCCTTATATTGGTAAAAAAGTATCATTAAAGACTCTGCTTTTAGCAACGCAGTCTATTACAAAAATGTATCAGCAAGATGGCTATATTCTCTCTTATGCTTATTTGCCGACTGATAATTTTGCCAATGGCACATTAAAAATAGGTTTGGTTGAAGGCTATATTGCTAATACCCGTATTCAAAGTGACAACGCCGCGATAGGGCGCTGGCTGACCAAGTTGTCTCAGCACATTATGGCCGAGAAGCCGCTGACACAGCAGACCTTTGAACGCTACAGCATTTTGATGAGCCGGACGCCGGATACTAAAGTGATCGCCACGGCTAAAAACCCGGATAATATTTATGGCGCAACATTATTAGATATTAAAGCCGATCATCCACGTAATTGGAATGTCAGTACCGCATTGGATAGCCGCAAAGGTGTTTACAGCGGGGTACTCAATGCAACGTTAAGTGGCTTTACACCTTATGCAGAGCAATTGGGTGTCGCGACATTATTACCGTTAGACAGCAAAAATCGTGACCAATATTTAGGTGTAAACTATCAACAATATTTAGGTAGTAATGGCTTATTACTGCAAACTCGTGGCAGTTATTATAAACAAGAGCCGAAAGATTATACCGATGTTCTGACACTATTCCCCGATAACATCACATTATCTAGCCGTACTCAGCAGACACAATATACTGGTGGCGTGGTGTTAAGTTATCCATTGGAATTAACCCGTAAACGTCAATGGACAGTGAGCGGGGGCGTAGATTATCTGGAGAAAAGCTATAATCTAAAAAGCCGGGCCAGATTTAATAACTTTAATAATACATTATTCGATTTAGAAGAACAGAACCAACGGATGCGTTACCCAGCGGCGGAGTTGGCGCTGACGGGGTATCAGGAATATACCCAATCTTATTGGAGCACCCGTGCCAGCGTGCGCAAAGGAATAAACGGCGCATTGGCCTCCAGTTCAGTTCCTTGGGGAGACTTAGGTTTTACCCGCTGGAAACTCACCGGAGATGGTGCGTATTTAATGGCCGAAAAATGGCGACTGAGTGCCTCGGCGGAAGGTGATTGGTCTGACAATGATTTACCAGAAGCAGAGCATGTGACTTTTGGTGGGTTACGGTTTGGCCGAGGTTATCCAGATGGTGAGGCGGCGGGGGATTATGGTTATGGCGGACAGGTAGAAATGCGCTATATACATAATCGGGAAAATGGCAATTGGCTAAAAACCATTCAACCTTATGCGGTGCTGGATACGGCACACACTTGGTATAACTCACCGATATTTCGCGCACAAAAACTGGCTTCCTACGCGGTTGGGGTGACCTTTGGTGATAACAAACACTATTCCTTATCACTGGAAGGGGCGAGGCCGATTGGCGACCTGCCCAGTGATAGTACGCGTCGTGATTGGCGGTTTAACGCGACCTTAACCTATAATTTTGCCAATTAATTTAAGGCTATCTTTCTTGCCATTGTAAGATTGGGCAGTGCTTGCATCCCCACGTACTACGTGTACGCTCCGGTTGCCGTGCGCTGTCCGCACTTAGACTGACGGCGACGATTACGCCTTCCAGGCTGAGATAGATCTATCTTATTAACGCAGATGATGGATAACTTGATTACCGCTGCCGCGCCAAATAAGCGATGGGTCTTTTAGGTCTTGCACGAATTTGCCATCGACTAGCACATTGATTAAATCCACCACTTGTTGTTGGTCGGCGGTCAGTTCAGCCAGGGTGTAGCCGGTCCAGACCCAAATATCCTTACCGTCGCACTCCTGGCGTACGCGTTTGACCAGTTGCAGAATGGCGGACAAATTTTGTGGATGCAACGGATCACCGCCGGAGAGGGATAACCCTTGTCGGCGGATACGGGAGTCGTTCAGATCCGCTATGATTTTATCTTCCATTTCTTGGGTAAATGGCTTACCCGAATTCAGTCGCCAGGTGCTTTTGTTATAACAACCCACACATTCGTGTACGCAGCCAGAGACGAACAGCGTACAGCGAGTGCCAGGGCCGTTGATAACATCGACCGGGTAATATTGATGATAGTTAATGATTACTTGTCCAATATGTTCCCCTTCGTACTTGAAGCTGTAGGGGGTTCGCTGCGTTCACAAACCCGAATCACTTACTGATGTAAGCTCATCGGGATTAATGAGCCTCATCCTTGAGGCTCACCCTACGGGCTAGCATAAATGTTGTTCAAATCGGTTCCCGACCGATTTGTTATTCGCTTGCTGCCTGCCTGCAACTCCAATTCCTTTGGGGACGATTAATATTATTGGGGTAATTTCAATATTGAAAATCAGCCCAGTTGTCCGTTTGCCAAATGCTTAACGCGGCGCTTCACTTCTTCTTGTTTGCCGGCGTTAAATGGCCGTGCATCCGGGCTACCCAAATAGCCACAGACCCGACGGGTAACTGACACTTTTGATGGCTCATGATTACCACATTTAGGGCAGGTGAAGCCCTTGCTGGTACAGGAGAATTCGCCGGTAAAACCGCACTCGTAGCATTCATCAATTGGTGTGTTGGTGCCGTAATATGGCACCCGGCTGTAGCTGTAATCCCAGACATCTTCCAGCGCTCTGAGGTTATGCTGCAAGTTAGGGTATTCGCCGTAACAGATGAAACCGCCGTTAGCCAATGGAGGATAAGGTGCTTCGAAGTCCAGTTTGTCGTACGGGTTAACTTTCTTTTCAACATCCAGATGGAAGCTGTTGGTGTAATAGCCTTTATCGGTGACACCTTCTACCACGCCAAATTCTGCGGTATCCAGGCGGCAGAAGCGGTCACACAGGTTTTCGCTTGGCGTGCTGTACAGGCTAAAGGCGTAGCCAGTTTCTTCTTTCCAGCTATCCGTTGCTTGTCTCATGCGCTCGACGATAGCCACGCCTTTTGCACGTAACTTTTCGTCGTCAAAGACATGGGATTGATTACCAAACAGAGCATTAACCGTTTCATGAATACCAATAAAGCCCAGAGAGATAGATGCACGGCCATTTTTAAAGATTTCTGAAATATTATCATCCGCTTGCAAGCGCACACCACAAGCCCCTTCCATATACAGGATAGGTGCCACGCGGGCTTTGATCCCTTCGAGTCGGGCAATACGGGTCATTAAGGCTTTCTTGGCTAGCAACAGTCGCTCATCCAGCAACCGCCAGAATTTCTCTTCATCGCCCTGGGCTTCCAATGCAATACGTGGCAGGTTAAGGCTGATAACCCCCAGATTGTTACGGCCATCGTGAATTTGCTCGCCATCTTCTTCATACACCCCCAAGAAGCTGCGGCAGCCCATCGGCGTTTTAAAGGAACCGGTGACTTTAACCACTTGATCGTAATTGAGAATATCTGGATACATGCGCTTGGTGGCACACTCCAGCGCTAACTGTTTGATATCGTAGTTGGCATCGCCAAATTTATGGTTAAGGCCATCGCGGATAGCAAACACCAGTTTCGGGAACACCGCGGTTTTACGGTTTTTGCCCAAACCAGCAATGCGATTACGCAGAATCGCCTGCTGAATCATGCGCGATTGCCAACTGGTACCCAGCCCAAAGCCGAAGGTGACAAACGGCGTTTGACCATTGGCGGTGTGCAGGGTGTTGACTTCATATTCCAATGATTGGAAGGCGTCGTAACACTCTTTTTCGGTGCGCGACATAGCATAACCAGCGGCATCGGGGATCTGCCACTCTTCGGCTACCGCTTTATGTTTGTTAAAGCTTTCTGTGACAAATGGCGCGAGGACTTCATCAATACGGTTGATGGTTGTGCCGCCATAAATATGGCTGGCGACCTGCGCAATAATCTGTGCGGTCACGGCAGTGGCGGTAGAAATGGATTTTGGCGGCTCAATTTCCGCGTTACCCATTTTAAAACCTTGAGTCAGCATGCCATCGAGGTCAATCAACATGCAGTTGAACATCGGGAAGAATGGCGCGTAATCCAGATCGTGATAATGAATTTCACCACGTTCATGCGCCAAGACCACGTCTCGTGGCAAAATATGTTGTTTGGCGTAGTGTTTCGCGACAATACCGGCCAGCAGATCACGCTGTGTCGGGATGACTTTGCTGTCTTTATTCGCATTTTCGTTCAGCAGCGCTTGGTTACTTTGCTCTACCAAACCGCGGATTTCCTGATTCAGGCGACCACGCAGTTCACGCGAGATATCCCGGTCATGGCGATACTCGATATAGGCTCGGGCGAGCTGCTTGTATTGACCGGCCATCAGTTGGTTTTCTACCGCGGTTTGGATGTCGCGAATATCAACTTTCGGCTGGTTCTCCATCGTCTGAGCGACCACACGAGCAACAGTTGCACAATAATCTGCGTCTACCACGCCAACCGCCAGCGCTGCGCGCTCGACCGCTTCCTTGATTCGTACCTCATCAAAAGGTACCTGACAACCGTCCCGTTTAATCACTACTGTTTTCACAATGTCGCTCCTGTATCCTGCCGCGTAGGATTAGCCCCAAAACCATCTTATCCACAAGGCAAACCGCAGCACATCAGGGCTGCGAGGGGGTGTGGATGGTTTTGTGGATAACTACTACATATAGGTATCGTAATTACTATAGACACTATATATGGGTAATGGCAGAAGTGACAGTCAACATAATTGACCTAGAACAAGGAAATCAGCTTTAGGTTTATTCCCTGTTCAGTGCATCACAAAATGGACATTTTTATGCCACTTTTTTTGCACAAAATAGTATGAGTTAGCGCTTCATTGGGCGGAAATGTTCCAGTAAAAAATCGACCCAAACGCGCACTCGCGGGGGTAAATCGGCAGAGGCATAATAGAGCCATAATGGAACTGGCGCAGGCCAGTGATGGGCTAGCACTGGCACCAAACTGCCGTCTGCAAAATGGGGTTCAGCATGCCACTGTGCAATATAGGTTATTCCCATATCGGCCAACGCCGCATTCATTAATACTTCGGGTTGTGAAATGACCAAACGGCCCGATAACTCGAAAGATTGCACCTCATTATTGTGTTGCAGCAGCCATTTGACTATTCGTCCAGTTGATGGATTGCGGTGTAGTAAACACTGATGTTGATAGAGATGTTGCGGATTGCTGGGGGTGCCATAGCGCGCCAGATAAGCGGGGCTGGCCGCCAACACCATTTGCATTGGATAAAACTGGCGTGCAATCAAGCGACTATCGGGATCAATGTGAGTGCCGATCCCCACATCAAATCCTTCACCGACCAAATTCACCACTCTGGCCTCCAGTGAAAGATCCAAATCAATCTGCGGATAACGCGCCATAAATTTTGGAATAAGTGGCATCAATAGTTGGCGACCAAAACCGGGGATCAGACTGACTCGAACCGTGCCGCTGGGATGTTGCTCATCGTTACGTACGGTGTCCAGAGTGTGTGATAGCGCCTGCCAGAGCGGCGCAACCCGCGCTAATAAAGCCTTACCTTCATCAGTTAGCACCACACTATGGGTATTGCGTTGGAACAGACGCAGCGCCAGTTTTTCTTCTAATACGCGCACATTTTTACTGATAGCGGCAGGAGTTACCCCTAATTGACGGGCGGCGACAGAAAAATTCTCATTTTGGGCGGCGCTTAGGAAGGCGGGCAATAAGCGATGAATATCGGAAGGCAGCGACATTGGTTGATACCTTAGGTTGAAATTAATGTGACTGATTGCAGCCTACACCGGCAGCGCTGAAAATGAAAAGATAGTGTCATTAAATCTGTTGGAGAATCTGTTATGCCACGTATTTTAGTGTTGACGGCCCACCGTAAGCCGGATGAATCCCGTATCAACCATCGGTTAATAGAGGCCATTCGCCCACTACCGAATGTGGCCGTGCATGAGCTGATTCGTGAGTATCCGGATTTTCAAATTGATGTGGCGCGAGAGCAGGAGTTACTGCAATCACATGATGTGATTGTGATGATGTTTCCATTTTACTGGTACAGCTCACCGGCTATTTTAAGTGAATGGCAGGATGCGGTATTAACTTACGGCTTTGCTTATGGTAGTCGTGGGGACAAATTGCGTGGTAAGCCATTGCAATTGGTGGTGTCGACCGGCGGCAATGAACAAGCCTACAGCCCACAGGGCTATAATCGTTACCCAGCGCTGGATTTGTTATTGCCCTTCCACGCTATGGCCAATATGACGGGTATGGATTTCCTTCCGCCGTATTTAGTGCAAGGGGCCAATGCGATGGAGGAGGAGACTTTGGAGCGCTATGTTCAAGGTGTGGTGGGAATGATGAAGGGTTTTTAGTTGATATGATTGTACGTGTACAAATTTAGTATAAATTTGATATTTAACTGCGCGGGTGATAGCTTGCTTAGAGTATGAAAGATCATTGAAGGAGCAACCTATATGGCAACGACTATGTCCCAAAAAGCAGCGCGAGAAGGGCTAGGCTCTCCCGAACTTTTTGACGGCGGCGTTTTCGTCACAAAAAATGGTGTCGCTGAGCTGTTTGTCCAACCCGC
This sequence comes from Yersinia enterocolitica subsp. enterocolitica, assembly GCF_901472495.1. Lineage (NCBI taxonomy): Bacteria > Pseudomonadati > Pseudomonadota > Gammaproteobacteria > Enterobacterales > Yersiniaceae > Yersinia > Yersinia enterocolitica. The sequence continues at coordinate 3,908,264 of NZ_LR590469.1, forward strand.
AGCGGAAAGGGAGGCGGAGATTAGGGAACGTCATCTTGAGCGCCAATCAAATGCGCTGCTGAAGCTGGTTATGTTGGCTAAACAGGATATTAAAAACCAGCAAGGGATGTCACCGGAAGAAACGCTAAGGAAGCTGCGCGCCGCGCGTAAGTAATAATATTGAGGTTAGGAATGCCCCAAATAATTATATCACCCGCAGCAGAATGGACTCTTCAGGATATCGAATCTTTTAAAAGCGCTACGATGGGGCCAGTTAAGGCTGGGGAGTTCGTTGATAATTTATTGATATCATCAATAACAGCGATCAGTGAAGATCCGATCCGCTATCGTTTTAACTCAATGTTATCAGATAGCGGTGTGCAATTGCGTGAGCGGCTGGATCCCGACAGTGAGTACCGCGTCATCTATGACTATGCTGGGCAAACTGTGGAAATACTGGCTTTTGTCAGTATGAAACAAGATTTGGAACGGGTTCTCTACCGCTACCTCATGTTTCGATAGCACTCAGTACTCGGTTGTGCCGGGTACTGAACGGCCTTTGTTGTCCTATAAAGTGCTACCCCATAAAATGTTCCGCTAATTCAAGATCCCGCCGCGTAAACTCTCTCACAATCTTCCCACTCTCCATCATGGCTGCGCGCTCGGACATATGTGCCACCACATCACTGTCATGGCTGACCAACAAATAGGTCATACCATGTTCGCGTTTCAGGTGATTGAGTAGATTGAGGATTTCCGCTTGCACTGACATATCTAATGCTGAGGTCGGCTCATCCAGTAGCAACAATTTGGGCCGCAATAACAGGGCGCGGGCGATAGCAATGCGCTGGCGCTGACCACCGGAGAATTGATGAGGGTAGCGCTGTGCCGCCGCAGCCGGTAAGCCCACTTGTTTTAAAGCTTGGTCAATACGTTGTTGGATGTTTTGCTCACCGTGAATCTTTAGCGGCTCACCCAGTGTGCGCTGAATATTATGCTGTGGATGCAGTGATGCATAAGGGTCTTGGAATACCATCTGCACATCTTTACGCAATTGACCGATGAAACGTTGCCCCGGTTGCAATGGTTGGCCCAGCAAGGTTATCTCGCCTTGCCACTCCCGCTGTAAACCGGCCAAAGTACGTAATACGGTAGATTTACCGCAGCCAGATGCTCCAATCAGGCTGAATGTTTCACCTGCTTCAACCGCAAAACTGACCGACTCAACTGCCGTTTTTAGCTGATTCTTTTGGGCAAAACTGACTCGTAGATTTTTGACTTCAATCAGTGCCACGGGAAGCTCCAGAGAAATCAGCGCTGCGATCTAATACCGGCAGATCCGTGCCATAGGTACTGGCATTCGGGCGGCAAGCCCATAAGGTATGGGTATAAGGATGAGTCGAATGGGGCAGGTCAGCCGCCGCGCCTTGATCCACCAGTTTCCCCTGATACATCACCAACACGCGATGGCAATGCTCGGCGACTAACGGCAGATCGTGGCTGATCAACAACAAACTCATATTGCGCTGCTCAGTCTGTTCGACAATCAACTCCAGTATTTGATTACGCAATTTGGCGTCCAATGCGGAGGTGGGCTCATCGGCAATTAATACCCGTGGGTTATTCACTAAAGCGATAGCTAACATGGTCCGTTGGCCCATACCGCCAGAAAGTTGGCCGGGATAACTGTGCCAGGCACTTTCATTGAGCCCGACCGAGGCTAGCGCATTCAATACCCGCTCGCGGGCATCCGCGCGGGAAAGCGTATTATGTAGCAGCAGGGATTCTTCAATTTGTTTCCCCACGGTGCGTACCGGATTCAGCGCATAGCGCGGATCTTGCAGCACCATAGCAATTTCGCTGCCACGTAATGCGCCCCATTGTTTCGGTTTCAACTGCAATAGGTCGTGTTCGATAACCTGACCTGAATTGCCCTGTTGATCGGTGTTATCAGCATAATAACTGAGTTTTTTAGCACTAACTTTGCCCGGAGCACGAACTAATCCCATCAATGCTCTGGCGGTAATGGATTTGCCGGAGCCGGACTCACCCACCAGTGCCACTCGCTCGCGACCGAGGTGGAATGAGATATTATCCACCACCCGCTGTTGCTGGAAATCGACAGATAAATTGTCGACCGCGAAAATTTTATCAGTCATGGTGAGGGTCCAAAATATCGCGCAGGCCATCGCCTAACAGATTAAATGCCATGCTGCTCAGTAAGATAGCAAAGCCCGGAATGGCGGCAATCCACCAGTGGTCAAAGATAACCTGCATCCCGTCGGCCACCATGGAACCCCATTCTGACATTGGCGGGCGTGCCCCTAACCCGAGGAAGCCAAGACCTGCCGCAGCCAGGATAATACCTGCTAAATCCAATGCCAGCCGTACCACCGCTGAAGGAAGGCACATAGGGAGAATATGACCCCATAGTAACCGCAACCCTTTGATTCCCATCATTTCAGCGGCCGCCAGATAATCACTTTTACGCAATAATTGAATCTCGGCTCTGGCCTGACGGGCATAGGCCGGCCAAGTGGTCAGGGCCAATGCCAGCGCGCCGTTAATTAATCCGGGGCCAAGCATGGCAACAAAAGCAAACGCCAGAATCAGCCGTGGCATTGACATCACCACATCAGTGACGCGCATCAGAACGCGCTCCAACCAACCGCCGTAATAACCGGAAAGCACCCCGACCAGCAAGCCGAGCGGCAAGGTTATGACGGTAACCAGCAGCACCAACCCTAAGGTGGGGCGCGTGCCATAAATCAGGCGCGACAGCATATCGCGGCCATAACTGTCGGTTCCCAACCAGTGCCCTGCACCCGGAGGCTGCAAGCGGTCAGCCGCGTTTTGCCAGTTGGGATCAAACGGGGCCAGCCACGGAGCGAAAATCGCGATTATCACCAGTAAGGTGAGAATAAATAGCCCGATGCTGGTGGCGGGGGAACGTTTTAGCGCATGGAAGAATTTTGTTATTGGCATATCAGCGCGTTCTCGGGTCCAGCAAGCGGACCAGCAGATCCGTCACATTGTTAATCAAAATAAAGCACATACCAAGCAGCAGTGTTCCGCCCATAATGGCGGTGGTATCGCCGGCAAACAGCGCGCTGGTCAGATAGCGGCCAATACCCGGCCAGGCAAAAACGGTCTCGGTGAGCACCGCGCCTTCCAACATGCTGGTATAGGCCAGCGCAATCACTGTCAGTAAGGTGCCACGGATATTCGGCAGCACATGCGTCAGTAAAATCCGCATCTCACCCGCACCTTTGGCCCTTGCCAGCGTGATGTACTCTTTATTCAGTTCACTCAGGCAAGCTGAACGTGTCAGGCGAGTAATGCTGGCAAGCGCGTAATAAGACAGCAGGGAAACCGGTAAGATCAAATGAGCCAGAGCATTACTAAAGGCACCAGCATCACCTGAACGCCAGGTATCGATCAGGGCAAAACCGGTTTTCGCTTCCACGGTATATTGATAAATATCATCAAGACGGCCGGGGCCGGGGCTCCATTGCAGGCGTGCATAAAATAGCAATAGCATCAGCAGGCCAAGCCAGAAGATAGGAACCGAATTCCCCAGCAATGTGATAAAGCGGATAGTGGCATCCAGTTTGCTACCCGCCCAGCGCGCGCACAATAAGCCGAGGATAATGCCCAGTGCTGCGCCAATTACTAGCGATAATGTTGCCAGTTCCAATGAGGCAGGGAAAACGGTCAGCAGATCTTGTAATACCGGCTGACCGCTGGCGCTGGCAACACCCAGATCCCCATGAGCCAGCCGCTCCAGATAATGCCAGAACTGAACCGGTAAAGGTTTATCCAACCCAAGTTGTTGTTTAACTTGCTGATAAGTGGCCTCACTGGCGTGGTCGCCCACGATTTGCAGCACCCTGTCCACCGGCGACAGCGCCGACAGGAAAAAGGTGATAACCAGTAGACCGAATAAGGTCAGGGCCAGGGTGAATAATCCCTGTAAGAACCCCCAAAGACGACGCCGGGATAGGGTTCCCGGCGTATTATTTAGTGCGACAGACATCAACTAGCAACTCACTATTTCACAAATAAATTTATCAACCAGCTATGCCCAAGAACTTGGCGTTACAGGTAGGCGGCAAGTGAACGAGTCCCGATGAGCTTACACTGGTAAGTGATTCGGGTGAGTTCGCGCAGCTAACAACCCTGCAACTTCAAGTACGCAGGGAATAGGCTATTTGCTGACACGGTCATAATAGACCATATCTGCATTCAGACCTTGTTGATAGCCTTTTACATTATCTCGTAGCACAACTTGTGCTTTGGCTTGATCAATAAAGATATAAGGCGAGTTCTTTTGCAGATCTTCCTGTAACTGAGTGTAGAGCGCGCTGCGCTTGGCCGGATCAGCCTCGGCGACTGCCGCCAATGTTTGTTTATTCAGCTCAGGAATAACCCAGCCGTTTAAACCGGCAACAGTACTGCTCTTGCCGTCATTATAGGCAAAGGCGCTGGCATTTGAGTGTGCATCGAAGTAGTCCGGGATCCACAGACGGATTGCTGACTGATGCTGTTTGGCACGTACGCGGCCATACACCTGACTACCCGCAGCTGGCAATAACACCAATTTCACGCCACCTTGGGCAAAGCTGGCTTGCAGCGACTGGGCAATGGTAATGAATGGCGGTTTGTTCTCCACATCCAGAGTCAGCGTGGCATCTTTAATACCGGCTTTAGTCAGAATTTCTTTGGCTTTAGCAGGATCAAAGGTGAAAGGATTGCTTTCCAGCGCACCCGGTAAACCCACTGGCAGGAAGCTTTGATGTACAAAATACTGGCCTTTCAGCAAATCTTTGGTAATTCCCTGATAATCAACCAAATAGCGGGCGGCCTGCCAGAATTCAGGTTTGCTCAACAGCGGATTGGCCTGATTGGCCGTATTAAAGACCAGATAGTTTTGTTCGGCAGACGGGATTTCGACAACTTTAATCCCTGGTTGGGTTTTCAGCGCCGCAGTTTGGTCTGGCCCTAATTCACGCGCGATATCAGCATCACCTTGCTGGATCAGCAGGCGACGAGCACTTGGATCGGGAACGTTTTTAATAATAATATTTTTAATCAGTGGCTTATCACCAGGTGATGTCGGATTGGCATCCAGTACAATGGCCTGATGCGGTTGATAAACACGCATTTTGAATGGGCCGCTACCGGCTGAATGCATTTTCAACCAGGCATTACCATAGTCATCATCTTTCACATTAGCGCTCACCGCTTTTTTATCAACAATTGAGGCAATGGGGGTTGATAAAATATTCAGCGCAACTGCGGGGCTGACATCTGCACTCCAGCTCAGTAGCACGGTGTTGTTATCAATTTTCTTCAAATGCTGATCGATATTACTCGCATCCCAGCCCAAGACATTCAGGATAAAGGCCGGTGAACGGTTCATTTTGACTGCGCGATTAAAGGAATAAATCACGTCATCAGCTTGCACCGGATTGCCGGAGGCAAATACCGCCTGCGGACGTAATTTTACCGTAAGGGTTTTTGCCGCAGCATCGCCTTGCCAGCTTTGTGCAAGAACGGGTTCTATTTTTGCCGGATTATCACGATCGGCTTGCACCAGCCGCTGATAAAGACTTGGGACGGTCTGAATACTGGATAGCTCATTACTTTCAGCCGGATCAAGGCTAACGATATCATCCAGGGATTGCACCACAACCAGAGTATCTGGTGGCGTTGCTGCCAGTGCACTGCCAGATAGTGCAGTCAAAACCAACAGTGACAGAATTTTAGCTTTCATTGAGACTCCCTGAAATGGGCTACAACCACGAATATTTTTCGCGTTAATAGCCAGTATAGATAGTTAACATCGCTAGGAAATTATTGTTTTTTCGACTATTTCATCGCAGTTTCTCACGATAGTGGCTTTCCTGTCTGTGGTCAAAGTCTCAACAGTTATTTGTTATAACAATTAGTGATAAAGAAATATTACAAAAAAGTAATGATTATTAACTCGCCCAGCAGCACTACAATCTTTATTCCAGATAAATAAATGTTAGAGACTTCCCACTAAAGATAGAATGAAATGGTTATAATGAAACATCATTTCATTTTACTTATGTGAAGGGAAAACTATGATCACCGGAAACATCCATCATTTGGAATTATTGCCTTATCTGCCTGCGCAATTAAAAGAAGCTATTGAATATGTGAAAAGTCACATCACAGCAGAAACGCCATTGGGTAAACATGATATTGATGGCAATAACCTGTTCGTATTGATTTCCAATGACAGCACTGACTATCTGGAAAACCGCCGCGCGGAATATCACGCTAAATATCTGGATATTCAGATAGTCCTGGCGGGTGTTGAGGGGATGACTTTCAGTAACTTACCTGCTGGCAAACCCGATACCGACTGGTTAGCAGACAAAGATATTGCGTTCTTACCAGCAGGAGTTGATGAGAAGCAGTTTGTAATGCAAGCCGGTGATTTCGTGGTGTTCTACCCAGGAGAAGTGCATAAACCATTATGTGCAGTGGGCGAACCGGCGCGGGTACGGAAAGCCGTAGTTAAGTTGGCGGTAAAATAAGCTATTTTACTTGCCAGCTTGAGCTTCGGGCAGTGCTCGCCGCCGTCACATACTCCGTGTATGCTCCGTTGGCTGCGCGCTGTCCGCACTCAATCTGCCTGCGCCAATAACGCTTATTGATTAGGTGTGAAAATAATTAAAAGCAGACACATCAGATGGTCGGCCTTTGTTTTTTATGCTGTTCCCAATGTCGCAACCATCACAGCTTTGATGGTGTGCAGGCGGTTTTCGGCCTGATCAAATACAATGCTGTGAGCCGATTCAAATACTTCGTCGGTCACTTCCATGCCGCCCGGTAAGTCATAAAGTTCCGCCATTTGTTTGCCGACGGTAGTTTGATCATCGTGGAATGCTGGCAAGCAATGAAGGAATTTAACCTGTGGGTTGCCGGTCAGTTTCACCACATCCATATTGACCTGATAGGGCTTGAGCAATGCAACCCGCTCCTGCCAGACTTCTTTCGGTTCGCCCATCGAAACCCATACATCGGTATACAAGAAATCAGCCCCTTTTACGCCTTCGGCAATATCCTCGGTCAAGGTGATTTTACCGCCGGTCTTTTTGGCCTGCACCTGACAAGCGGCGACTAATTCGGCCTCCGGCCAGCAGGCTTTTGGCGCGACCAGGCGTAAATCCATCCCGACCAGAGCGGCCGCTTCTAACAGGGTATTACCCATGTTGTTACGTGCATCACCAAGATAGGCAAATTTCATTTCACTCAATGGCTTACCCGGCAAGTGCTCCTGCATAGTCAGTAAGTCGGCCAGTAACTGGGTTGGATGGAATTCATTGGTCAGGCCATTCCATACCGGCACGCCGGCAAATTCAGCCAATGTTTCAACCACCTTTTGGCCGTAACCACGATATTGAATACCGTCATACATCCGGCCTAATACTCTGGCGGTATCTTTAATTGATTCTTTATGCCCTATTTGACTTCCGCCTGGGCCGAGATAAGTCACCCGCGCACCTTGATCATATGCGGCAACTTCGAAAGAGCATCGAGTACGGGTCGAGTCTTTTTCGAAGATGAGCGCGATATTCTTACCTATCAATTTTTGTTTCTCACCGCCGGATTTCTTGGCTTGCTTCAGGTAAGCGGCCAACTCTAGCAGGGCTGTAATCTCGGCGGGTGTAAAGTCCAGTAACCTTAGAAAGTGACGTTTATAGAACTGACTCATGGTGTTCATCTTTTGCATCCTGAATAGTCCAATTGAATTTAAATTCAATTTATACGTATAAATATTCAATTACAACCCCAATCAATAAATCTTTCTCGTTTGTAGTGGAGGCAACGGCGTGGGTGTGGGAAAATAGCGCCATACTAAGCCCATTGACTGAGGATAAAGGCATGGCAAACCGCGAAATGCTAGACGAACAACGTGACGAGACCCGCCTGATCATCGAAGAACTGCTGGAAGATGGCAGCGATCCGGATGCGCTGTACACCATTGAACACCACCTTTCAGCCGAGAAGTTCGAAGTGCTGGAAAAAGCGGCCGTAGAAGCATTCAAACTGGGTTATGAAGTAACAGATGCTGAAGAGCTGGAAGTCGAAGATGGCTCAGTGGTGATGTGCTGTGATGTGATCAGCGAAGTTGCGCTGAATGCTGAAATTATTGATGCGCAGGTTGAACAGCTGATTGCACTAGCTGAAACCTGTGGCGTGAATTATGACGGTTGGGGCACTTACTATGAAGATCCTAACGCAGAAGATGATGAAGACGGCGAGTTCGACGACGAAGAGTTAGTGGATGAAGATGACGACGGTAAGCGTCACTAATTCCCCTTTGTCCTTGACGCCGCAGGGTTGTTAGCTACGTTCGCTCACCCGAATCACTGACTGTCCGTTGACCTTAACATAAATAGACTCATCGGGATTTGCTCGTTTGCTGCCTTGCTATAGCGCCAATGACTTTGGGTAATCGCCTTGGTGCTTGACGCTATAGCGGTGTTAGCGGCATTTGCCAGTTAATAATATCAGGGCGCTTGATGCGCCCTTAGACTGCAGGCAAAGTCAGATGAAGGGAAAACGTGCCGTTGGGGTCGTAGTCGCGGAAGCGACCGGAGCGCCCCGAGGTGCGGTCAACCCTTCACTCACAGTACTATAAAAGTGCTGTCAATAATCTCAGGGCGCAATGCACCCTGACTTATTACAATGTTTTCAGCATAGTTACTTCGCAATCCACATGACCGGTATTTCCCATTGGGCCATTGATATGCTCAAAACCCAATCTTTCATATAAGCCTACCGCACTGGTCAAACTGGCCGTGGTTTCCAGATAGCAACGGTTGAAGCCCTGTTGACGGGCAAATTCCAGCGCTTGTAACGCCAACTGCTTAGCCAACCCTTTGCCGCGCAATATCGGCAGGAAATACATTTTCTGCAATTCACACAGAGACGCTTCACCACCCGACAAAGGTGCCACGCCACCGCCGCCCGCAATATTTCCGTCGACTTCAATCACCCAGTAAGCGCTACGTGGCTGGCTGTACAGCTCATATAAGTGATCTAAATTGGGATCAGACACGGTATAGCCTTTATCGGCAGTCAGGCCGAATTCAGCCGAAACGTCCCGAATGACACTAGCGATAGCGAGGTTGTCTGCTACGGTGATGGGGCGTACCAGCAGGCGGATAGGTGTGGCTGTGGTCATACTCTTTAAACCTAAAGGTAATAACTTAGTAATAATCTGTAATACCATCTATACCCGTCATACTTCAAGCTGTATGTGCGTTGGCTGCTCTCAATAACCTGAGTCACTTACTACAATAAGTTCATCGGGACTATCTCGCTTGCCGCCTTCCTGCAACTCGAATTATTTAGGGTATGGCGCTGAATTAATACAATGATAAAAAAACAGCGGCTACCTAAATAGTCCGCTGTTTCTATTTTGCTGTTGAATCTCAGGTTAATTACAGTGCGGCGATAGTCGCTTGTTGCTCAATTAACTTCTGTTTGGCTTCAGCGCAGGCTGCCATTCTTTCGCGCTCTTTGGCAACCACGGCTTCTGGCGCGCGCGCCACAAAACCTTCATTACTCAACTTGCCTTCGATACGCTCAATTTCAGCTTCCAGCTTAGCCACTTCTTTTGCCAGCCTTTCCAGTTCGGTGGCTTTATCAATCAGGCCAGCCATTGGGATCAGCACTTCCGCACCTTCAACCAATTTGGTCACCGATACCGGGCCTTTATCACCTTCAGGTAACAGGGTGAGAGAGGACAACCGCGCCAGCGACTGGATGAAACTCTGGTTTTCCAGCACACGGCGTTGGGCTTCAGCACTGGCACCACGCAGCATCACTTCCAGCGGCTTACCCGGCGCGATGTTCATTTCTGCGCGGATATTCCGCACTGCGATGATGGTCTGTTTGATCCATTCCAAATCACTTAGCGCTTTCTCATCAACCTGACTGGCGTCATATTCCGGGAAAGGCTGCAACATAATGGTGTCCGCAGTAATACCTTTTAGGGTTTTGACTCGCTGCCAGATGGTCTCTGTGATGTAAGGAATGATTGGGTGTGCCAAACGCAGCAGGGCTTCCAGAACTTCAATCAGAGTATGACGAGTTCCACGCAGTTCAGCTTCAGAACCGCTGTTCATCACCGGTTTGGCCAGTTCCAGATACCAGTCACAGAACTGGTTCCAGGTAAACTCATACAGAATATTAGCGGCCAAATCGAAGCGGTAAGTGTCCATCGCTTCGCGGTAGGCTTTAATGGTCTGATTGAATTCAGCCAGAATCCAGCGGTCAGCCAGTGACAGTACCATTTCGCCGCCATTCTGCCCGCAATCCTGTCCTTCGGTGTTCATTAGCACGAAACGGCTGGCGTTCCACAGCTTGTTACAGAAGTTGCGATAACCTTCCAGGCGCTTCATGTCCCAGTTGATATCACGGCCGGTGGAGGCCAATGCCGCCAGTGTAAAGCGCAGAGCATCTGTACCGTGCGGCTCAATACCGTTCGGGAACTGCTTCTCGGTGCGCTTACGGATTTTCTCCGCCAGCTGCGGCTGCATCATGTTGCCAGTACGTTTTTCCAGCAATTCTTCCAGCGAGATACCATCAACCATATCCAGTGGGTCAATGACGTTGCCTTTCGACTTGGACATTTTCTGCCCTTCGTCATCACGGATAAGACCGGTCATGTAGACGGTTTTAAATGGCACTTGCGGCTTACCATTTTCATCTTTCATAAAGTGCATGGTCAGCATGATCATGCGGGCAATCCAGAAGAAAATAATATCAAAGCCACTGACCACAACACTGGTCGGGTGGAAGGTTTTCAGTGCTTCGGTTTGCTCAGGCCAGCCCAGAGTGGAGAAAGTCCACAGGCCAGAGGAGAACCAGGTATCCAGCACGTCTTCGTCTTGACGCAATGCCACGTCTGCGCCCAGGTTGTTTTCGCGGCGCACTTCAGCCTCATCACGGCCCACATACACTTTACCTTGCTCGTCATACCAGGCTGGAATGCGGTGGCCCCACCACAACTGACGGGAGATACACCAGTCTTGGATATCGCGCATCCACGAGTAATACATATTTTCGTACTGCTTCGGTACGAATTGGATCTCGCCATTTTCGACAGCTTCGATTGCCACTTTAGCCAGCGGAGCGGTGCGAACATACCATTGGTCAGTCAGCATTGGCTCGATAACCACGCCGCCACGGTCGCCATAAGGCACAGTCAGGTCGTGGGCTTTGACTTCTTCCAGCAGGCCAAGTTTATCGAATTCAGCCACTACAGCTTTACGGGCAGCAAAACGCTCCAAACCTTGGAACTGTTGTGGAATTGCACCGCTGCACGCATCAGTCGCTTCGCCATTGGTATCAAATACTTCCGCTTCGCTACGGATATCACCATCGAAAGTCAGAATGTTGATCATCGGCAGGGCGTGGCGTTTACCGACTTCATAGTCATTAAAATCGTGCGCTGGCGTGATTTTTACACAACCGGTGCCTTTTTCCATGTCGGCATGCTCGTCACCGAGGATCGGAATACGGCGACCCACCAGCGGTAGGATAACTTCTTTGCCGATCAAGTCTTTATAACGCGGATCTTCCGGGTTGACTGCAACACCAGTATCACCCAACACGGTTTCTGGACGCGTGGTGGCGACCACCAGATAGTCTTTGCCATCCGCAGTTTTAGCACCATCGGCCAGCGGATAACGCAGATGCCACATGGAGCCTTTCGATTCGCGGTTTTCGACTTCCAGATCAGAGATAGCAGTGCGCAGTTTTGGATCCCAGTTCACCAGGCGCTTGCCACGGTAAATTAAGTCTTCTTTGTGCAGGCGGACAAACACTTCTTTAACCGCATTGGAGAGGCCATCGTCCATGGTGAAACGCTCACGTTCCCAATCCACGGAGTTACCCAGACGGCGCATTTGGCGAGTAATGGTGCCGCCAGATTCGCCTTTCCATTGCCAGATTTTATCGATAAATGCGTCACGGCCGTAATCGTGGCGAGTTTTGCCTTCTTCTGCGGCGATCTTGCGCTCAACCACCATTTGGGTCGCGATACCTGCATGGTCAGTCCCGGCTTGCCACAAGGTATTTTTGCCCTGCATACGTTGATAACGAATCAAGGTATCCATGATGGTTTGTTGGAACGCATGGCCCATGTGCAGGCTACCGGTGACGTTCGGCGGCGGGATCATGATGCAGTAGCTTTCTTTACTGGTATCGCCGTTCGGCTTGAAATAACCCTGTTTTTCCCAGTGTTCATACAGCGGCTGTTCGATTTCTTGCGGGCTGTATGTTTTATCGAGGGACGGCTCAGTTTTGTCGATATTAGAAGGTGTGTTTTCCATTTTCTTTTTTAGTTCAATTAGTTGGCGGCGTTGCCGTGGTCAAGTGGAAGCCGACGCTGCGATAAGACTTATATCGGTCGCGCGCCAACTGTTTCAAATTTTCTTCGTAAGGAACGAAGTCTACCACTTCATGGAAAGCGGTGGCAAAACCTGCGAACTCTGGTAGCAGGCTGATAAGCAGGTCGCGGGGGGAATTTCCACGTCGTTCCGGCCAAGCCAGTTCGACTGGTGCGCCATACTTTGGCCCTTCACCCGCCAAATTATGGGGAACAAATTGCTCAGGTGCCCGTTGCCATAGCGCTTCATCCAGCCGCTGGGCCTGTTCCTGACTTTCACAGGCGATCAGTACCCGTTTGCCTGCCCGCCAACGCTCGGCCGCAATTTCGCAGGCCAACGCCTCATGAGCGCGCAGCTCACCAGCGGGCGTGTCGTGTTCGAGCAAATAAAACGTGGCGTTTTTCATAGGTTCTCTACACCCTTGGTACTTGAAGCCGCAGGTTTGTTAGCTGCTCTCACCCACCCGAATCACTTACTTGAATAAGCTCATCGGGATGAGTTCGTTTGCTGCTTACCTGCAACTCCAATGACTTTGGGTGTATATCAAATGGAATACATCAAACGATTAATCGTCGCCGTTTAACCCTGCGCGGTTAAGCAAGAACTGGGATAACAACGCGACTGGACGGCCAGTTGCGCCTTTGTTCTTACCTGAACGCCATGCCGTGCCCGCGATATCCAAATGTGCCCAGCTGTATTTGCGAGTAAAGCGTGACAGGAAGCAACCGGCGGTAATTGCACCGCCCGCACGGCCACCAATATTTGCCATGTCGGCAAAATTGGAATCCAGTTGCTCGTAGAACTCATCACCCAGTGGCAAACGCCATGCACGGTCACCCGCTTGCTCGGATGCCCCAATCAGCTCGTGAGCCAATGGATTGTGATTCGACATCAAACCGGTGATGTGATGGCCTAATGCCACAACACACGCCCCTGTTAGGGTCGCGATATCAATCACCACTTCTGGCTCGAAACGCTCAACATAGGTCAATGCATCGCACAGCACCAGACGGCCTTCAGCATCAGTATTGAGCACTTCAACTGTCTGACCAGACATGGTAGTGAGGATATCGCCTGGGCGATAAGCGCGGCCACCTGGCATATTTTCACAGCCAGCCAATACACCAATCACATTCAATGGCAATTGCAGCTCGGCCACTACACGCATTACGCCATAGACAGTTGCAGCGCCACACATGTCGTATTTCATCTCATCCATGCCTTCGGCTGGCTTGATGGAAATACCGCCAGAATCGAAGGTCAACCCTTTGCCCACCAGCACAATTGGCTTAGCGTCCGGGTTTGGATTACCCTTATATTCTATCACCGACATTAATGATTCATTCTGTGAACCATGGCCTACAGCAAGATAGGAGTGCATTCCCAGCTCTTTCATTTGCTGCTCACCAATCACGCGAGTGATGATATTGGTGCTGAATGCATCGGCTAACTGGCGTGCTTGCGAAGCCAGATAGGCGGCATTACAAATATTTGGCGGCATATTGCCCAAGTCTTTCGCCGCTTTAATACCGGATGCTACCGCCAGACCATGCTGAATTGCGCGCTCACCGCTGGTCAATTCGCGGCGTGTGGGCACATTGAATACCATCTTGCGTAATGGGCGACGCGGCTCGGTTTTATTACTTTTAAGCTGATCGAAGGTATAAAGTGTCTCTTTCGCTGTTTCTACTGCCTGGCGCACTTTCCAGTAAGTATTGCGGCCTTTAACATGCAGCTCGGTCAGGAAACAAACGGCTTCCATTGATCCGGTGTCATTAAGGGTATTGATGGTCTTCTGGATCACTTGCTTGTACTGGCGCTCATCAAGCTCACGCTCTTTGCCACAGCCAATTAACAAGATGCGCTCGGAGAGAATATTCGGCACATGGTGCAGTAATAGCGTCTGCCCGACTTTGCCTTCAAGTTCACCACGGCGCAATAAAGCGCTGATGTAGCCATCACTAATTTTGTCGAGTTGTTCGGCAATGGGAGATAGACGACGAGGTTCGAAAACGCCGACTACAATACAGGCACTACGCTGTTTTTCCGGGCTGCCGCTCTTTACACTGAACTCCATGCACTCTCCTGAATCTTAAAGACAAAGGCGGGAGCTACCGCTAGAATGTAGCGCTCCGCAACGATCTCTCTCCGTTGTGTTAACGACGTGTGTTAACCTTAACGGCATAAGTTGTTTTGTTTTGGCGACTATAAGCATGTTCCTATAGGACACCTAAACGCTAGATGCTGTAATACTATTTTAGCTGTGAAGGTTGCCATATGATGAGAATAAATGGCGGATTAACGATGAAACTATCGATTTTCCTGCAAAAAGACAAGTTTTCACAGGCGTATTAGCGTGATCATCATTAGATATCTGGTACGGGAAACACTTAAGAGCCAAATTGCGATTCTGTTCATCCTGCTATTAATCTTCTTTAGTCAGAAGTTAGTACGGATATTAGGCGCTGCGGTCGATGGTGAAATCCCGACAAACCTGGTTTTATCCCTTTTAGGGCTCGGTGTGCCGGAAATGGCACAACTTATCCTGCCGTTAAGCTTATTCCTTGGCTTATTAATGACGCTAGGTAAATTGTACACGGAGAGTGAAATCACCGTGATGCATGCCTGCGGCATGGGCAAGAAATCCTTGATTATGGCTGCATTGATCCTGGCGCTGGTCACTTCTGCGCTGGCGGCGGTCAACACTATTTGGCTTGGCCCTTGGTCTTCTAAACATCAAGACGAAGTGCTGAACGACGCCAGAGCCAACCCTAGTCTGGCCGCTTTGGCTGGTGGGCAGTTTAAATCCTCAACTGATGGCAATTCAGCCTTATTTATCGGTAATGTGACGGGCAAAGAGTTTAACCGTGTATTTCTGGCACAATTGCGGCCAAACGGTAATCAGCGCCCCTCCGTAGTTGTAGCTGATAGTGGCTACATGACCGAACGGCCTGATGGTTCGCAAGTGGTTATCTTAAATAAAGGTACCCGCTATGAAGGCACCGCATTGTTGCGCGACTTCCGTATTACTGATTTTGTCGATTATCAGGCCATTATTGGTCATCAGGAAGTCCAACAAAATAATAATGCGGCTGACCAAATGACCATGAAACAGCTGTGGCGTTCGCATCAGCCCGATGCCCGCGCCGAGTTTCATTGGCGTCTGACGCTGATTGTGTCGGTTATCGTCATGGCGCTGCTGGTGGTGCCCCTCAGTGTGGTTAACCCGCGCCAGGGCCGTGTACTGAGTATGTTGCCCGCTATGTTACTGTATTTAATCTTCTTCCTGTTACAAAGCTCCCTGCGTTCTAATGCAAGTAGTGGCAAGCTGGACCCCTCGATCTGGATGTGGGCTGTAAATGGTGCTTATCTGGCTCTTGCGGTGATATTGAACCTGTGGGATGGCCTGCCGGCTCGTAAGTTACGTGCTCGATTGAGAGGTGCTGCCTGATGTTTGGTGTATTAGACCGTTATATCGGACGGACTATCCTCAATACCATCCTGATGACGCTATTCATGCTGGTATCGTTGTCCGGCATTATCAAGTTTGTCGATCAGTTACGTAAAGTCGGGCAGGGCGATTACTCAGCAGCATCTGCTGGCATGTACACCTTGCTCAGCATTCCTAAAGATATCGAGATCTTCTTCCCGATGGCAGCGCTGCTGGGTGCATTGCTGGGGCTGGGTACATTGGCTACACGCAGTGAACTGGTGGTAATGCAGGCTTCGGGCTTTACCCGCATGCAAATTGCCGCCTCGGTGATGAAAACAGCTATTCCACTTGTATTGCTGACCATGGCCATCGGTGAATGGGTTGCGCCGCAAGGCGAGCAGATGGCGCGTAACTTCCGTGCGCAGCAAATGTATGGCGGTTCGTTGTTGTCAACGCAATCTGGGTTATGGGCAAAAGACGGCTCTGACTTTATTTATATCCAGCGTGTGTCGGGTGATAAAGAACTGACCGGGGTGAATATTTATCATTTTGATCAACAAGATCGCTTGCTCTCTGTTCGCTATGCAGCCACCGCAACTTTTGAAGACAACCTATGGCGTTTATCGCAGGTTGATGAGTCTGATTTAAGCAATCCAAATAAGGTGACTGGCTCGCAGACACTAACCGGTGAATGGAAGACCAACCTGACGCCAGAGAAGTTGGGGGTGGTTGCCATGAACCCAGATTCGCTCTCTATTAGCGGGTTGCACGATTACAGCAAATATCTGCGGCAAAGCGGGCAGGAGTCGAGTCGGTATGAATTGAATATGTGGGGCAAGATATTTGCGCCATTCTCCGTTGCCGTAATGATGTTGATGGCGTTGTCATTCATTTTTGGCCCATTACGCAGTGTACCAATGGGGGTTCGGGTAGTTACCGGTATCTTCTTTGGTTTTGTTTTCTACGTGTTGGATCAGATTTTTGGCCCGCTTAGCTTGGTTTACAGCATTCCACCAGTCATCGGCGCGCTGTTACCGAGTATACTTTTCCTCCTAATCAGTGTTTATTTGCTGCTAAAACGGCGTTGATGGCGGTTTTTTCAACACTTAGACTAAACTTGGTGGGATAACAGTTGCATGCGGACTTCGGGTAGGTATAATTCACCTCGTTCTCCGCATACTACTTCAGTGCCGAAGTGGCGAAATCGGTAGACGCAGTTGATTCAAAATCAACCGCCGCGAGGCATGCCGGTTCGATTCCGGCCTTCGGCACCATTAGTATGAAAATCAAGTCACCGCAAGGTGGCTTTTTTTTTGCCTATCGTCCAGTAAAGTCCATTTTCCTCCGCAAAAGTCTTTATAAAACAGCATGTAACATTCTGGTGGTTTTTGCCATTTATCCATTCTAGTATTTTTACGTCCATTGGCTGCCATCATCACTGGGGGTCAGAAAGGGGGTCTGCTCGGTTCGGAAAATTTGTGACCCCCAAATATGTAGCAGATACAGACGGTATAAGCCTTTGTGAAGATATTAGCAGGGTTGGCTGTAGCATCGGGGAGTTATCTCTTTACAAAGGACATTTTTGGGGTGTCCTTGGTGCAGAGATAATTCGGTACTATCGCTTTCTGTAATATCATTGATTTATATAATAATTTGTAAAAAAACCAGTTTAAACGCTGTCCTCATCATCCGTTGACAGCCATAACACTCCAATAGCATAGTGAGCGCCTTCTGGGTTCTATAAGGATGTGACCCCCAATGGCGCTGACTGATGCCGCAATTTGAAATGCCAAACCTCGCGATAAAGCTTATAAACTCACTGATTCTCAAGAACTCTACCTACAGATACAACCCCGTGGTACTAAGCTCTGGTACCTTAAATTCCGCATTGATGGAAAGGAAAGCCGTATTGCTTTTGGTGGTTATCCTGCTGTCAGCTTAGGGCAGGCTCGAGTTGAGCGTGATAAAGCGAAAGCGCTGATCGCGCAAGGGATCAGCCCGGCAAATAAACGTGAACAAGAAAAAGACATTATACAAAATACGCATACCTTTGAATTGGTTGCCCGCGACTGGCATGCCAGCAACAAGAAATGGTCTGCACAGCATTCCGAGCGCGTTCTGCGCTACTTCGAGATGTATTTATTTCCTGCTATTGGTAAGCGAAATATCGATGAGCTAAAAATCCGTGATCTACTTGCTCCCTTAAGAGTGGTGGAGCAGACGGGAAAATTAGATGTGGCCGCACGGTTGCAACAACGAATTACCTGCGTGATGCGCTACGCGGTACAGAATGGTTTAATCGAATACAACCCGGCACAAGACCTCGCAGGTGCTTTGGTTACCCGTAAGGCAACTCACCGTGCGGCGCTCCCGCTAGACCGTCTCCCTGAGCTTTTACTGCGTATGGATTACTACTGTGGCAGGCCATTGACTCGCATGGCGGTAAGGCTTTGTCTGCTGGTATTTATTCGTTCAAGTGAACTGCGGTTTGCCAGATGGGATGAAATCGATTTGGAAAGAGCCTTATGGACACTACCGGCAGAGAGGGAAGTTATCAATAAGGTCAGGTATTCGCACCGAGGCTCGAAAATGAAAACCTCTCATCTGGTGCCATTATCCGGGCAAGCTATTGCCATTCTTGAGCAAATTAAGGTATTGATCCAAGATGATAATCTGGTATTTCCAGGTGACCACCATCCCAACCGTCCTATGAGTGAAAATACCATTAATAATGCATTACGCCGTATGGGATACGATACCAAAACAGAAATTTGCGGTCATGGATTCAGAACAATGGCCTGTAGTGCTTTGGTTGAATCAGGTATGTGGTCGCGTGATGCGGTAGAACGGCAGATAAGCCATCAGGAACGTAACAATGTTCGTGCGGCCTATATCCACAAAGCCGAACATATGGATGAAAGAAGGCTGATGGTGCAATGGTGGGCGGATTATTTGGATAGGTGCCGCGAAGGGTATGTGGTGCCTTATCATTTCAGCGGAAAGGGCTCTCCGGAATGAGCATCTATTAAGGTTTATCAAGTTTTATAAGCTTGGCGTGCATAATTCACCCTTATTTGTGAATATGGGGGGCTTATAAAATTGAATGGGAAAAGTACAACGCAGCATCTTATAGATGCTGCGACAGGTAACCACTAGAGTTTTATGTCTTCTGGTGAGTGATGCTTTAGCCAGTCCGCAAGCGCTTCATTCATTCTGGTTTGCCACTTTGGGCCAGAAGCTTTGAATTTTTCAACGACATCAGAGCGCATGCGTATATGTATATCGATTTTAGGATCTGCCTTTGTTGGGCGTCCCATTTTTTTCTTTTTCTTCAGCTCACTAAAAGAAACTAGCTTGATGTTTGGATCTTCAAGTAGCTTCGCGTCAGGATCGGTAGCAACGGCTTTTCTGATCTCCTTGTCTTCCTCTGGGGTTGGAAGAATAGTACCAGGCTTAAGAGTTGGCATATCTTTGCACCTCATGGTTAGTGGCTCTTCGCAGGCTGATAATACGACAAACATCATCATTTATCTCTGTGAAAACAACAGCATAAATTTTATCACCAAGATACGTTAGACCATATGACAGCCCGAAATATCTTTCTTCTCCATAGACGATATCAATATCTTCTTCTACGACCATTGTATCCCAGTCTAAATCTTTGGCATCTGACAGAAAGACCTTATGTTTTCTTTTATTACTAGCGTCTTTAACTGGATCAAATACTATGTCCATATATTTATTGTATCCACAAAAAGTAATTAGTCAAAAATAAATCGTGAGCAGCAGAGGCTGTAATGTTTAAGTTGATGAAAATAAAGGTGGGAAAACGTATATAAAAATTACAGGGTTACTAAATTTCATTCTTAAAATCTATATAGCTAGCTCTAGACTAGCCCTTTCGCCCCAACCGTTAATGAGTTGAGTCATAACTCGCCATACTGAGTTGTAGAATTATTTTATCCTACTGCTAAAAAATATAAATAGCGGTTTAGCTAATTTTTTCTAAGGTATATTATCTTGCAAGATATTTATTACAGTGATGATTTCACTGTTAGGACTATTATATTAAAAAACTTACATGCATTTAACTTCTGGTTAAATTATCAGTTTATTATAATTGTTCTTGTGGAATGTATTGAGTAGCGGAATTTTACCGAGTTATTATAATACCTTGGGTTCTTATAAACTGTGGGTAACTAATTTGTTCGGCTCACACTGTTATTAACCATTAGTTGGCTGGTCAAGGTAAAGCCAAGAGCCAAAACATCGTTATGTACCTTTGATAAAACCAGCACCAAGCCAAAATCCTTCCCCCACATTTCCACCACTTAACTGACTCCCACTAATGTTCGTGCGGCCTATATCCACAAAGCCGAACATATGGATGAAAGAAGGCTGATGGTGCAATGGTGGGTGGATTATTTGGATGGGTGCCGCGATGGGTATGTGGTGCCGTATCATTTCAGCGGAGAGGATTCTCTGGAATGATAATATATTAATGTTTATAAAGGCGTTACAGGTGTGGTGTTCACTATTATGTTTAACACACGGATATCGCCCGAGTAATAAGTATGAACAATATTGGGTGTAGCCTCATCTATTGCACTACATTTGTAATGCGCTATACTGCATTACAAATGTCATTACAGGAGATTTTTAAAATGAGTACTATCCAAATTCGTGTGGATGATGAACTGAAGAAAAGTGCATATCAGGCGTTTGAAAAACTGAATCTTTCGCCTTCTGATGCACTACGTCTGTTCCTACGTTATGTTGCAGAGAACGAAAAGCTGCCATTTTCAGAAGTATCCGTCATGGTCAGTAATCAAGATGAGGATGCTGATATCTTGGCTGTTGTCCGTGAACGTTTGAAAAATCCTGCCAAGCGTATCAGGGTAAATATTGATGACCTTTAATATCGACTTTGACGAACGGGCATTAAAAGAATGGCACAAACTAGATAAAGCTATCCGAGAGCAATTTAAAAAGAAACTAAGAAAATTACAGGAAAATCCCTATATTGAGTCAGCACGTTTGCAC
Source organism: Yersinia enterocolitica subsp. enterocolitica (assembly GCF_901472495.1). NCBI lineage: Bacteria > Pseudomonadati > Pseudomonadota > Gammaproteobacteria > Enterobacterales > Yersiniaceae > Yersinia > Yersinia enterocolitica. Next base: position 3,929,159 of record NZ_LR590469.1, read on the forward strand.
GGTGATCTGGCTGGCTGTTTCAAAATAAAATTACGCGCATCTGGCTTTCGGTTGATTTACCAAGTTATCGATGAGGAGATTGTGATTTGGATCGTTGCTGTTGGTAAACTGGAAGATGAATAAGCTTATGATATTGCCAAGAAGCGAATCCAATAGGGGACTTATTGAGATGCTTTTATGTAGCGTTATAACGGCTATGGGTAACCCATTAATATCGATTAAATAAACAAGTAGATAATTATCTATGTAGCATTTGAATTGCTCTTGGAAACATATTTTTCAGTAAGTCTTTTCGATAATCCTTCCCCCACTTGGTTCCCACTTTATCCCCCAGTTAATTTCTTGCTGTATTGCTTAATGAATTGGGGCAGATATTCTCCCCGTCAATATGAATCAACCCATCAATTTCCAGCTTGTCGAGCCAGCGGGTAAATTTCTTCGCAACATCAAAACCCATACCGCGCATATCATCTCTCACCAGCGATTTTGTACAGGCTTCGCCACTGGCAGTACGGGAGCCGATAGATTGCCACAGCGCGATATGATTGGCCGTCAGGCGCTGAATACCTGCCAGTTCGGCCTCGTAGGGTGAGCCTTCATCGCTGACTGCACGCCCTTTATCACATAGCACCAATGAGTTAACTTCTTCGCCATCATTATCGATATACAGATTGAGCGGCGAGAGGCCAATCACCCGCTCAGCAAAACCGGATCAAAATGTATTGCCCTATCTGATATCACCAGGCCGTTCGAAATACGACTCGCTGACCAAAGCGCAAAAGATGAAGCATCACCATATTTACCTGCAACCGCATGAGAATGGAGTGTTTGTACTGGTAAGCGATGCTCAGCCTACAAATCCTACTATTGCACGGCCTAACCTCGTAGAAAATCTGCTGATATGGGATGCCCGGGGTAAAGCCGTAGATGTATTTAACCATCCGTTAACTGGCGCTTACCTCAATAGCTTCACCCTGGATATGCTCAGGAGTGGCGAAAGCAGTAAGAGTTCGATTTTTGCTAAGCTTGCTCGTTTGATGGTGGAGAACTAACACGGCAGTTGAATATTAAGTAGCAAATTTAATGGATTGGAAGAGAGATGAGCGGCTCCCCCTATGGCAAGTGACTCTTGCTCTGCGGGTGGAGCCGTAAATTATGGATAGATTTCCCCGATGAGGCCCTGGTGAGGCGATATCAGCATTTGCAGCCAGAGCTGGAAGAACACTAATACCATTTCAAATGGTATTAGTATTTTTTAGCTCCGTCACAATAACTATAAACACTTAACCGGATGGCGGGAACGGGTGAAAACCACTCTTGTAACACTTTAAGGAAAATGATATTACAAGCAGTTGTGATCGATTAATTTAGTTGTAATTTAAATTATTAAAATAGGAAGGCATGTTCCGAAAATGAAGATAAACGTGACAGACAAACCAAACCCACAGGACGAAGAGTATGTTATTGATGGCCTATGGGCTCACAATGACAAAACTCAAAAGGTAGACATTCATCCGCTGTTCTTAACTGTGACCGATGATGATGGGAAAATTGTTGCAGGGTTAGTTGCCAGAACTTGGTGGGGCGGGCTTGAAATCCAATATCTTTGGGTGAGTGACGACTATCGTAAAAGTGGCTATGGCCGCCAGTTAATGGAAAAAGCGGAAGAAGAAGCCTTGAAGCGTGGATGTCACATGGCTTATGTCGATACTTTCGATTTTCAGGCCAAAGGCTTTTATGAAAAATTAGGCTATCGTGTATATGGCAATTTAGGTGGGTATGCTAAAAAGCATACGCGACACTATTTGGCAAAAGAAATTTAACCCATTCTTCATCGGCGAGGTCGCCATGGATTTGCCCGATAAAAATAATGAAACTTATTTCAAGGGCCTTATTGCCATGATGGAGCACTTAAGTGAGCCATGGGGCATTAAAGATCTGAATTCCCGCCATATCTATATGAATAAGGCTGCCTTTCTCTACACCAATACACCCTTGAGTTTTGAGGTTGAGGGGAAGATGGACCATGAATTTCCCGGAAATTGGACTGAATTTGCGCCCGACCTGATAGAGCATGACAAGCGGACAGAAGAAACGCAGGATCGGGTGACGGTGATAGAAACCCATTATTGGTATGGGAAAAATACACTGACTCCGTATATTAGCGAGAAACTGCCTGTTTATAACGACAGAAAAGAAGTTATTGGTGTGATGTGGAATGCTAAACCATTTAATACATTATCCCCATTAAAATATATCAACCAACAAAAACCCAGTATTCTGACAACTGAAATTAATAACAGTATGTTCACTCGTGCTGAACTTGACGTTATATTTTTAATGCTGCAAAGACTTTCCGTTAAAGAAATTGCGAAGATATATAATATCAGCACTAAAACGATAGAAAATAGAATATATACAATTTATCAAAAATCTGATGTCCACACGCTGCAACAGTTTGAGGAGTTTTGCAAATTTGCGCATTTGGATAATTACATTCCGGATCGCCTGGTGGCAAAAGGAATCCAGTTTATCTGAACAACAAGCTATCTGAACAACAAGGTACAGCTCATCGTGATCAAAATTGAAGATTATCCATTAAGCCGGGTGCCACAGGATAAGAGAGTTTCTTTTTTAAGTGTTGCTATTGTTCATATGGGCATGTTGACCGCACTGGATCAATTTATGCTCGGTGCCGTACTCGGTAATTCCATGACACTGGCTGATGCGTTTACCGCGATTCTTATCGGTAGCATAATATTTGGTGTGGTGACATACGGCCTTGGGCTGGCAGGGATGCGTGAAGGGATTTCTGGCAGTTTGCTGGCCCGCTGGTGTGGTTTTGGCCGCTTGGGATCTGTATTGATTGGGATTGTAGTGGCGGTCAGTTTGTTGGGTTGGTTTGGTATCCAAAATGCTATTTTTGCCAAATCACTTGATTTTGCTCTGGGCCATAAATTGGGATTTGGATTAGCTGCGGCTTTATCGGGCAGCCTGCTAACTATCTTGGTTGCCTTTGGTTTTAAAGCATTACGTATTGCGGCTCGAATTGCGGTACCGATGTTTATATTACTGGTGGCCTATATTTCTATTAGTACATTATCTGGCCATAATCTGAATGAAATTATCCAGTTGATTCCACCGGGCGAGTCTCTGTCTATCAGCGCGGGTATTACTATCGTAGTTGGCGGCGCTATTGTGGCCAGCCTGATGACACCTGATCTAACGCGCTACTCTAAAAATGGCAAACATGTCCTTGGTGTGACGATTTTCACTATCGTTGCAGGCGAGTTTGTGGTCAATGGGTTGGCTATATTGATTGCTAAAACCCTTGGGACGGCGGATGTCGTGACGATAATGTCTCAAGCCGCGGGGGGCGCGGGTTTGCTGGTCGTAGTGTTCTCCACCTTAAGGGTCAATGACCTTAATTTGTACTCTTCTTCACTCGGTATTGTTAATGCGGTCGAGGGGCTAACGGGTAAAAAACTCAAATATATATCAACCACATTGGTCATTGGTGTGTTGGGTACCACACTGTCAGTATTGGGAATTCTCGACCGGTTTGTTGATTTCCTGACTGTACTTGGCGTGGTATTCCCACCGATTATTGGCATCATGCTGGTGGATTATTATGTGCTGCGTTCCCATCGTAAAATTTTAGATAAAACTCGGCAGGAAGGGACGTTACCTAATGAAAAGCAAACACCTGTCATTGGCTGGGTGGCGATTATAGCCAGTATTATCGGCAGTATTGTTGGGCTGGTAACCGAGTGGGGGATCCCGACGATCAACTCACTGGTCGTTGCGAGCTTTATCTATTGGGCGTTCAAAGTGGTTGTTAGTCGTAATCAACAGTCAATTGAATCGGAAGAAACGGTTTAATATTTTTGCGAACAATATAAACACTCCCCCGAAGTGTGGGGGGGGGTTTATTGATAATCAATTAATAATATCATGCTCTCAGCTTTCAATAGTGCTGTTTGATAGAAATGCACTGGTTTGCCAAAGATTGGGAAGATTACTTATGGAACAAGATATTGATCCCAAAGCTATCTATCTTGATGCTTACAATACCCCTGGTAGCAGGGTCTCGAAAAGAAAAAGAGCGCTTTTGGGTTTGGATGAACATCATTATCAAAATATAATAGAAATTGCTGAACGCAGTATAGATGAGCGTTATTCTAGTCTTTACATTAGCGCTTTGAAAATAATTATCCGACATAAACCTGGTGATGCCCGTACTATCTTATTTAGTGCAATTTGTCATTCCTCTATTTTCATAGCCAAAGCCGCAGTGAGGATATTTTTCCGACAAAAGATATATCTAACCTTCGCTGAGTTGCAAATTTGCCTGAAAAAATCGCCTTCAATAGCGCATGTTTCGTTATATTACTCTTTAGCGCGTAAAATTAATGAATGGGGTTATATTTATACTAGATAATTCGGATGCGGATAATAGCCAATTAACGCAAGAACATATTTATAATTGGATAAATCACTTCAACCACTCATGGATTTAACCTAATACAAAACAGAAAGCGCCCCTCCTTGTAACAGATCAATAAAGGTGATATTAGGATAGAGAGAGTTGGATGGTACTAATCTAACTACAATTCTAATCATTAACTCCGTAGGGGATTCTATACTATATACATTTAAAATAAATAATATGACAGTACTATAGTTTAAATATATAAACAAAATCCGCACATTAACAATATGGCTATATGAAATAAGAATTAATACGTTATAAAATATAATTTGATCTGTTAGTGTGGAATATAATATTCAATTATTAATAAGCCAAATGCCTTGGCAGATATTTACGTTGTGAGCGTTAATCGTTATACGATTATTCTATTAGTGGTTAAAGGGATTTAATTTATCTGAATAACAAAGGGACATTTCATCATGATCAAAACAGAAGACTATCCGTTAAGCCGAGTACCGCAGGATAAAAAAGTGTCATTTTTCAGTGTTGCTATCGTTTATATGGGGGCACTGACTTCGCTGGATCAATTTATGCTTGGTGCTGTACTGGGTAATTCCATGACGTTAACCGATGCTTTCACCGCGCTTTTCGTCGCCAGCCTAATATTTTGTGTGGTGACCTATGGCCTCGGGATTGCAGGCATGCGTGAAGGGATTTCCGGCAGTCTGTTGGCGCGTTGGTGTGGTTTTGGGCGCTTGGGAGCCGCGCTGGTTGGGCTAGTCGTCGCAGTCAGTCTACTCGGCTGGTTTGGTATACAGAATGCTATTTTCGCTAAATCGCTGGATTTTGCTTTAGGCCATAAACTGGGCTTTAACCTGGCTGCAATTTTATCCGGCGGCCTGCTGACGATATTGGTCGCCTTTGGTTTCAAGGCACTGCGCATAGCCGCGAGAGTGTCTGTGCCGATATTTATTTTACTGGTGGCTTATATCTCCTTTAAAATTTTAACTGGGAATAATGTGCCTGATATCAATCAGTTGACAGCAGTAGGTGATACGCTGTCGACCGGTGAGGGTATCACTATCGTGATGGGAGGAGCCATCATGGCGAGCTTAGTTACCCCTGACCTGACGCGTTATTCCAAAAATGATAAGCATGTGCTGGGTGTGATATTTATTGGCATTATCGTTGGGAAATGTACGGTCAACGGCTTGGCTATTCTGATTGCTAAGACACTGGGTACGGCAGATGTTGTTAGCATTATGTCTCAAGCTGTGGGGATCACCGGCCTGTTGGTAGTCGTGTTCTCTACCTTGAAGGTCAATGACCTCAACCTGTACTGTTCATCACTGGGTATTGTTAATGCAGTCGAAGGGCTCACCGGTAAGAAACTGAAATATCTCTCAACTACGTTGGTTATTGGTGGGCTGGGAACCACGCTTTCCGTGCTGGGTATTCTCGATAGATTTGTTGATTTCCTGACTGTGCTGGGAGTCGTGCTTCCACCGATTATCGGCATCATGTTGACGGACTATTATGTATTGCGCTCCCATCGTAAAATTCTTGATATGAGTCGGCTGGAAGGAAAACTGCCTGATGAAACCCAAACCCCAGTTATTGGTTGGCTTGCGATTATTTCCAGTATTGTCGGTAGTATTGTTGGAGTGGTGACTGAGTGGGGCATCCCTACCATCAATTCATTGCTTGCTGCTAGTTTGATATATTGGCTGTTCAAAGTAGCCGTCAATCGTAATCAAAAACTAGTAGGATCGGAAAAAGCGATTTAATAACTTTATTAATATTATAAATACTCCCCCTGGGGGAGTGTTATCAATCCCCATTTATCATGCTTCATTTATACACTTTTTCCCGCATACCTGGCATAGTTAACCTAATCAATAAGGCGACTCACTCATTCTGGATGGCGATGCATGGCAGCAGCAAATCACTGGACACGCGATCAACTGTTAGTTGCCTTTACCTTGTATAGTCAAATTCCCTTTGGCAAATTACACTCCAGGAATCCTGATATTATTCATTACGCCGCATTAATTGGCCGAACGCCGTCGGCGCTGGCAATGAAATTAGTTAATTTCGCCAGTCTGGATCCCTTTATTATTGACTCCGGTCGCAAAGGTCTTAGTGGCTCGTCAAATGCAGATCGTGCCTTATGGCTGGAAATGAATGAGAATGCTGAAGCTTTTGAACAGCAATGTCAGCAGGCGATGAGTGAGTTAGAAAAGCCGGCTACCAAGCTCTTTGATAGTGGTATGAAAGATTTCAGTGGTAAAGAAAGGACTACTATTATTAAGGCGCGGGTGGGCCAGCAGCTATTTCGTAAAAACGTATTGCATGTTTATGAGAATCGTTGCTGTATTACCGGCTTAGAAGAACCCATATTATTAGTTGCCAGCCATATTCGCCCTTGGAGTCATGGTGCAGAGCACCGGCTTAATCCAAGTAATGGCCTATGCTTGTCGAATTTACATGACCGAGCTTTTGATCAGGGATTAATAACCTTTAATGAACATCTGGAAATGGTGTTATCTCCCCAGATCAAAAAACTTAAAAGCAGTATCAGTGAAGAGAATTTCGTTAAGTATGAAGGGCGAAAACTGCGGTTACCGGTACAGTTTTTTCCTGATGAGGGGCAGATTGCCTATCACCGTCAGAATATTTTCTTAAGCGGCAAATAAACACCGATTAAAATATCACCCTTTATCCAATCCAAACTTTACCATTTTGATCAACCCGGCAGCGCACGTCATCATCGATTGGCACGTTGTATGGGCTGTTCACCTGAAGCCGAAAGTGCATTTCTTTCATATTGATAGCTTTCTCGAACTTGACCCTGGTCTGTGGCTTCAATGTGGTGTAGTCAGGGTAAGCTGATAGTTTCCAAACTTCGAGATAGCACATGTCTGCCACTTGTTTGTCACTGGGAAAGGTGTTGGCGTCAGCTTTAAAAATTAAAGCGTTCAATAGTATGGCGCATCCTATTGCGAACTTTGTATTCATCATTCACTCTCCAATTAATTCTCATAATACTGACTATATGTCGAGTTTGCGCCAAATTGCACCAATAGGTAGTCCAGAAAAGCGCGCATCTTCGCAGGGATATGCAGGCGTTGCGGGTAGATAGCATAGATAGAATACTTGGGTAACAGATAGTTAGATCGAATAGGATCAACACAAAGTGCACTGTTAGTCATTAGTGGTCAGATGCTGGCCTGGGTTATTATTGACCAGTTAACATAACATAATGGTTCACTGATTATGCAACTGAGCGGGGTGATACTGATTATTAGCGGTGTATGGCTATGGCGTAGATATTGTCAGGATTGCCGACATCACGGAACAAGGTGATCAATTCCTGCTGGCGTGCTTCAAACGCATCGGAAACATACTTTAGGAAAATTAATCCCAGCACCACATGCTTATAGTTAGCGGCATCCATATTGGAGCGCAGTTTGTCTGCGGCCTTCCAAAATTTGTTATCCAGCTCATTTAAGAAAAGCTGTTCGGTGTTGTTCATGAAAATCCTCAGAAAAGGTCTACTACCGACAATGCAGCATGCACTGTCGCAGAATCAATTTTTAGAATGTGTATCGCAAAATAATACCTGTAAGTGATGCGATCACAAACGATATGGCGCAAAGAAATGACAAGATATTCGAGAAAGGGACTTTATATGTCGATGACATCTGCAACATTCGCCAAGGATCCTGATAAATAGTGAGTTTCTAGGGGCGAACCGCAGAATGCCATAAGAGCTGTGAGGCATAGGAATAGTGGTTTATGTGATAAATAAGCGGCCTATTCATCCCAAGGGTTTACATTCCAATCAAGTCAGGTGACAAATCACTCATGCAGTATATAATGGATATAACCGATATATCCATTTGCGCGACGAGGTGAGTGATGCCGAGTAGAGTGAACACCGTGCGGCGTAAAGAATTTCCTTATGAAATTAAGACCCTGAGTGGGAACGAGCTGCATAACTTCAATACGCATGCTGATTCTGAGTATTTGGTCATTGATTTGGGAAATATTAAAGGCCGTCGATCAGACTTTAATAAAACAATAGAGGTGGCGATGAGTGCGGCAATGAACGCAGTGCTGGCCTCTATGCCTGAACTTGCCCCGGTAGCGAAAAAGAGTAAAGCGGCAAGCCTCCCACCGGTGGTTAAGTCGGTTAACGAGGCTGTTGATGGGGCAGGTAAGCAGGCCCGCGCAGCGCGTAACGCTCAGCGCCGTGAGCAGCTTAATGCCAGGATACTTGCAGATTCTGTATGGCTAACAGCGCGTGAATTGTCAGAAAAAGCGAGTTTCAAAAATACCAATCCCAGCGCAGGGCCGAACCGCTGGAAGTCTGCTGGCCGGATTTTTGCACTTCAGCTTAATGGAAAAGACAAATACCCTGAATACGCATTAGATGAAGGGTTCCGCCCTATCCCAGTGGTTAAACAAGTGATATCCCTGTTAGGTGAAAAGAAAACCCCTTGGGGATTGGCTATCTGGTTTGGCTCTGAAAACAGTTGGTTAGGTGGGAAAAAGCCAAAAGATGTGCTGGCAACTATGCCAAAGCAAGTTTTGCTAGCAGCACAGGCTGAAGCAGAGGGAGGGGCTCATGGCTGATTCAGACGACAAGGATAATGTTGTCAGAAAAGTACCTGTACCCAAGGCCGATTTACAAGTGAACTTCACCACCTGGATTGCTGGGAAGCTTATCTACCGGATACATTCGGCGGAGTTTACCGCTACTCAGTTCAATCCAGGCAAAGGAAATGCACGATTTAGTCCGATGGATAATGGTGTATCCACTCTATACGGTGGAGTGAGTACCGGTGTTGCGGTAATGGAAACTATCTTTCATGACCTCCCCCCCGATTCTGCCGGTGCGCCATATGATTTAGGCAAGTTAGAGGGATTGGTACATTCCGCAGTGAAACCCAGTGAAGATCTGCATCTTGTTGATCTCAATCCAAAGACATTACGAAAAATGGGCGTGAAAAGGGCCGATATTTTGGATTCATCGGCGGATCAATATGTGTTCACCCGTGAATACTCTGTAGCAATACATCAGGCTTATCCTGCAGCACAGGGCATGCAATGGTCTTCTAAACAGCATGGTGACACTGCTTTAATGCTTTTTGGCGACAGGGTAAGGTCAGAGCAATTTGGGGTTGATATTGAATCTGAAAGGGTGCTTGAGTCAGAAACGGTGATGGACGTGATAGAACAAGAGGCTGATCAACTTGGTGTGGTACTTATTGAGCCACAGGGTGGTAACGAGCCAGGTAAAATATAACACGTCAGCTCCTTTTGTTGGCCTCAAAAATCCCAATGCTTAAAAGACACAAAATCCTCAAGGGGGCAAAATAGGGGTCAGCTCGGTTCGGAAAATTTGTGCCCCCCAAATATGCGCCAGATATAGGTGGTAGGGTCAATTTGGTGATGAGTTTTCAATTGTTTTTTGGGAGTGTTAGAAATTCTGTGTCATTCCAGTAAAATACTGACAAAAAGGAATGACACATGTCCCAACTCTTCGATTTCGACAAAGCCCTGAAAGCACTTCAGTCCGGTCAGGCATTAACCGGCAAAGATGGCATCTTAACGCCATTAATCAAATAGTTAACTGAAGCGGCGTTGGCCGCTGAACTTGACTCGTATCTGGCGCAGGATATTTTGAGCCTCAACTTGTGAAGAAGCATCAGACCACGCTTTCTGATGAGATAGAGCGCAAGATCATCTGCATGTTCGCACTGGGTATGAGCTACAAAGATATCAGCCAGGAAATCGAGGATTTATACGCTTTCAGTGTATCCAGCGCCACGATCAGCGCAGTCACCGGTAAGGTTATTCCTGAGTTAAAACAATGGCAACAGCGTCCGCTGGAGGCGGTATACCCCTTCGTCTGGCTGGATGCTATCCATTATAAAATCCGCGAAAACGGGCGCTACTCGATAAAATACGTTGCCTCAAAGCATCATAAAGCGTTTATGGCGGATCTGAAGCCGGTGTCTCGGGCGGTATCAAAAGAAGCGGCAGAAACGGCGCTGGATGAGCTGGAGGATAAATTGGGCCAGCAATAGCCGGTTGTGCTCCAGTCATGGCGGCGAAAATGGGAAAACCTGTCACATTACTTCCGGTATCCGGCGACGATCCATAAAGTGATTTACACGACAAATGCCATAGAATCCGTCCACCAGCAGTGCAGAAAGCTGACGAAGACCAAAGGTGCATTCCCTAATGAAAACAGCCTGTTGAAACTTCTTTATCTGGGGTTAATGAACGCGCAGGAAAAATGGACAATGCCGATCCAGAGCTGGAATTTGACATTGTCCCAGCTGGCGATTTATTTTGAAGGTCGCTTGGATAACGTGATGACGTTGTAGTGATTTTTTAACGTGACACAGAATGATGAACGCTCTCGCATCAACAGGTAAAAATACCCATCCTAATCTTCAGCAAAAAATTAAATCTTAATTATCCCTGCTGGCTATTATATCTGTGCAATAAAGAGCGCAGCCCTAAGCTGCGCTCAGACGGCTGACAAACCCCAACGACTCGATCTTGCAAGGTGAGGACAGGTAGAAGAGTAAAGCGTCCGCGCCAAGGACGGCGCGGGTCGAGCCATCAGGGACGATTTTACGGCGTCTTTACGATCTGCCTGTTTTCACCGCTGCGGGCACTTTGTCATTAACCTCAGCGCAGCCCTAAGCTGCGCTTAACCATTTTTCATTGCTATTATTTCAACAAGAATGACTGGCCTTGTTTCAGCACTAAATCACAGGCTTTGGTTTTAATCTTTTCTGTAATTTGTTCGCTACCTAGGTCGTTCAGATTCAGGCTTTTCCCTTCACCGGTTTTCAGCAATCCACCAAGGCCTTCCTGGTAGTCTTGGCTCTTGGCATTTTCAGTGCTGGTGATCCCCAGCTTGCTCATTAATTGATCTTTAATCGCCGTGGTTCCATTGGCAGAGAGCACATTGTTTTGAACACAATACTGCAAAATACCGGCCGCATTAGTCATGGTGCTGGCGCTCAGGGCTTGATCGCCGCCATTGAGTAAACCGGTCAATGATGACAGTGAAGATGAACTGTCACCTGATTTACTGTATTGATCTGCTGCGCTTTTTACTGAGTCTAATAAGCTATTTGCACTAGCAGTACCGGCCAGCAATGTGCTGGAGAAAGCGCAAGCCAGCATCAGGCGATGAGTTGTATTCATAGAAACTCCTGTTTTACGGTGGGTATCACGGCACTGGGGCGTCATACCGGAATCATTATCTTCGGCGCTAAGAATAACTTAATGCATTCATTTTTATGATAGGCGCTATCTGATATCAACCCCCTCAATCATCTTGAACTTTAAATTTACCTTGTTGCTCGAACCAGCCAAATTGCTGTGCGGCATAAGCTGACATTTTGCTGCCACTGTGCCCCACATCCGACAAAATCGTAAATTGCCAGTCAAACGGCCTTTTATTGTGCCTGGCTTGTTGTTCCGCAGCCATAAAATAGGCTCTAGCGCGCTGTAAACGACTATTTCCCTGAGCAAGGGCTTGAGGAGAACGTCGCAGCAATGGGGGATGAGGATTATGATCTTTGCCGCCAACGGCGATAAGCACTGGTAAGGCAAAATAGTGGGCTAATTGTTGCTGGCTGACCGCTATCGGGGCGCTTTCTACCCAGTCATCACGGTATTTATCGGCATCGCAGTTCAATCCCGTCAGCACAAATACGATTGGCGTACGGGCATTCGCCTCCGGCGGCTGATAACTGAAAACTTCAATTTTTTTAGTAGATTGCGGCACAGTAAAATTAAAACTTCCACTATCAGTAGGTAGCACAGCGGCATCGGTTGCCGGACAATTGAAGAGCAGGGTACTCAACAGCATTAAGATATTTTTCATGCAGAATATCCGCCAGGATGATTAAAAAATCATAGCGCAAATTGGGTGTCATATTCAGCGGGGGAAAAGAAAGGGCAGCGAGGGGGAACAACTGCCCATATCGGTTAAGGCATCAGACCAATAAAGGTCGTTTTCTTGCGCGGGCCGGTCATCAAACCCTCAAGCTCTTCAACACATCGGAGATAATGAGGTGTTTTCTTATGCGCCGCGACTGCGGCTTCATCAACATAGGCTTCATAGATATAAAAGCGTGTTGGGATCGATTCATCCTGCAAAACATCAAAGCGTAAATTCCCCGGTTCCAGGAGTGATCCCTGATGATTAGCGCGGAAAACCTCAACAAATTGCTCAACTTTGTCTTCTTTTACATTAATTTCGACGAGGGTGACATGCATACCGTTCTCCTTATCACAGAAGGTCTCCTTGTCATAGCGGGTCAGTCAACGGTCAGGTGACTTAGCCTTTTTCATGTAAAAACAGCTTATACGCCGTTTCTGCATTCTCATTTTTATGCACCACGGCATGAACCGCTTTCAACATGGCAATCGGGGCTTCTGATTGGAAGATATTGCGCCCCATATCCACCCCGGATGCGCCTTGATCAATTGCTTGATAACACATTTCCAGCGCATCCCTTTCAGGGAGTTTTTTACCGCCAGCAATCACGATAGGTACCGGGCAACCGGCAGCAATACGTTCAAAACCACTGTCGACATAATAGGTTTTGATCACTTGAGCGCCCATTTCCGCCGCGATACGGGTCGCCAGTGAGAAGTAACGCTGGTCGCGCGCCATATCTTTACCTACGCCAGTCACCGCCATAGTTGGCATACCGTAGCGAATACCCTGATCGACCAACTGGATGATATTCTTAATGGATTGATGCTCGTGTTCGGTACCGATATAGACTTGGGCCGCGACGGCGCAGGAGTTGAGCCGCAGGGCATCTTCCATCGCGACCGCCACCGCCTCGTTGGATAAATCAGTCAGAATTGAGTTTGCCCCAGAGGCGCGCAGTACCACCGGGCGATTGGCTGCGGCGGGCACGATGCTACGCAAAATACCACGGGTACACATTAAGACATCGGCATATTCAAACAGCGGGGCGATATTGATATCAATTCGCTCCAAACCGGTGGTCGGCCCCTGAAAATAGCCGTGGTCAAATGCCAGCATCACCGTGCGGTTGGTTTTCGGATTAAAAATCCGCGCCAGACGCGATTGCATCCCCCAATCCAGCGAACCGCAGCCTTTAAGTGTAAATGCAGGATTCTGCTGTGGTACGCCAATACCGAAATCTTTACCGTCTTTGATATCGTCTAAATCAGCCATCTGTCATAACTCCCTTAGGTCTGTACCAGCCCGCCAGTGAGACGGGCCGCCGAGATTAGAAATCGTATTTATCGATGTTTTCTTTGGTGAAGATAACCCGCTGTGGCAGTAACACAATGCCGCTGCCTTTAGCTTCATGGTCATAGCCCTGAACACTGTTTGGTGCGACTTCGACCACGCCTATGTTCGGGATATCAATTTTATCGCCGACATTCAGGTCGCCTTTTTTCAGCATTTCATTGGCGACATAGACTGAGATCTTGCCTTGATTAACCACATCCCACAGGCCGAACTCTTTGACCGTGCCGCGCTCAACATAGGGGCGCATCACATTCGGGGTGCTGAAACCGACGATAGCCACATTGTCGCGTTTGAGGTTTTCCGCTGCCTGTGCCGCAGCGGGCAGGGCGTTGGCATCTGGGGCAATAATCGCATCAAGATCGCTATAAGCTTTCAGGATACCTTCAGCGGTTTGCAGTGATTTAGTGGCGTCGTTATAGCCAAATTGAGTGGTGACAATTTCCCAGCCGGGGTGCTCTTGCTGGATTTTTTTCTTCGCTTCATTCACCCATTGGTTCTGGTCGGTCACCGTCGGGCTGGAATAGAAGAACGCCACTTTGGCTTTGTCTTTTTTCACCTGATTTGCTGCCATATCGACCAGCATTGATCCCAATTGATTCGGGGTTCCCTGGTTGATATACACCGAGCGGCATTCGGGTTTGGTGTCAGAGTCCCACGTCAGGATTTTGACCCCTCGCTGCATCGCACGTTTCAGTGCCGGGCACAGGCCATCAGGCGAAACCGCAGAGACTACAATGGCGTTATAGCCTTGATTGACGAAGTTATTGATTAACTGCACCTGGCCGGAAACACTTGGCTCGGTTGGGCCATCATAGGTGACATCCACACCCAGCTCTTTACCGGCATCGACGGCACCTTTGCCGCCACTGGTGAAGAAGCCAACCCCGACCAATTTGGGGATAAATGCAATGCGTTCCGCCGCTTGCACGGCATTTATAGCGCTAAAAGTGATACAGGCAAATCCGAGGGCACAAACCAGCGCCAGTTTTTTTAATCTTGGTGTTTTCATGGCTATCTCCGATAGGGGATCGAGGTGTTGGCAATTTTTTATAAAAAAGAGCAGGTTAAACCACAGTATTTCTGCGACGTTGCAGCCATTCATAAATCAAATGCCGGTGCAGGCTGATGGAACGCCCGACCACCACCAGAATCAGTAGGGCACCAGACAGCGCACTGGATATCTGGTTGGGTGTGCCAATCATTTGCAGGCCTTGTTGCAAGTAACCCACCAGTAGAACTGCCAGAGCCGTGCCGAGGATGGAGCCGGAGCCACCATAGATATTGGCCCCGCCCAACACCACGGCGGTGATAGCAGGCATCAGGAATGATGCCCCTAAGTCAGATCGCGCCGAGCCAAAGTAAGAAACCAACAGGACAGCGGCAATGGCGGAGGCCATGCCGGTCAAGGCATACAACAGGCATAAGGTGCGGGCGACGGGCAGGGCGCTGTATCGTGCCACTCGGCTGTTTTGCCCGATAAGAAAGACGTTACGGCCACTATGGGTGCGGTGCATCAACAACCAGAACAGCAACACGCAGACCATAAAGATCACCAGCGGCACCGGTAGGCCGAGGAGGGTTTGGTTGGCAAAATCGGTAAAAGCGGTGGGGAAGCCACCAATCCCTTCATAACCGGTTGCGCCGGAAATGCCGGATAACAACAGCGCACTGCCGCCAAACAGGTACATGGTGCCGAGGGTGATGACCAGCGGGTTGACGCCGGTATACAGAATTAGCCCGGCATTAATCAGCCCACACAGTGCGCCAACCAGTAGGGTCAGCGGGATGGCGATGCTCATGGGTACGCCCGCCTGAAACATCACGCCAAGGAATATTGAGCACAACCCAATGGTGGAGCCAAATGAGATATCGATACCACCACTGACAATCACCATCGTTAGTGGCAGAGCGACGATACCGATGCAGATAAAATCACTGGTGCTGAACAGCAGCACATTGATATCCCACATACGCGAATTGGATAAACCGAATAGCCCGATTTCCAGCACTAACAAGGCGGCCAATGCCAGCTCCCATCCATAACGTCGGTAAATATTCATCGCGCCGCCTCCTTCTTAGTGAATGATTTACTGCTCGGTGCTTTGTTATTGTTCGATTTTACTTTCTTATCCGGCGCAACCGGGCGGGTAGTAAAGCGGGCATATTTCTGTTGGCGAATATTGCGCTCGACGGCGCAACGCAGGCGGCCATCGAACACCAGTACACCCAGTAACACCAAACCGGCGATAAAATCATTCCACCATGCCGGTAGGCGCAGCAGCACCAGCACGCTGTCGATTTGTGTCAGTAAATAAGCCCCGAGGATCGCGCCGATAATGGTGCCGGTGCCGCCGAGCAAGCTGATTCCGCCGAGCACACAAGCGGCAATGGCTTTCATTTCCAGGCCGCTGCCGGTCTGATTGGGGATAAAACCAATTTGTGAGGCAAAGACTATCCCGGCCAGAGCTGCCATCACGCCATTCATGGAGAAAGCAAAAATACGAATGCTATCAGTGCGAATTCCCAATTGGCGTGCGCCCTGCAAGTTATCACCGGTGGCATAGAAGCTGCGGCCAAAGGCGGTTTTGCCCAGCAGCAAGGCCATGGCGACAATCAGCAACATAATCAGCCAGCCAATGGGCGAGATAGAAAACAGAATTGGCGTTGATAAATTTTTCAGATCCGCTGGTAACCCTTCGATCCATTTGCCACCGGTCAGCAGCAGCATCAAGCCGCGATACAACCCCAGCGTACCGAGTGTGGCGACAATTGCCGGAATGCGCAGCCAGGTCACCAGAATGCCATTAAAGAAGCCCGCCCCCATGCCAACCAATAGTGCAAACAGGCAGGACAGCGCCAGCCCGAAACCGGCATTGAGCGCCATGCCGACCGTTACCGCACATAAGCCGGTGATCGAACCAACAGAGACGTCAATATTGCGGGTTAGCATCACCATAGTGGCCCCGATCGCCAACAGGATCAGGATCTGCGCACTGCTAAAGATCATGGTGAAAGTTTGCAAATTGAAGTAATTACGGTCGATCACGCCGAGCAGGGCAAATAAGGCGAGGATCGCCAGCAGAGCTGTACCTTCGCGATTGTTTTGAATAAATTGATAGCTTTGAATAAATTTCAACATGATGCGCCCTCATTTTCAGCACGCTGATGGGCGTCGGTATGATGTTCACCAAAAGCTGTCTGTTCACCAAAAGCCAGGTGCATAATGGTGTCGACATTCATGGCACTGCCCTCCAGCGCACCACTGATTTCCCCCTGATGCATAACCAATACGCGATCCGCCATTTGCACCACTTCTTCCAGATCAGATGAGATAAAAATGATCGCCACATGCTGAGCCGCGATGCTACGGATCAGTTGATAAATATCGCTGCGGGCAGATACATCTACGCCACGGGTCGGTTCATCAATAATCAGTAATAGCGGGTTAGCCTCCAGACATTTGGCAATCAGTAGCTTTTGTTGATTACCACCGGATAAGGTGCGAACCGGCTGTTCAAGGTGACTAAATTTGATGTTTAACGCGCGGCGATAGCGCTCTAAAATGGCGGCTTCCTGTGCCGGATGAGTCCATATCCCCTGGTTACCTTGAGTGAGAGAACAGACATTCCAGCTCAATGGGGCGTCGAGATAGAGGCCGGATGCCTGCCGGTCTTCTGGCAGATAAACCAGGCCGGTAGCCAGCCGATTGACGGTTTTCATCGCGGTGATGTCGCACTCTTCCAACATGACTTTCCCCCCGCTGACGGGCCGCAAACCATAGAGCGTTTCGGCTAATTCTGTTCTGCCAGCGCCAACCACTCCCGCCAGGCCAAGAATTTCACCGGCGCGTACCTCAAAAGAGATATGAGCAAAACCTTCGCCACTCAGGTCGCACACTTGTATCACCGGTTGATTGGATTGCGCTCGTGCTTGAGAGCGGCGGTTACCGGGCAGCTCTAACCATAACTTCTGGGTATCCGATAACTCACTGTTTTTGGCTTGTGGGGTAATTGCCTGAATAATGGTGTCAGTTGAGAAGTCGTTAGTGGCACCACTCAGCGCAATGCCGCCATCGCGCATCACACTGACCCAATCGGCTAGTTGGCGAATTTCAGGGAGTTTGTGGGAGATAAACACCACCCCAACCCCTTGTTGTAATAACATTTTTATTTGGCTGAATAAGCGATTGCTTTCCGCTGGTGTTAGCGAGGCGGTGGGTTCATCAAGAATCAAAATTCGCGAGTCACGCATTAGGCCGCGCATGATCTCGACTAATTGTTGGTCAGCAACATCCAGCGAACCGGCATTGACTGCCAAATCCAAGTGGCAGCCTAAACTTTGCAGCAGCTGTGCCATTTTCTTTTTGTCTGCTTGATGCTTTGGCAGGCGGAACAGAATATTTTCCTGAACCGACAAATTAGCAAATAGCATTGGCTCCTGCGGCACCAGATAAATACCTAGCTGGTGGGCCTTGGCAGGAGTGAGGTTAAGGCAGGGTTGCCCATCTATTTCAATAGTGCCGCTGTCGGGGGGAAGCACTCCGGCAATGATCTTCATCAGCGTTGATTTACCCGCCCCGTTGCCTCCCAATAGCGCGTGGACCTGACCCGGTTGCAGAGTAAAGTCGATACTTTTCAATACCACTACGCCGGAAAACTGTTTGCTGATGCCGCGCACTTGAAGCAGCGGTGGCGGTGAGGCTTTAGTGTGCGGCATTATCGTCCCCGTAATGAACAAAAATAATTTAAAATTAAAAGTGTTCAAAAAAGATAGCTGTATAATCCCATTAGTGGCGTAATCAAGATCACAATTCTGTGAATAAAAAAATTTAAATTAAAATATGTTCAAATATGGGGTTTAAGCTGTTAGCGTAGTTATCAATTAGAATTTATACCCGTCATCTTTCAAGTTGCCGGTGTGTTGGCTGCGCTCAATCGCCCGAATCACTTACTTATGTAAGCTCATCGGGACTTTCTCGTTTGCCGCCTTCCTGCATCTTGAAATCTATTGGGTATAGCATTTATCAGACCGTGGATTTCTGATCGATGATGAATCAATGAAGAATGGAAAAGCGGCAATAGGGATCGCGGCTAATGATGAAAGAAAAACCAATGTTGTCCAACGATGAATACAAATATCCGGGTAATAGCATGAGTGAAGAGGAACTGCTCGCTCGCATTGCGTGGTTTTATTATCACGATGGCTTAACACAAGGGGATATTGGCGAACTGCTAGGGCTGACCAGATTGAAGGTCTCCAGATTGCTGGAGAAAGGCCGTCAGTCTGGGGTTATCCGGGTACAGATTAATTCGCGCTATGAGGGTTGTCTGGAACTGGAAAATGCGCTGCAACAGCATTTCGGTCTGAAGCATATCCGCATTTTACCTTCTTTAGCTGACCTGAGTATCAGCAGCCGGTTGGGTATTGGCGCAGCACATCTATTGATGGCATTGATACAACCGCAGCAGCTATTGGCGGTTGGTTTTGGTGAAACCACTATGTGCGCTTTGCAGCATTTAAGTGGCTTTATTGCCTCGCAGCAGGTGCGCTTGGTGACTCTTTCCGGTGGTGTAGGTTCTTATATGACTGGGATTGGACAGCTTGATGCGGCCTGTCAGGTCAGCATTATTCCTGCGCCGTTGCGTGCTTCCAGTGCCAAGGTCGCTGAAACATTCCGCCAGGAAAACAGTGTGCGCGATGTGATGCTGGCAGCGTGTGCGGCTGATGTTGCGGTGGTGGGGATTGGTTCGGTCAATCAACAAAAAGAAGCCACAATTTTGCGCTCTGGCTATATCAGCGAAGGTGAACAGCT
Source organism: Yersinia enterocolitica subsp. enterocolitica (assembly GCF_901472495.1). Classification (NCBI taxonomy): domain Bacteria; kingdom Pseudomonadati; phylum Pseudomonadota; class Gammaproteobacteria; order Enterobacterales; family Yersiniaceae; genus Yersinia; species Yersinia enterocolitica. The sequence goes on from NZ_LR590469.1 coordinate 3,948,734, forward strand.
GATGTTTAGCCGCAAAGGCGCGGTCGGCGATATCCTCGGTTACTTTATGCAGGCTGATGGTGCGCTCGCCGCAGATATGCAGATTCATCAGGAATTAATCGGTATTTCACTGACAGATTTGAAAAACATTCCTACGGTGATTGGTGTGGCGGGCGGGGTGGAGAAATCTGAAGCCATTGTAGCTGCGCTAAAAGGCAAGTATGTGAATGCTTTGGTAACTGATGAGTTGACTGCAAGATCAATCATCAAACTGATTTAATTGGCTATTTTACTAGCCAGCTTAGGCTTGCGCAGTGCTCACCTCATCTGGCTGCGACAATTACGCCAATAGTCAGATTGCTGACAAAGTCGATTGAAGGGGAAATGTTCCGTTGGGGTCGTAGTCGCGTAAGCGACCGAAGTGCCCCTAGGGACAGTCGCTCCTTCACGCACCTGGCTTGATACTGGGTTTGCCATTAACCTCCGATAGTTTTTATTTTTTCGAGAAAAAAGCAGTAGAGGACAGATTTATTCATCAATTTATATAAAAAGAGGATAGCGTAATGAGTCAATTCTCTACGACCACATCGGGTGATTATCTGATGGCTTTGGATGCAGGCACCGGCAGTGTCCGGGCGGTAATATTTGATCTTAATGGCAATCAGATAGCAGCCGGACAGGCTGAATGGCTACATTTGCCAGTACCTGATGTCCCTGGGTCGATGGAGTTTGATTTAACCACCAACTGGAAGCTGACCTGTCAATGCATCCGTCAGGCGTTGCATCAGGCCAACTTGCCCGCCAGTGCTATCCGTGCGGTTGCAGCCTGCTCAATGCGCGAAGGGATTGTGCTTTATGACCGCAGCGGTAAACCTATTTGGGCTTGTGCCAATGTGGATGCCCGAGCCAGCCGTGAAGTCAGTGAATTGAAAGAGTTGCACCATAATGGCTTTGAGCTTGAAGTCTATCAGTGCTCCGGTCAGACACTGGCTTTAAGTGCGATGCCTCGATTATTGTGGCTGGCGCATTACCGCCCTGATATTTATCGTCAGGCCGGGACATTAACCATGATAAGCGACTGGCTGGCGAATATGCTCAGTGGCGAGCTGGCGGTCGATCCCTCCAATGCGGGCACTACCGGAATGCTGGATTTAGTCACGCGCAACTGGCAGCCGAACTTGTTGGAAATGGCTGGGCTACGCGCTGATATTTTATCGCCAGTCAAAGAAACCGGTACTTTGCTCGGGCATGTCACAGCAGAGGCCGCACAAGAGTGTGGCTTGTTGGCTGGAACGCCAGTAGTGATGGGCGGCGGTGACGTACAACTCGGTTGCTTAGGGTTAGGAGTGGTACAACCGGGGCAGACAGCGGTGTTGGGGGGCACTTTCTGGCAGCAGGTGGTTAACCTACCCAAACCGATCACTGATCCCAATATGAATACACGCATTAACCCTCACGTCATTCCCGGCATGGTACAAGCAGAATCCATCAGCTTCTTTACCGGCCTGACCATGCGCTGGTTCCGTGATGCATTCTGTGCCGAAGAGAAATTACTCGCCCAGCGGTTAGGGATTGATACTTATAGTTTGCTGGAAGATATGGCGGCGCGGGTGCCAGCCGGGGCTTACGGGGTGATGCCCATTTTCTCTGATGTTATGCGCTTTAAATCCTGGTATCACGCCGCACCTTCCTTTATTAACCTGTCGCTCGACCCTGAAAAATGCAACAAAGCCACTTTATTCCGTGCCTTGGAAGAGAACGCAGCAATCGTTTCGGCCTGTAATTTGGCACAAATTGCGGAATTCTCCGGTGTCAAAGCCTCGTCAGTGGTATTTGCCGGCGGCGGTGCAAAAGGCAAACTATGGAGTCAGATTCTGGCGGATGTGACTGGTATTCCGGTGCGTGTACC